>NZ_JAGGMS010000001.1:6126500-6427166 GCF_017875555.1 Amycolatopsis magusensis | reverse complement strand
CACCTGGGACGTGGACAACAACGTCTGGCTCGTCGGTGACGACGACGAGGTGGTGATCATCGACGCCGCCCACGACGACGCCGCGATCACCGGCGCGGTCGGCGGGCGGAACGTGGTCGCGGTGGTGTGCACGCACGGCCACAACGACCACGTCACCGTCGCGCCCCAACTCGGCAAGGACCTCTACGCGCCCGTGCTGCTGCACCCCGGCGACCAGGAACTGTGGGAGATGACCCATCCCGGGCAGGCCTTCTGGAAGACCGGCGACGGCGAGCGGATCGCGGTGGCGGGCACCGAACTCGAGGTGATCCACACCCCGGGGCACTCGCCCGGCTCGATCTGCCTGCACCTGCCGGAGGCGAAGGCGTTGTTCTCCGGCGACACGCTGTTTTCCGGCGGTCCCGGCGCCACCGGCCGGTCGTTCTCCGACTTCCCGACGATCATCGGCTCGATCCGGGACCGGGTGCTCAAGCTGCCCGAGGAGACTCGTGTCCACACCGGACACGGGGACGGCACCACGGTCGGCACCGAGGCACCGCACCTGTCCGACTGGATCGCGCGCGGGTACTGAGCGGGTCCCGGTGGTGGCAGGGCCCGGCGTGGAGCGCCGCCGTGCGGCAGACTGCTCGGCATGCCCAGGGTAGCCACGGGGGAGTCCGTCCTCACTCGCGTGGTCCGGATCATCGAGGTGTTCACCGCGTCCCGTCGTTCGTGGACGATCACCGAGATCGCCCGCGCGGCGGACCTGCCGATCGCGACCACGTCACGGCTGGTCGCCGAACTCGTCGGGCACGGTCTCCTCGCACGGGAACCGGACGGCAGGGTCAGCGTCGGCATGCGGTTGTGGGAGCTGGCCCAGCGGGCCTCGCCCGCGTTGTCGCTGCGGGAAGCGGCGATGCCGTTCCTCGAAGACGTACACCACGTGGTGGGCCACCACGTGCAGCTGAGCGTCCTGGACGGGGACGAGGTGCTCTTCGTGGAGCGGCTGTCCGCGCCCGGCGCGGTGATCAACTACACCGACATCGCCGGCCGGTTGCCCCTGCACGCGTCCTCGTCCGGGCTCGTGCTGCTCGCGTACTCGCCGCCCGCGGTGCGGCAGCGGATCCTCGGCCGTCCGCTGCGCCGCTACACCGGGAACACGATCGCGGATCCCGATTCGCTGCGGCGGGTCCTGGCCGCGGCGCGCCGGAGCGGGCACGTGATCGCCGAGGGGCACATCCACGCCGGGGCCACCGGCGTCGCCGTGCCGATCCGGGGGAGCGAGGACACGGCCGCGGCGGCCCTGTCGGTCATCGTGCCGCGGGAAACCGACGCGTTCGCGCTGGTCCCCGTGCTGCGCACGGCGGCCCGTGCCATCTCCCGCGCGCTCGACCGGTCATCCATTCATTGAGAATGCCCTTCTCAAGGTTCCCGCTGGTTCGCATCCTTCCGTAATACCCACGGGAGGTAGCCAGGTGACCGAAGTCGTTCACGCGAAGCAAAGCCGCGAGCGGGCCAACGCGGGCACCGCGCGCGTCGCGGCCATCCACACCGAAGCCGATGGGGTCGTGAGCCTGGTGCTCACCGATCCCGCGGGCGGGCGGCTGCCGGACTGGGCGCCGGGCGCCCACATCGATCTGGTGCTGCCCAACGGGTGCACCCGCCAGTACTCCCTGTGCGGTGATCGGTGGGACGCCCGCTCCTACCGCGTGGGGGTGCTGCGTGAACCGGCAAGCCGCGGCGGGTCGGCCTACGTCCACGAAACCCTGCGCGAGGGCGAACTGGTCGGGCTCGGCGGGCCACGCAACAACTTCCCGCTCGTCCCGGCCCGGCGCTACCTCTTCGTCGCGGGAGGCATCGGCATCACGCCGCTGCTGCCGATGATCGCGCAGGCGGACCTGCTCGAAGCCGACTGGAGCCTGCTCTACGGCGGCCGCACGCGGAAGTCGATGGCCTTCCTCGACGAGCTGGCCCGCTACGGCGAGCGGGTGCGGATCGCACCCCAGGACGAGGTCGGGCTGCTGGACCTGCCGCGGTTCCTCGGGGAGCCGCGGGAGGACACCAAGGTCTACGCCTGCGGGCCGGGGCCGCTGCTCGACGCGATCGCCGTGACGACCAGCGGCTGGCCAAGGCAGGCGGTGCGGACCGAGCGCTTCACCGCCCGCGACCGCGCCGCGGGCGTGCGTGACACCTCGTTCGAACTGACCCTCGCCCGATCCGGCCGCACGGTCGTCGTCGGCCCGGACCAGACGGTGCTGGAGGCCGTCGCGTCGACGGGCGTCGACGTGCTGTCCTCCTGCCGGCAGGGCACCTGCGGCACCTGTGAGACCACCGTGCTGGCCGGCCGGCCCGACCACCGCGATTCGATCCTCGACGACGACGAGCAACAGGCGGGAGACTGCATGTTCCCGTGCGTGTCCCGCGCCCTCGGCGACCGGCTCGTCCTCGACCTCTGACCCCGGACCACCCGCCCGCTCACCATCCACAATGGAGTGATCACGGTGACCACCCTGCTGTCCGCGCCCACCATTGACGCCGACCCGTTCTGCGACGAGGTGCTCGCCGACCCCATCCCGCTGCAGCGCGCCCTGCGTGAGGCCGGGCCCGTCGTCCACCTGAGCACCTACGACATCCTCGCCTTCGCCCGCTACGAGCAGGTGCACGCCGCGCTCGTCGACTGGCAGGGGTTCCAGTCCGGTGCCGGGGTCGGGCTGGCGAACTTCCGCAAGGAGCCGCCGTGGCGCCCGCCCAGCCTGCTCCTCGAAGCCGACCCGCCGCGTCACGACGCCCCACGACGGGTCCTGCAGAAGATCCTTTCGCCCCGGGCTCTGCGCACGCTCCGCGAGAAGTGGCTCGCCGACGCCGAAGCCCTGGTCGACGAGGTGCTCGGCGACCGGTCCGGCACCGTCGAGATCGACGCCGTGCCCGAGCTGACCGAGTCCTTCCCCCTGCGGGTCTTCCCTGACGCTGTCGGCATTCCCGCGCAGGGGCGGGAGAACCTGCTGCCCTACGGCGACCACCTGTTCAACAGCTTCGGTCCGCACAACCACCTCATCGAAGCGGGCGAGCCCCGCGCGGGCGAATTGCTGGCATGGACGACCGCGCAGTGCCGCCGCGAGGTGCTCGCCGCCGGAGGATTCGGCGCCGACATCTGGGCCGCCGCCGACCGCGGCGACATCCTGCCCGAGCAGGCGCCGCTGATCGTGCGATCCCTGCTCTCGGCCGGGGTCGACACCACCGTGCACGGCCTTTCCGCGCTCCTGCACGCTTTCGCCACCCACCCCGGCCAGTGGGCGCGCCTCCGCGCCGACCCGGCACTGGCCCGGGTGGCCTTCGACGAAGCCGTCCGCTGGGAGTCGCCGGTCCAGGTCTTCTTCCGCACCGCCACCAGGGACATCGAGATCGGCGGCCGGACCGTCCCCGACGGGCACAAGATCCTGATGTTCCTCGGCGCGGCCAACCGCGACGAACGCCGCTGGGGCGCCGGCGCCGACCGGTTCGACCTCGGCCGCGACCCCTCGGGCCACGTCGGCTTCGGCATGGGCATCCACCAGTGCGTCGGCCAGCACGTCGCCCGGCTCGAGGCCGAGGCGCTGCTCACCGCGCTCGCGCGGCGCGTCGAGCACCTCGAACCCGCCGCGCCACCGCGGCGGCACCTCAACAACACGCTGCGGTCGTGGGAGTCACTGCCGCTGCGCGCCCGGATCGCCTGACACCCGACGTACTGGAAGGACAACGATGTCCCAGGACCTGCGCGCCGACTTCGACGAAGGCCCCATGCACCGCTCGCAATGGGTGGCCGTCGCCGTCTGCGTACTGCTCAACATGCTCGACGGTTTCGACGTGCTCGTCATGGCGTTCACCGGCAAGGCGGTCTCGGCCGAGTTCGGCCTCAACGGCGCCCAGCTCGGGTTGCTGCTCTCGGCGGGCCTGGTCGGCATGGCCGCCGGATCGCTGTTCCTCGCGCCGTTCGCCGACCGCGTCGGCAGGCGCCCGCTGATCCTCGGCTGCCTCGTGATCGTCAGCGTCGGCATGCTGCTCTCCTCGTTGAGCGGCTCGGCGACCCAACTCGGGTTGCTGCGCGTCTTCACCGGGCTCGGCATCGGCGGGATTCTCGCCTGCAGCAACACCATCGCCGCCGAATACGCCTCCCGGCGCTGGCGCGGCCTCGCGGTGAGCCTCAACTCCACCGGCTACGCCCTCGGCGCCACTCTCGGCGGGCTGATCGCCGTCGTGCTGATCGGTGCGTTCGGCTGGCGCTCGGTGTTCCTCTTCGGGGGTGCCGCGACGCTGCTCGCCATCCCGCTCGTGCTCGCCGGGATGCCCGAGTCGCTCGACTTCCTGCTCACCCGCCGCCCGAACCGGGCACTGGACAAGGTGAACGCCGTCGCCCGCCGCTTCGGGCGCCCGCCGCTGGACGCGCTGCCCACGGTCACCTCCGCCCCGGCCGGGGTCGCCGCGGGTTTCCGGACGCTGCTCGCACCCCGGCTGCGCCGCGCCACCCTGGTCCTGTGGACGGCGTTCTTCTTCGTCATGGCGGGGTTCTACTTCGTCACCAGCTGGACCCCGACCCTGCTGGTCGAAGCGGGCCTGTCCGCCACCCAGGGCCTGACCGGCGGCACCCTGCTCAACCTCGGCGGCATCTTCGGCGCCACCGCGCTGGGCGCGCTCGCCGCCCGCTGGCCACTGCGCACCGTCCTCATCGTCTACCTGCTCGCCACCGCCGCCATGCTCGCGCTGTTCCTGGCCGCGCTCGGCTCGCTCACCACCGCCTTCGCCGCCGGTGCGCTGATCGGGCTGTTCGTGAACGGCTGCGTCGCGGGCCTCTACGCACTGACCCCGGTCGTCTACGACAGCGGAGTACGCGCCACCGGCGTCGGCACGGCGATCAGCATCGGCCGGATCGGCGCCATCCTGTCGCCCACGGTCGCCGGTGCCCTGCTCGACGCCGGTTGGACGCCGCGGAACCTGTACCTCGCCTTCGCGGCCGTCTTCGTCCTCACCGCCGCGTCGCTGATCCTGCTGCGCTCCGAGCCGAAACAACCGGTGCGCAGGGAAGCCGACCCCGTCCAGGCGTAGCACCTCGACCGAGTCTCGCCACCGTGGACGTTCGCCGAGGCCGTGCACCGGGTACGCCAGGGCCATGGCTGAACGACAGGACAACCTCCTCACCCGGCAGCGGTCGATCGCCGCACCGGCCGACCTGGTCCTCAACACCGCCGCGGACGTGACCCAGGTGCCTGCCTGGCTCCCCGGCCCGGTGCGGCTGGTGGACCCCGGGCAGATCGATGTGCGCGCCGGAAGCGGCACGATCCACGTCGCGGCCGGTGATGGTGGCGAGTCCGCCTACGAGGTCGTGGTGGACCCGGCGCGCCAAGTGCTGTCCTGGACTCCCGCGGACCCCGGCGGCTGGCCGGGGGAGTTGCGTGTCTCCGACGGCGGGGCCGGTTCCAGCGTCGCCGAGTTGCGGGTACGACCGCCGGGATCGCCCGCCGGTGTGGCAGAGCACCTCGACCGCGCGCTCGACGGCTTGGCCGTGGCCGTGGCGCAGAACTTCAACGTCAGCTGATCGGGCCGGGCGAGCTCCGGCTCGCCCAGCCCGTCTTTCATCCGGCTACGTCGAGCACGGTCTTGAGCCAGCCTTCTTCGCGGCGGTCGAAGGTTTCGTACGCTTCGATCGCCGATGCCGGCTCCTCGTGCCGGGTGATGAAGTCGGTCGGTTCGAAGGCGCCCTTGGCGACCATGCCCACCAGGCCGGGCAGGTAGCGGCGGTGGTTGCAGTTGCCCATGTGCAGGGTGAGGTTCTTGTTCATCGCCTCGCCGAGCGGGAAGCGGTCGAACCCGGGCGGGTAGACCCCGATCACGCCGATCGTGCCCGCTTTCGCCACCGTCTGCACCGCCCAGCGGATGGCCTGGCTGGGCGCGTCACCGGGCACCCACTGATCGCCGGACGGGGCCGCCTCCGGTGCGGCGACCCGGCGCTCTTCCTCGAAGTCCGCGTCCTGCGCGGCGGGCCCCGAGGACGGCTGCTGGGCGTCGACGCCGACCGCCTCGATGACCCGGTCCACGCCGATCCCGCCGGTCAGCTCGCGGACCAGCGCGACCGGGTCCTCGCGGTTGAAGTCGATGGTCTCGGCGTTCTGCTTGCGGGCCAGGTCCAGGCGGGAAGGCAGGCCGTCGACGGCGAAGACCCGGCCGGCGCCCTGGCGCTTGGCCGACGCGATCGCGAACTGGCCGACCGCCCCGGCACCGAGCACCAGCACGCTGTCACCTTCGCCGACCTCGGCCAGGCGGGCCCCGAACCACGCGGTGGGGAAGATGTCGGAGAGCAGGATCGCCTGGTCGTCGGTGACGTTGTCCGGGAGGTGCACCAGCGAGGTCATGGCGAAGGGCACGCGGGCGTACTCGGCCTGCAGCCCGTCGACCGGGCCGGTGGACTCGGGGCCGCCGAAGAAACAGGTACCGCCGCCGGGGTTGACCGTGTCGCACTGGGCGAAGTACCCCGCCCGGCAGTACACGCAGGTCCCGCAGCCGATGGTGGACGGGATCACCACCCGTTCACCGGGGGTGAACCCCCGCACCGCCGGGCCCACCTCCTCGATCACGCCGACCCCTTCGTGCCCGAGCACGGTGCCGGGCACCATGCCCGGCATGGTGCCGCGCACCAGGTGCAGGTCGGTACCGCAGATCGCGCTGCGCGTGAGCCGGACGATCGCGTCGCTGGGCTCGAGGATCTTCGGATCGGGCACCTCGTCCAGGCGGATGTCGCCGACTCCGTGCCACACCACAGCTTTCACCGGAATCACTCCTTCGTCGTCCGTTTCCGGGTGCCCGTGAAACCGGGCCCGAAACTCGCGGCGCGGAGGCGGTCAGCCGCGGGTGTTCAGCTCGGCGAGGTGTGGTGCCAAGGCCCCGGCGGCGAGGTCGGGCCGTCCGCCCGCCCGGGCCACGGTCGCGCCGGAAGCGGCCACGGCCAGCGCGGCGGCCCTGGGCGGGCTCGCGCCGCGGGTGAGGGCGAAGGTCAGTGCGGCGACCAGCGCGTCCCCGCCACCGGTCGTGTCCACCGGATCCCCGCCGGTCAGGGGCAGGACCACGTGCTCGTCGCCCCAGGCGAAGACGTTGCCGTCTTCGCCCGCCGCGAGGGCGACCAGGGAAGGGCCCTGGCGGAGCAGTTCCCGCCCGGCGCGCAGGGCCGCGTCCGCGGAGTCCAGGCGATACCCGGTCAGCAGTTCACCTTCGTGCTGGTCGAGCCGGAGCACATCGGCGAGGGGCAGCAGTTCCCGCCCGCGGGGGTCGTCGGCGGGGGTGCCGTCGAGCACCACCCGCGCCCCGGCGTTCTTCGCCGTCCGGGCGGCCGCCAGGACCGCGTCGATCGGTTGCTGCAGTTGCAGTACCACCGAGGACGCACCGGTCAGCGCCGGAGCGGCGGCGGCGATGTCGGCCTCGGTCAGGAGCACTTGTGGGGGCAGGTGCTCCAGATAACGCCAGCGCCCGCCCTCGGTGAGCAACTCGACGATGAGGCCGGTCTCGACGCCCGGCCGGTGGATCACCGGCGTGGTGTCGATGCCGTCGGCGCGCGCCCGGTCGAGGATCGAGTCGGCCACGCCGTCGTCGCCGACCACGCCGATCAGGCTGACCGAGGCGCCGAGCTGGGCCAGCGAGACCGCGATGTTCGCGCCCTTGCCGCCCAGTGTCTCCTGCCGGTGCCGCACGGCCGCGGCGGTACCCGCCGGTGGCAGTTCCGGCAGTTCGAGCACCAGGTCCCGCGCGATCTGCCCGGCCACGGCCACTTCGCTCACACCCATTCGCTGAGTGGTACCCGTGAGGAAGTCGCGGCAAACGACCGCGCTGAAGTCACCGGGATGAGTTGTGGTGGACGCTCTCGTGCACGGCGCTCCAGGCAGCCAGACGGGGCTCCAGCACCGCGTAGAACGCCGGGGTCAGCGCCATGTCGAAATGGCTGCTCGCGATTTCGACGCATTCGGCCGAGGGATCCAGGCACGATTTCCACGGGGCCACCCGGTCCGCGCGGGAGTAGACGGCGAGCGCGGGCATTCCGCGGGGAAGGGGCGAGGCCAGCGCCCGGACGTTCTCTTCGTAGCAATCGCCGCTGAAGCATTCGTCGTCGAGCAGACCGGGCAGGCCCATCGCGGAGAGCTTGGTGAGCATCCGTGCGTGGCGGATGACCCGCGGGTTCGCGCTGAGGGGATCGAGAACCGGGCTGCCGGCCGTCACCAGCGCTCGCACCAGCTCAGGTCGCCGGCTCGCGAGGAGCCGGGCGAGCCAGCCGCCACGGCTCTGTCCCAACAGGACGATCGGCCCGCCGGTGGCCCGTGCGTGCTGCTCGGCGCGCTGTTCGACGCGGTCCACCATTTCGGTGGTGCAGCCCACGTTGAGCCCGATGTGGGCACGGGCCGGTCGATATCCGCGTCGGCGTAGCCACTTCCGGGTGAGGGCGAGTGTCCAGTCACCGCAGCCGAAACCGGGCACGAGGAGCACGCCGAGGCCCGCACCCGCGTCGCCGGGAGAACGCACGCCCAGTTCACGGGCCGCGAACCGCAGCTCGGTGACCAGGCGTCCCTTGGCGACTCCCACGCGCGCCCTCCCGTCCACAGTGCACTTCGCGTACCCGTGACGGTCTCCGGAAAACACTTGTTCCGGCGCCGGGCGGACTGGATCGCTTCGGGCCTGGGTACCTGAAGCCGATGTACGCCGACGCGCTCGTCCAGCCGTGGCTGGCGGTCCTGCTCCGGGAAACACCCGGGATCGACCTGTTCGACATCCACACCCACATCGGGCAGAACGACCCGAGCGGCTTCCACGCCGGACTGCCCGAACTGCGTGAGGCACTCGCCCGCGTCGACGCCCGTGCCGCGGTGTTCCCGTTGAAGGAGCCGGAAGGCTATTCCGCGGCCAACGACAAGGTGATCGACGCGGCTGCCGACGATCCGGCACTCGTCCCGTTCTGCCGGATCTCGCCCCACGACCACCCGGTGCGGGAAGCGGAACGCTGCGTCGAACGCGGTGCCTGCGGGATCAAGCTGCACCCGGCCAGCGACGAGTTCACCCTCGACGACGAGCGGCTCACCGGGGTGTTCGACCTGGCCGAGGCGCGGCGCCTGCCGGTGCTGGTGCACGCGGGCCCGGAGAACAAGCCATTCGGGGACAGCCTGACCGACCTGCTGACCCGCCGCCCCGGACTCCGCGTCATCCTCGCGCACGCCGGGCTCACCGACCTGTCGTGCCTGGCCGGCCGGGCGGCCGGCTTCCCGAACCTGTTCTTCGACACCTCGTGGTGGAGCCCGACCGACCTGGTGCTGCTGCTGGGCACGGTGCCACCCGGACAGGTGCTCTTCGGCAGCGATGTGCCCTACTCGACCCCTGTGTGGGGCGCGCACGCGGCGTTGCGCTGCGCCCGGTACGCGGGCTTGGACCACGAACAGATCCGGTCGGTGATGGGTGGGCAGGCCCGGCGGCTGGTCGAGCGGGCCGACGTGCTCGACCAGGGCCCGGCGCCCGGCCCGCCACCCGCACTGGACCTGCTGCTGGAACGGCTCTACGTCTACCTGGCCGCCGGTGTGGAGGCCACCAAGCGCGGTGAGGGCCCGGAACAGATGCTCGACCTGGCCAAGCACTGCTGCCGCGTACCCGCCGATCACCCCCACGCCGAGGTGTTCGCGTCCGTCGAACAACTGCTCGATCGCTATACCGGCCACGAACTCACGTCGAGCACGCCCTACGCGCCCGGCTGGGACCTCGTCACCGCGGCCGCCATGGTGGCGCGCACCCCCGGCCCGCCCCTGCCATGACACTGGTCCAGCGACGAGAGTACAGATGAAGACCTCTTCATATGTGTGTTACGGTGCTGGAGGAAGGCAGGTCGGGCACGGGAGGCAGTGTGCGGGCGTCGTCGATGTTCGCCAGCCGGGACTACCGGCATCTGTTCGCCGCGCAGGTGGTGGCGTTGTTCGGCACGGGGCTGGCCACGGTCGCGCTGGGACTGCTGGCCTACGAGCTGGCGGGGGAGCGGGCGGGCGCGGTGCTGGGAACCGCGCTGGCGATCAAGATGGTCGCCTACGTGACGATCGCGCCGATCGCGGGCGCGTACGCGGACCGGTTGCCGCGGCGCGGGTTCCTGGTGGGGCTGGATCTGATTCGGGCGGCGGTGGTGCCGGCGTTGCCGTTCGTCACCGAGATTTGGCAGGTCTACGTGCTGATCTTCGTGCTGCAGTCGGCTTCCGCGGCGTTCACGCCGACGTTCCAGGCGGTGCTGCCGGACATCCTGCCCGAGGAGAAGCAGTACACGCGGGCGTTGTCGGCGTCGTCGCTGGCGTCGAGCATGGAAACGTTGCTGAGCCCGGTGCTGGCCGCGGCGCTGCTCGGCGTGGTGAGCTTCCACTGGTTGTTCAGCGGCACCACGGCGGGATTCCTGGCTTCGGCGTTGCTGGTGGTGAGCTCGCGCATCCCGCGGGCCAAGCCGAGTCCGCGGGCGAGGGTCCTTGATCGCATCGCGGCGGGAGTGAAGATTTTCGTTGCCACACCACGGTTACGGGCGGTGCTGGCGCTGGATCTGGCGGTGGCGGGTGCCGGTGCGGTGGTCATGGTCAACACGGTGAACTACGTCCACGACGCACTCGGCCTGGCCGACGCGGAGGTCGCGCTCCTGCTGGCGGCCAACGGCGCGGGCACGATCGTGGTAGCGCCGGCGCTGCCCAAGGTGCTGGACCGGCTGGCCGAGCGCACGGTGATGACCACCGGCGCGGTGGTGTTGTGCGCCGGGACGGCCGGTGCGCTCGGACTGTCCGCTGTGGACAGTGGGGCATGGCGGTGGCCGGTCGCGCTGGGGGTGTGGGCGGTGTTCGGGGCCGGTGTGGCCCTGGTGCTGACGCCGGTGGGCCGGGTGCTGCGGCGTTCGACCGCCCCGGCGGATCGTCCGGCGATTTTCGCCGCGCAGTTCTCGCTTTCGCACGCGTGCTGGTTGCTCAGCTACCCGATCGCGGGCTGGGGCGTGACCGCGTTCGGGTTCACCGCGGGATGGATCGCACTCGGCGTGCTCGCCGTGGGTGGCACCGTCGCCGCGATGGTGTTGTGGCCGCGACACGATCCCGAGGTCCTCACCCACGTGCACTTCGACGTGCCCGCCGACGACGGCCACCTCGCCGACGCCGAACCCACCCCCGCCGGCGGCTGGCGGCACACGCACGCCTTCACCATCGACGCCCGCCACCGCACCTGGCCCACGGCGCGAGCGCTGCAGAAGACCTAGTACCGCAACGTCACTGGCCCTTGCTCATGCGCAGGATCAGGGCGACCGTGTCCTCCGAGTGGACCGCCGGAGTCAGGACCTCCTGGAGGAGCAGGCCACGAATCGCGGCGACGGTGACGGTGGCCGTGGTCAGCGCTTCCTCGGCGTCGAGCCCTTCGCGTTCCGCGAGCGAGGCCAGCATCCTGGTCAGGTCGTCGAGTGAGTCGATGAACTCACGGAAGTTCTCCGGGGCGTACGCGGCCAGGCCTACGACGTGGAAGAAGCCGCGGACACGCGACAGCTGCTCCGGGCGGGTGTAGGTCCGCCAGATCGCCAGGACGAGGTCGTCGAAGGTGCCTTGCCGGGCGGCCTCGAAAAGCGCCTCGTTGTCACGGGATCGCTGCGCCTCGAGCATGGCTGCCAGCACGCCCGGCAGCGACCCGAAGTGGTACCGCAGGAGGGCGTGGCTGGTCCCGGCCCGGGCGGCGATCTCACGGAGCGACACCTCCGGTGCGGGAAGGGCGTCGCCGAAGGCGTCGAGAAGCCGGGTCAGGAGCCGTTCGCGGGCGTCGCCGGTGCGTTCCGTGCTTGACAAGACCACTCCCACAGTTTATCCATTGGAAAAGACCGACGGCGGAGGACATGACCTGTGGGACCTTTCCAGATAACCGGCGCGGCGGTCGTCGACGGGTCGGGGCGTGACCCCGTCGACGTCGACGTCGCCATCGAAGACGGGTGTATCGCCCAGCTGGGTGCCTCCGGCGCACCCGGCGAGCGCCTGGATGCCGGGGGATTGACGATGACGCCCGGCCTGATCGACGCGCACGTGCACCTGGGCCTGTCGAGCCCGATCCAGCCGCAGTTCTCGTTCCGGATCAGTGCCGCCGAGATCGCGGCGGACATCTTCGCCACGGCCGGTGCGACGCTCGACGCCGGCTTCACGACCGTCAGGGACACCGGCGGGATCGACGGCGGCGTGGTCACCACGATCGCCAAGGGCAAGGTCAGGGGGCCGCGCGTGCTGTCGTGCGGACCCGTGCAGTGCCAGACCGGCGGGCACGGCTACTACGGCGCCGAGTGGGAACCCACCGAGCTGTGGAGCAGTCATCACGTTCCCGGTCTGTGCGCCCTGTCGATGATGTCGGGCAACGCGGACGAGCTGCGAAGCAACGTACGCGAGGCGTTCCGTCGTGGAGCCTCCTTCCTGAAGCTCTGCGTGACCGGCGGCGTGGTCGGCGCGCACGATCGGCTGACCGACACCCAGTTCACCGTGGACGAGATCGCCGTCGCGGTTCAGGAAGCCGCGGCACGGGGCACCTATGTGACGGCTCACGCCCACAACAACGAAGGCATCCGGAACGCGGTCGAGGCCGGGGTGCGCTGTATCGAACACGGCACCGACCTCGACGAGTCCACGGCCACCCTGATGGCCGGTCGCGAGGTCGCGCTGGTGCCCACGTTCGCTGTCGTCGAGCAGCTGCTGCACGACACCGCTGGAGCCGGGCTCGGCGAGTCGACCCGCGACCGTGTGCTGGGTGTTCGTGAGCGGATGACCGAGGCGCTCGCCGTCGCCAAGGAGGCCGGAGTGCGGATCGGGCTGGGTTCCGATCTCATCGGTCCGGCCCAGGGCCGCCGAGGCGAAGAGCTCACGTTGCGCGCGGAGCTGGAGACGCCGATGGAAGCTCTCGTGGCGGCCACGAGAACCAACGCCGAGATTCTCGGCCTGTCCGACCAGGTGGGGGTCATCGCTCCCGGCATGCAGGCGGACCTCGTGCTCTGGAACGGAAATCCGCTCGAAGACCCGAAGCTGTTCGCCGACCCCGCCAACGCCGTACTCGTCGTCCAAGCCGGACGTGTTGTGAAGGATCTCCGATGAGCACACTGTGGAACGGCTGCCTCGCCGACACCGACTACTTCGAAATGCGCTCCGGCAGCGGGCACGACTACGGCGTCTGGGTCACCACGCCACCGGGCTACGACCCCGCCACGGCGCCGGCGCCTGCCGTGTACGTGCTGGACGGCAACTGGGCCGTGGGCCTGACGGCTCCGCTCATCGTCACCCAGCTGGACCCGATGCAGCGGATCCAGCCCTACCTCCAGGTCAGCGTCGGCTACGCGGGGGAAGACGCACAGCACTGGGACCGGCTGCGCAACAGGGACCTCGTGCCACCCGGTGAGCCCATCGCCAAGGAGCTCATCGATGCCGTGGAGATGGGTGTTCGAATGGGCGCGAGGACCCGCGAAGAAGCCGACGCCTACCTCGCCGAACTGCGCGACACCCACGCCGATGCGTTCCTGGCCTTTCTCACCACGGAACTGCACCCGCGCATCGAACGTGACTACCGCACAGCCACGAGCGGTCACGGCCTCTTCGGCTACTCCTACGGTGGACTTTTCAGCCTCTACACCTGGCTCACCGGCAGCACGCTCTTCGAGACCATCGGAGCGGGCAGCCCCGGCGTCGCCGGTGAAGACAGCCGGATCTTCGCCCAACTCCAGGAGCTGGGTGACAGCCGCAATGCCGCCAAGCTGCACGTGACCCTCAACGAGCGAGAGCTGCTCGGAGACCTGCCCATCTACCAGAGCCTCACGAAGAACACGGCCACCGTCCTGCACCGCCTCACCGCCCGCGGCGAAGCCGTCACCAGCACGATCCTGCGCGAAACGCACGTGACCGGCCTGCAGGCCTCGTTCCTCAGCTACCTCAGGACCTGCCGGGCCCAGTAAGCGAGACCGCCGCACTGGGCGGCCCGCCCGCCCAGCCCTTCTTTCGTCCCAGGCCCGTCACCAGCTGCGAGCGGCTATGGTGCGGCCGTAGATTCGCTTCTCGCCAGGCTCGATCCCGAGCACGGGCCCCCGGTTGGCGGCGCTGCCGTGTGAGCTGGTCTGTGCGACGACCTGGATGGCCGACGCGAACGAGTGCATCGCACCCCGGATCGGCTTGCCGCAGCTGGCGGTGGCTTGGCCGGAGCCGTCCGGGTTCGATGAGCAGGATGAGCGCGCCGGGCTGCAAGTGTCCGCCTGACAGCGCTCAGCGATGGTGCGTGTCAGGCGGAACGGTCGAGGCCGAGGATGCGGGTCAGGTCGCGGAGGCATTCTTCGTAGACGGGTTCCAGGTCCGAGTAGGCGAAGTCCAGTTGGTGCAGGACTTCCATGCACAGCAACCCGTACAGCCGGGTCCAGCAGGACAGGAAGACGTGCGCGGCTTCGGGTGGGAGTCGTCCGCCGATGGTGGTGGAGTAGGTGGTCAGTTGCTCGCGCAGTGACGCGGGCAACTCGGCCGGGTCGGGTACCGGGAACGGGTTCGTCTCCCACAGTTCGACGGTGAGGTCCAGCAGGACCTGTTCGAACCGCTGCCCGGCCTGGTGGCGCTCCGAGTCCGGTTGACGGTTCGCCGGGGTGATGGGGCTGGCGAAGATCCAGCCGAACTCGGCCGGGTGCGCGATGGCCCAGGCGCGCATGGCCCGGCAGGCCGCGAGGATGCGCTCGCCGGCCGGTGCGCCGGCGTGCGCGTCGCGGGCCTCTTCCATGGTGGCGGCCAGTTCGCGGAAGAAGTCCGCGGTCACCGCCCCGATCAGCGCGTCGTGCCCGGAGTAGTAGTGGTACAGCGCGGGCCCGCTCATGCCCACTTCCCTGGCGACCGCGTTGATGGTGACCGCCGCCGGTCCCTGGTCGACCAGGAGCTTGCGCACCGCCGCGTGGATCTCCGCCAAGGCGGTCTTGCGCAGCCGATCGCGCCGGTTGCCGGTCTGTGCGGACATCCCACTCCTCTGTCGCTCGGGTAGCACCGTTGACAGCCTAGATCATCTATGGTTCCTTAATGGCTCTAAGTGACTCTAGAGGCATTAAGGAGAACTCGTGAGATCTGGACGGCAGGGGGAGGGGCGATGAAGGTGGTCATCGTGGGAGGTGGCATCGGCGGGCTGGCCGCGGCGGTCGCCTTCGAGCAGCGCGGCTGGCAGGTGGAGGTCCTCGAACGCGCCCCGGAGTTCACCGAGATCGGTGCGGGGGTGTCGATCCAGCCCAACGGCCTGCGTGCGCTGGACGCACTGGGCCTGGGCGAACCCCTGCGTTCCGGCGGCCTGGCCGAGCCGCTCGCCGGGGTCCGCCGCACGGACGGGCGGTGGCTGATCCGCAACGACGTCGACGACCTGAAACGCCGCTTCGGCCAGTGGGTGACCGTGCACCGGGCCGCCCTGATCGACCTGCTGCGCGCGGCCGTGGCCACCTCGGCTCTGCGGCCGGGCACCGAGGGCCACTCGGTACGGCCCGACGGCACGGTCGTGCACAGCGGCGGGACCTCGACCGCGGATCTCGTGGTGGGCGCCGACGGCGTGCACAGCGTGACCCGGCGCTCGGTCTGGCCACACGTGCCGGGCGCGCACTACGTCGGTTACACGACCTGGCGCCTCATCACGTCAGCTCACCCCGTCACGGTGAGCGCGGAGACCTGGGGGAGGGGCGAACGGTTCGGCCACGCGCCGATGCCCGACGGCCGCGTCTACTGCTACCTGATGGCCAACGCCCCGGCCGGTTCCCGTACGGGCCTGGACCAACTGCGCGAGCGGTTCGCACGCTGGCACGACCCCATCCCGGCGTTGCTGGCCAGTGCGCACGAGGACGCGGTGTCGCAGCACGACACCTACGAGCTGTCCGAATTGGACACCTACGTCGATGGGAAGGTCGCGCTCCTCGGGGACGCCGCGCACGCGATGACCCCCAATCTGGGGCAGGGCGCCTGCCAGGCACTGGAGGACGCGGTCACGCTCGCCGCAGCGGTGGACACCTTCGGCGTGCCCGCGGGATTGGCGGAATACGACCGCGTTCGCCGGCCGCGCACCCAGTTGATCGCCCGCCGCTCGCGTCAGGCGGGCGCTCCCGCGCACTGGAAGTCCCCATCCTTGACCGCGCTGCGCGACGCGGCGCTTCCCCGTCTGCCGAACTCGCTCTTCGCCGGTTCGGTCACCTCCGCCTACACCTGGACGCTCTGAACTCGTTCAGTACCAACGAAAGGCCGGCATGCTTCTTCCCCGGATCGTGATCGCCGCCGTCGGAGTGATCACCGCGGTCGGCGCCGTACTCGCCGATCTGGTCATCCCCGACCTGGCCGCGCAGCACGCCTTCAACCCCGCGTGGCCGCCCCACGCCAAGTTCCACGACGCCCAGTACGTGGTGATGACCGTGCTCCTCGGCGCCCTCAGCCTGATCCTGATCGCACGGCGAACCCCGAACATGCGAGGCCGGTTGCTGTGCGCCGCCGCCATCCTGGCCACTCCCTGGCTCGGCATGGCCGGCGCGATGTTGTTCCCCGGGACCGCCACCTACGATCCGGAATTCGCCGGTCAGACCCTGTTCGTGCTCGGCCTGCACGGGCAGGTGTTCCTGGCCGTTGTCCTGCTCCTCGCCCTGGGCGGCGCGACAGTGGCGACGTTGCGCGTCCCCGCCCACCGGCTGTGAGCTGCTGATCAGGTAGGTGGTGCGCCCGGGGCGGCGCTATGTCCTTGCTCGACCGCGTGGCCACTCCGGAACCGCGGAATGGTGTCAACTCGGTGGCCGCGCGGGCCTTATTCGAATGGCGGTGTCCCGTCCCGGAACGGGCCGACTAGCGTCGGCGCATGGTGTCCGCCGCGCAGGCGCGCGAAAAGTACGACCAGCTCGTCGACCGGTACGAGGAGATCTTCTTCTACGTCGGCACCGTGGGGCAGCGGCTGGTCGAGTTCGCCGCGCCGGCGCCGGGTTCACGGGTGCTCGACGTGGGTGCCGGTCGCGGGGCGGTCACCCGGGCGGCCTTGGGGCTCGGCTGCTCTGTGACGGCTGTCGACGCCTCGCCGAAGATGATCGCGCGGCTGGTCGAGGACCACCCGGAGGTCACGGGTGTCGCGATGGACGCCGCGCACCTGGACTTCGCGGACGGTGCGTTCGATCTCGCCGCGGCCGGTTTCGTGGTGCAGGTCCTGGACGATCCCGCCGCGGTGCTCGGCGAGGTCCACCGGGTGCTCAGGCCGGGCGGGATCGTCGCGCTGTCACTGGAAACCCAGTCCGTGGGCCGCCTCGGGTGGTTCCAGGACCTCACCCTCGAGTTCTTCGCGCCCAGCACTGAAGCGGGCCCGCCGCCTCCCGCGGACGACAGCACCGAGCAGACCGGTCCGCTGACCCACGACCGTCTCGACGCACTGCTCGCGGACACCGGTTTCGCCGACGTGGAACGCCTGTCGATCGAGATGCCCGTGCCCATCACCGACCCGCCCGCGCTCTGGGATTGGCTGCTGCCCCGCGGCCTCGCCGAAATCCACGGCACGCTCCCCGAGGACCGCCGCGCCGAGTTCCACACCCGTTTCCTCGCAGGCGCCCAGACCATGCACGACGACGGCGGCATCACCCTCGACTTCGCCGCCACGCTGCACCGCGCCCGCCGTCCCTAGGGAACGCGGCTGGTGGGTGACCTCGTAGCGGACGGCGAGCTTGTCCAATCTCGTCGCGACCGGGTCAGGGTGCGGTAGGCGGAAGGTCCATGATGCCGGTGGCTTGCGACCAGACACAACGCCACGTGCCGCCGTCATCGGTGTAGACGTCGGTGTGCCAGGCCTCGTGCCGCGGGATGTCCGCGCCGTCGACGGTGAGTTCGATGACGCACCGGTAGCGGAGGACGACGAGGTCGGTGCCGACGACGGCGTCCACGTCGCCGATCAGCCCCAGTTCCCGGTAGGCGACCCGCCCGCTGGTGAGGAGATCCAGGTATTCGGCCTTCGTCCACACGGTGCCGGTCGGGTTGCACAACCGGTACTCGGCGGCGTGCAAGCGGTCGTAGGTGCCGCGATCCACGTCGAGGAGACAGTGGATCCGCTCCCGCTCGGCCTGGATCACCTGGCTGGCCACATCGTCGGTCATCCGCGCTCCTCCGTTGAGCATGGCCGTCGGCTCCACGGTATCGGGGGACCAGGAGTACGCGCTCGACGACTTCTTCGCCGCGTCAGCCGGGGACGGCGGCGCTCGCCCAGCGCGGGGCGTGCCACGAGCGGGCTGCCTGGCGGGCGGCGTCCAGGCGCAGCAGGGTGGCGCGGTGGTCGGCGGGGCGGTCGTCGGCGGCCAGCCGGTCGGCGGCGTAGGCACGCAGCAGTCCGGTCAGCTCCAGCCGCGGCGCCGGCTCGGCCCAGTGGGCGGTCACCAGCCCGGCGGTCACCAGTTCCGCGACCGCCGAGTCCGCTTCGTCCGCGGTGGAGCCGAGCAGCGCCGCGCACATCGGGCCGATAGGCACCGGGCCGCCGACCAGGGGCAGCCGCCGGAAGAGGTGCTGGGCGGCCGGGCCGAGCGGCCGGTACATCGACGCGAAGGCCTCGGTGACGTCGAGGTGCGCGTGGGACAGCGCGGCCAGCAGGCGACCGGGACGTCTCAGCTGGGCGACCAGGGTGGCGATCCGCCAGTCCGGGCGGGCCGCGAGCCGGGCCGCGGCGGCCCGGACCGCCAACGGCAGGCGGTCGCACAGCTCGACCAGGTGGCGGACGGCGTCCGGCTCGCTGCGGGGCCGTTCGTCACCGAGGACGGTGCTGACCAGGCGCACCGCGTCCGCCACCGGCAGCGGGGCCAGCGGCAGGTGGTGGACGCCGGGCAGCGCGGTGAGCCGCTGCCGCGAGGTGACCAGTACCGCGGCCGACGGCCCGCCCGGCAGCAGCGGCAGGAGCTGCCCTTCACCCGAGGCGTCGTCGAGCACCACGAGGATCCGCCGTCCGGCCAGCCGGTCGCGGTAGAGCGCCGCCCTCGCGTCCGCACCGGCCGGGAGTTCGGCGTCCGGGACACCCAGCGCGGCCAGGAACCGGCCGAGCACCGCCGTCGCGGCCCTCGGTTCGGCGGTGGTCCCGGCCAGCCCGGCGTAGAGCTGGCCGTCCGGGAACACCGGCGCCAGCCGGTGGCCCAGGTGCACGGCCAGGGCGGACTTGCCGGCGCCCGCGATCCCGGTCAACGCGACGATCGGCATCCCGGGGCCGGTGAGCAGCCGCTCGGCCCGCGCGGCTAGCCCTTCACGACCGGCGAAGTCGGCAGCCGCGAGGGGCAGGAGGCGGGCGGCCCGGCCGCCGTCCGGCGGTGCGGGCGGGGGAGTGCTCTCGGCGGGACGGCTGGGTGTGGCCGCGAGGACGGCACGTTCCGCGCGGCGCAGCTCTTCGCCGGGTTCCAGGCCGAGCTGTTCCACGAACAGCTGCCGGGCCCGCTGGTACGACGCCAGCGCCTCGGCCCGGCGCCCGGACTGGGCGAGCGCGAGCATGTGCAGCGACCGGACGCGCTCGCGGAAGGGGTGCGCCTCGACCAGTTCGCCAAGTTCCCCGGCCAGCCGGGCCGCCTGGCCCAGTTCCAGCAGGACCGCGACGTGCTCCTCCACCACGGCGAAGCGGCGTTCGGCGAGCCGTTCGGCGGCCGAGCGGACCAGCCTGCTGGGGACGCCGAGCAGCGGCTCGTCCCGCCACAGGGCCAGCGCGGTCCCGTACAGCCCGGCCGCCTCCGACGGACGTCGTTGCGTGGCCGCGAACCGGGCACGCCGCACCGCGTCGTCGAACGCCGCGAGGTCGTGCGTCGCCGCTCCGACCTGGGCGAAGTACCCGGGTGCGCGGGTGACGATGGTGCCGGGCAGGCCGCCGTCGGCCAGGCGCCGTCGCAGGGCGGACACGCAGATCTGCACCTGGGCGCGCGCGGTGGCGGGCGGCGCGTCGTCCCACACGGCGTCGATGAGCCGGTCGACCGGCACCACCTGGCCGGGCTCGAGCAACAGCATCGCCAGCACGACCCGCTGCCGCGGCGCGGGGACCGCCACCGGGCCCGCCGGGCCGTGCACCTCCAGCGTGCCGAGGACGCCGAACCGCGTACCGGTCGCCTGCGTGGACATCGCACCTCGTCTCTGGCGGGACCGGCCTGCTGCCGATCACCCCGCCGAGGGAAACGATGCCCGTTCGGGCGTCCGCCCACATGGGTACTCGACCCCCATATTCCGGCCAGGGGGACGGCGCACCGCCGGTACCGCACACCCGGCGTGCCACGGCTACCGCCGTCCGGGCGGCTTCGTACGACGGGGGAAACGCGCTGCGTGGCGGGTGCGCCCGTTCGGCGTGGGCAATTCCGGCGGGACGGCGATAGCCGCCGATACGGGCCGCGGAAAGCCGATGTGGCCGCGATGGGCGGCCGATAGCCGGATTCCGAGACTCGGAGACATGCCCCAGCCGCCCCTTCCGGTGCCGTCCGCGCTGCACGTGCTCGTCACGAGCGTGCAGTCCGACGCGCACACCTGGAACCTGATGTTCCTCCAGCTGACCGTCGAAGAACTGGGTCACCGGGTGACCAACCTCGGCCCTTGCGTACCCGAAGCGCTGCTGGCCGCCGAGTGCGTGCGATTGCGGCCGGACCTGGTCGTGGTCAGCAGCGTCAACGGCCACGGGTTCGCCGACGGGCTGCGGCTCATCGCCGGCCTGCGCAGCCGCGCCGAGCTGGCCGGGTTGCCGGTCGTCATCGGCGGGAAGCTCGGCGTGAACGGGGAGGAAGGCGCCCAGGAGCGCGGCGCCGCACTGGTCGAGGCCGGGTTCGACGCGGTGTTCGGCGAGGAAACCGTGCACCTCGCCGGAACCGGGGCGCTCCCCGCAGCGGACGGCTCCCGCCTGTTCCGCTCCTACCTGGCGGCGCTGCCCGCGGGCCTGCCGTGCTGACGGCGGGACTCGCGCCGGTGCGGGCCGCGTCGTTCGGCGACTTCGTGGCGCGTGCCGCGGCGGCCGGACGACTGGTGGTGCAGCCGCGCATGGGGTTCAGCGACCCGGACCGGCTGCGCGCCGGGCTCGCGGCGACCAAGGCCGCGGACGCGGTCACCGTCGGCACCCTGACCCTGGACAGCTACACCCGCGTCGGCGACCACACCGCGGCGCTCGAAGCGCTGACCGTCGGCGCCGACCTCAACGGCTACCCGCTGGTGGCGCACGGCCCGGAAACCACCCGCGCGGTGCTGGCCGGGCTGGCTGGCGACGACTTCCCGGTGCAGGTCCGCCACGGCTCGGCCGTGCCGGGGGACATCATCGCCGCGCTCGGCCCGTCCGGCCTGCACGCCACCGAGGGCGGTCCCGTGTCGTACTGCCTGCCCTACGGCCGGACGCCCCTGCGGGAGTCGGTGGACAACTGGCGCCGGGCCTGCGAACTGCTCGCGGAGCTGCGCGCGCCGGGAGTGGAACCGCATCTGGAGACGTTCGGCGGCTGCCTGATGGGCCAGCTGTGCCCACCCGGGTTGCTGGTCGCGCTCAGCGTGCTCGAAGCGCTGTTCTTCACCACGCACGGGCTGCGCAGCGTTTCGCTGAGCTACGCCCAGCAGACCGACCCGGAACAGGACGCCGAAGCCGTCCGTGCCCTGCGCACGCTGGCCACCGAGCTGCTGCCCGGCGTGCAGCACCACATCGTCGTCTACACCTACATGGGCGTGTACCCGCGCACCCCCGAGGGCGCGACCCGGCTGCTCGAACTCGCCGCCGAACTCGCGGTGCGCACCGGCGCCGAACGGCTGATCGTCAAGACCGTCGCCGAGGCGTTCCGGATCCCCACCGTCGCGGAGAACGTGGCCGCCCTCGAAGCCGCCGACCGGGCCGCCCGGCGCACCGCGCCCGAACCGTCCACACCGGACGATCAGTTCGGGATCCTCGCCGAGGCGCGCGCACTCGTCGAGGCGGTGCTGGAACTGGCCGACGACCCCGGCCGCGCGCTGCTCACCGCGTTCGCCCGCGGCCACCTCGACGTCCCGTACTGCCTGCACCCGGACAACGCCGGGCGCAGCCGGGGCTACCTCGACGACCGCGGGCGGCTGCGCTGGGCCGAGACCGGCGCGATGCCGGTGGCCGCCGACCGCGCCGGCACCAGGCCGATGACCGCCGCCGGCCTGCTCACCGCACTGTCGCATGTGGAGCGCCGGCTCGACCGGGCCGCGCTCGGAACCGACCGACTGGGAGTCCACCGATGACCGTAGCCCCCGACCCCACGGCACCCGCCGTCCTCAATCCCGTTTCAGCCCTGCCCGGCTCACCCGGCGAGCACCTGTCCTCGCCGGTCACGCAGGCGGCCCTGCGCATCCAGCACGGCCTGCTCGCGGGGGCCCGCGAGTTCCTGGCCGACGCCGGGTTCACCGAGGTGCTGCCCCCGGTGATCGGCCCGGTCACCGACCCCGGCGCCCGCGGCGCCAAGCAGGTCGACGTCGACTACTACGGCCACCGCTACAAGCTGATGACCAGCGCGATCCTGTACAAGCAGGCCGCGTTGCGCGCGTTCGACCGCATCTACTCGATCGCGCCGAACGTGCGGCTCGAGCCGCTGGAGACGGCGAACACCGACCGCCACCTCGCCGAGTTCCACCAGATCGACGTCGAACTCGCGCACGGCACCCGCGACGACGCGGTGGAGGTGGCCACCGGGCTGATCACCCACGCGGTGCGCCGGGTGGTCGAGCTCTACCCGGAGGAGCTGGCGCGGCTGGGCCGTGACCCGCGCGCGTTCGACGAACTGCGGGAAGGCGTGTTCGACCGCCGCACGCACGCCGACGCCGTCGCGCGGTTGCGGGCGCTGGGCCACGACCAGAACCCGGGTGCGGAGATCGACTGGGAAGGCGAGGCGATCCTGTCGCGCGAGGCCACCCGCCCGTTCTTCGTCACCGACTACCCCAAGGGCTCGCGCGGCTTCTACGACCGCGAGAACCCGGACCAGCCCGGCACCCTGTGCAACTTCGACCTGCTGGCGCCCGAAGGCTTCGGTGAGCTGATCAGCGGCAGCCAGCGCGAAGCCGACTACGCCCGCGTGATCGCGCGGATGCGTGAAACCGGGGAGAACCCGGCGAAGTACGGCTGGTACCTGGACCTGCTGCGCGAAGGGCTGCCCGGCAGCGCCGGCTTCGGGATCGGCGTGCAGCGGCTCACCCGGTACGTCGCCGGGCTGCGCTCGGTGTGGCAGGCCACGGCCTTCCCGAAGGTGCCGGGGGTGGTCGCGCCGTGACCGCCGGGCTGTCCGCCCCGGGCTTCCCCGAGGACGCCGTGCGGGACCGGGCCCGCCGCGGCGCCGCGGCGATCTTCCCGGACCGCGCGGGTTACGGGCACACGCTCCACGGCGCGGGTGCCGCACCGGCCGCCGACGGACTGGACGCCGCCCGCCTGGTGCCACCGGTGTTCGTGCCGCGCCGCCTGGGCAAGCTGATCGACCTGGCCCGCGAACCGGTCTACGCCGACGTCGACACCTCCGCCGCGGTCGGCGGGTTCGCGGCCACGCTGCCGGTGTACGTCTCGGCGTTCGGGTCCACCCAGGTGGCCGGGGCCGACCTCGGGCGCGCCGTGGCGCGGCAGGCCGGACGGCTCGGGCTGCCGATGGTCATCGGCGAGAACGTGGTGCCGGTCAACGGCTACGGCCGCGTCACCGAGGGTGAGAGCGCCCTGCTCGGCCGCCTGCGTGCCTACGCCGAAGCCGTGCCTGACGAGCAGGGCGGCGTCGTCGTCCAGCAGAGCACCGAGGACGCCGACGCCGAGGTGTGGAACCTCGTCTACAGCGACCCGGCCGCGCGGCCGCTGCTGGACAGCGGGCGGCTCGGCTTCGAGCTGAAACTGGGCCAGGGCGCGAAACCGGGCTTGGGCGGGATGACGGTGCTCGCCGAACCCGCCGCGCGGCGGGTGGCCGGGCAGTACCTGCTCGACCCGGTGTTCGGCGAAGCCGCCGGGCAGGTGCTGCGCAGCGGCACCCCCGGCACGTTCACCCAGGAGATCCTGGCCCACCAGGTGCACCTGATGCGCAACAACTACCCGCGGGCACGGGTGTGGGTGAAGCTGCCGCCCGGGCGTGACGTCGGTGAGGCGGCCGAAGTGGCCTGGCAGGCCGGGGCCGACGCGGTGACCGTGGACGGGGCCGAAGGCGGCACCGGCTGGGCACCCTCGGCGTTCCTCGACCACGTCGGCCTGCCGCTGGCGGAGTGCCTGCGCCGGATCGCCCGCCCGGCCGAAGCGGGTTCGCTGCTGGTCAGCGGCCGGATGTGGGAGGGCACGCGGGTGGTCAAGGCGCTGGCGTCCGGGGCCACCGCGGTCGGCATCGGCCGGGCCGCGCTGCTGGCCGCGGACACCGACGCCGAGGACGGCCTGGTGCGCTTCGCCGAAGCGCTGGCCCTCGAACTGCGGCTGCTGGTCAGCGCGCTCGGCAAGTACGCGGTCGACGACCTCGGTGGCGAAGACATCTGGTCGGACGGCAGCCCGCGGCGGGAGGCGGAGTTCGCATGACCACCACCGTGAACCCGCCCGCCGGCCAGGTGGCGCCGGCCACGCCGAAACCGGCCCGCGACCGCAACTTCCGCCTGCTGTGGGCGGGCGAGGCCACCAGCAAGGTCGGCAGCGCGGTGACCGGCGTGGCGTTCCCGCTCGTCGCGGTGGTCACGCTCGGCGCGGGCACGGTGGCCACCGGCCTGCTCAACGCCATGGCGTGGTTGCCGTGGCTGCTGATCGGGCTGCCCGCCGGTGCCTGGATCGACCGGTTCTCCCGCCGCCGCACCATGCTGGCGGCCGACTTCCTGTCGATCGCGGTGCTGCTGAGCGTTCCGGTGGCCGCGTGGTTCGGCGTGCTGAGCCTGGCGCAGCTGGTAGTGGTCTCGTTCGTGGCGGGCACCGCGTCGATGTTCTTCAGCACCGCCTACCAGGCGTTCCTGCCCGCGGTGGTGGCCAAGGAGCACCTGGCCGACGCGAACGCGAAGCTGCAGGGCACCGACCAGGTGGCCAACCTCGCCGGCCCCGGCGTCGGCGGTCTGCTCACGCAGGCGGTGGGCGCGGTCTACGGCCTGCTCGCCGACGTGGTCACCTTCGCCGTCTCGGCGTTCTGCCTGCTGCGGATGCGGGTCGAGGAGCCGCTGCCGTCCAAGAAGGAGCGCACGACCCGGCTGCGCGACGAGATCGGCGAGGGCCTGCGTTACGTCGGCCGGGACCGGTACCTGCGCATCCTCGCGCTCAGCGCGGCGGTGGACAACTTCACGCTCAACGCGATGTACGCGCTCACCGTGGTCTTCCTGGTGCGCACGGTCGAGGCGCCGGCCGCGGTCGTCGGGTTCGTGCTGGCCGCGGACTTCGCCGGCGGGCTGCTCGGCGCGATGATCGCCCGGCGCGTGGCCGCCCGGCTCGGCACCGCCAGGGCCCTGCTCATCTGCTCGATCGGCACCGCCCCGTTCGCCCTGCTGATCCCGTTGACCCAGAACGGTTTCGGGCTGGTGTTCTTCGTGCTCGGCATCCTCGTGCCTTCGATCGGCATGGTGATCGGCAACGTCGTGGTCACCGGCTTCCGGCAGGCGTACTGCCCGCCGCGGCTGCTCGGCCGGATGTACGCCAGCTCGCGGTTCCTCCAGTTCGGCGTGATCCCGCTCGGCGCGGTGCTCGGCGGGGTCCTCGGCGCGGCGCTCGGGGTGCGGGAGGCGCTGTGGATCATCACCGCGGCCGGCGCGCTGGGCAAGCTGCTGCGCCTGGTCGGCCCGATCCGCGCACACCGGGACCTGCCGACCGCACCCCCGGAAGACAACCCCGAACTACGCAAGGAGCAGTGACGACCGTGGCGACGAACCCCTTCGAAGACGAGAACGGCGTGTACCTGGTGCTGGTGAACGACGAGAACCAGCACTCGCTGTGGCCGGCGCGGATCACCGTGCCCGCCGGGTGGCGCGTGGTGTTCGGCGAGGACACCCGCCAGGCGTGCCTGGACCACGTCGAGCGCTCGTGGACCGACCTGCGCCCGGCGAGCCTGGCCCGCTGATCTTCGTCCACTTCGGACTGTCCGCTTTTCCGCCGAACCATGGGGTGAAACCAACGTGACGCAGTCGCCCGAGCAGGTGCGCCCGGCCGGACCGGCCGGAACCCCGGTGCCCGCCGAGTGGACGGGAACCACCGGCCCGGTGCCCGGCGACCTCCTGCACGAGGTGGTCGCCGGGCACGCCGCCCGTACCCCGGGAGCGACCGCGGTGGTGGCCGGACAGACGCGGCTGTCCTACCGGACACTCGACGACCGCGCCACGCGGCTCGCCGGGGCGTTGCAGGCCCGGGGTGCCGGGCGCGGGGCCGTGGTCGGCATCTGCCTCGACCGCGGCGCCGAGCTGGTGGTCGCCGTCCTGGCGGTGCTGCGGACCGGCGCGGCCTACGCCCTGCTCGACCCGGCTTTCCCTGCCGCGCGGCGGCAGGCGGTGCTCGACGGCGCCGGGGCCGTGCTCGTGGTCGCGGACGTCCACACGGCCGGACGGGAGACCGTTTCCCCGGATGAGCCGGGCCTGTTCGTGCCGGTCCCCGGTGATCCGCGGGACGCGGCGTGCGTGATGTTCACGTCGGGTTCTTCGGGGGTGCCGAAGGGGATCGTGACGCCGCATCGGGCGGTGGTGGCGACGTTGACCGGTCAGTCCTATGTGGATTTCGGCGCTGCTGAGGTGTGGTTGCAGTGTTCGCCGGTGTCGTGGGACGCGTTCGCGTTGGAGTTGTTCGGTGCTTTGCTGCATGGCGGGGCGTGTGTGGTGCAGCCGGGTGGTCGGCCGGATCCGTTCGTGATCGCGGAGCTGGTGCGGACGCATCGGGTCACGACGTTGCACGTGTCGGCGAGTCTGCTCAACCACCTGGTCGACGAGTACCCGGAGGTGTTCGACGGGGTGCGGCAGGTGCTCACCGGCGGGGAGGCCGCGTCGGTTCCCCACCTGGAGCGGCTGCTCACCAGGCACCCGGACCTGCGCCTGGTCAACGGGTACTCACCCGCGGAGAGCACCATCTTCACCGCCTGCCACGTCGTCGAACCGGCCGAGGTGGCCGGGAGCGCCGCGGTCCCGGTCGGCCGCGCGGTGGTCCACAAGCGACTGCACGTGCTCGACGCCGACCTCGCCCCGGTGCCGGTCGGCGTCACCGGTGAGCTGTACATGGCCGGGGCCGGGCTCGCCGACGGGTACGCCGGCCAGCCCGCGGCGACCGCGGAACGGTTCGTGGCCAACCCGTTCGCGCCGGGGGAGCGGCTCTACCGCACCGGCGACCTGGTGCGGTGGCGGGCCGTCGGGGACGGGCACGGGGTGCTCGACTTCCTCGGCCGCGCCGACGACCAGGTCAAGATCCGCGGCTTCCGGGTCGAACCGGGCGAGGTGCAGGCCGCGCTGGCACGTCACCCTTCGGTCCGGCAGGCCGCCGTGGTGGTGCGCGAGGACCGCCCGGGGGACAAGCGGCTCGTCGCCTACGCCGTGCCCGAACCCGGTGCCGATACCGATCCCGCCGAACTGCGCGCTCACCTGAAGTCCTTGCTGCCCGACCACCTCGTGCCGTCGGCGGTGATCCCGCTCGAGGCGCTACCCCGCACCGCCAACGGCAAACTGGACCGGGCCGCGTTGCCCGCCCCCGCGACCGGGACGTCCGGCCGCCCGCCGCGCACCCCGCGTGAGGCCGAACTGTGCGCGTTGTTCGCCGCGGTGCTCGACCAGGCGGTCGGCGTGGACGACGACTTCTTCGCCCTGGGCGGGCACTCGCTGCTCGGCGCCCGCCTGCTCGGCCGGATCCGCGCCGAACTGGGGCGGCACCTGGATCTCCGCGCCCTGTTCGACGCGCCCACGGTCGCCGAGCTCGCGGAGTTGCTCGACAGCGCCGCCGTGGCCGGGCGCCCGGTGCCGGTGCGCCGGGAGCGGCCCGCCGAACTCCCGCTTTCCGCCGCCCAGCAGCGCATCTGGTTCCTCGACCGGTTCGAGGACGCCCCGGAGAAGTACCACCTGGGCCGGGTGCTGCGGGTTTCCGGTGCGTTCGGAGCCGCCGAGATGGCCGCCCTCACCGCCGCGGCCGCCGACCTCGCCGCCCGGCACGAGGTGCTGCGCACCACCTTCCCCGCGACCGACGGCCGGCCCCGCCAGCACATCGCCGAGCCGGGAGAACTGCCCCCGCCGGTGACGTGGCTCCCGGCCGGTGCCACGATCCGGTCCGAAGTGGAGCGTCCCTTCGACCTGGCCGAGGATCCGCCGCTGCGGATCGGGGTGCTGCCCGCGGCCACCGGGACGCTGCTGGTGCTCACGCTGCACCACATCGCCGGTGACGGCTGGTCGATGCCCGCGGTCCTGCGGGACCTGGCCGTGGCCCACCGCGCCCGGCTCGCCGGGCACGCGCCCGACTGGGACCCGCTGCCGCTCACCTACGCCGACTACACGCTGTGGCAACGAGACCTGCTCGCCGAACGGGCCGGGCCCGAACTCGCGCACTGGCGCACGCGGCTCGCCGGTGCCCCGGCCGAACTGGCCCTGCCTACTGACCGGCCCCGGCCCGCCACTCCGACGCACCGGGGTGGCACCGTGCCGTTCACCCTGGACGCCGCCGCGCACGCCCGCCTCGCGGCGCTCGCCAGGGAACACCGCGCGACCGTGTTCATGGTGCTGCACGCCGGGCTGGCCGCGCTGCTCACCCGGCTCGGCGCGGGCACCGACCTGCCGGTGGGCACCGTCGTCGCCGGACGGCCGGACCCGGGATTCGACGAGCTGGCCGGATTCTTCGTCAACACGCTGGTGCTGCGCACCGACACCGCGGGCGACCCCACCTTCGCCGACCTGCTCGACCGCGTCCGCGAGACCGACCTCGACGCGTTCGCCCACGCCGACGTGCCGTTCGACGCCGTGGTCGAGGCGCTCAACCCGGAGCGGTCCCCGGCGCGGCACCCGCTGGCCCAGGTCGTGCTGGTGCTGCAGAACACCGCCGGGGCCGAGGCCGCGCCGGGACTCGCCGAAACCGTCGAACCGGTGCGCCCGGACGCCACCAAGTTCGACCTGATGCTCGATGTCGCCGAACGGTTCGCCCCCGGCGGCGGCGCGGCCGGGGTGACCGGCGTGCTGGAGTACGCCGCGGACCTGTTCGACCCCGGCACCGCCGCCGCGCTGGTCCGGCGGCTGGTCCGGCTGCTCACCGCCGACCCGCAGCTGCCGATCGGCGCGGCCGACCTGCTGGACGCGGGCGAGCACGCGGCACTGGCCGCCGCGAACGCCACCGCCGTCGCGGTGCCGGACCGGCCGGTGCACACCCTGGTCTCCGCGCGGGCCGCCGCCACCCCGGACGCGACCGCGCTGATCGCCGGGGAGCACCGGGTCACCTACCGCGAACTGGACGCCCACGCCGACCGGCTCGCCCACCTCCTGCTCGCGTCCGGCGTGGGGGAGGGCACCGTGATCGGTGTCCACCTCGACCGCGGCCCCGAACTGGTCGCCGCGGTGCTCGCCGTGCTCAAGACCGGCGCCGCGTACACCCTGCTCGACCCGGCGTTCCCGGCCGCCCGCCTGACCTCGGTGGCCGCGCGGACCGCGCTGGTCCTCACCCGCGCCGGAGCGGCGGGCCCGTTCGCCGGGACGCCGGTGCTCGACCCGGGTACCGCGCCGGACGGGCCGGTGTCCGCTGTGGACACGCAGGTCGGCCCCGGGGCACTGGCGTGCGTGATGTTCACGTCGGGCTCGACCGGCGAGCCGAAGGGGGTGGCCACCCCGCACGCCGCGCTGGTGGCCACCTACTGCGGGCAGAGCTATGCGGACTTCGGGCCGGACGAGGTGTTCCTGCAGTGCTCGCCGGTGTCCTGGGACGCGTTCGCGCTCGAACTGTTCGGCGCCCTGCTGCACGGCGGCACCTGCGTGCTGCACCCCGGCCACCGCCCGGACCCGGCGCGGCTGGCCGGGCTGGTCGCCGAGCACGGCGTCACCATGCTCCAGACCTCCGCGAGCCTGTTCGACCACCTCGTCGACGAGCACCCGGCGGCGCTGCGCGGTCCGCGCCGCGTGTTCACCGGTGGTGAGCCCGCCTCGCCCGCGCACGTGGCGAAAGCGCTGCGGGAGTTCCCCGGGCTGACCGTGGTCAACGGCTACGGGCCCGCGGAAAGCCTCGGGTTCACCACCTGGCACCCGCTCACCGAACAGTCGCAAGTGGACGGTACGGCGGTGCCGATCGGGTTGCCGGTGGCGAACAAGCGGGCCCACGTGCTCGACGAGCGGCTGCGGCCGGTGCCGCCGGGGGTGGTGGGGGAGCTCTACCTCGCCGGTGCCGGACTGGCTCGCGGCTACCTGGGCAGGCCCGGCCTCACCGCCGAGCGGTTCGTCGCCGACCCGTACGGCCCGCCCGGCAGCCGCCTGTACCGCACCGGGGACCTGGCGCGCCGCCGGCCGGACGGCGTGCTCGACTTCGCCGGCCGCGCCGACGACCAGGTCAAGATCCGCGGCTTCCGGGTCGAACCGGCGGAGGTGGTCGCCGCCCTCACCGCGCACCCGGGGGTGGTGCAGGCCGCGGTCGTGCCGTTCGGCCCGCCGCCGCTGCGCCTCGCCGCCTACTACGTGGCTCGCGGTGAGACCGCGCCGTCCGCGCGGGAACTGCGGGCGCACGCGGTGGACCGGCTGCCCGAGCACCTCGTGCCCTCGGCGTTCGTCGCGCTGGCGGAGTTGCCCCGCACCGCCAACGGCAAGCTCGACGCCGCGGCGCTCCCGGAACCCGAGGTGGTCGCCACCGGCGGCCGCCCGCCCCGCACCCCGCGGGAGGAACTGCTGTGCGGGGTCTTCGCCGACGTGCTCGGCCTGCCGCCGGGCCACGCGGTGTCGGCCGACGACGACTTCTTCGCCCTCGGCGGGCATTCCCTGCTCGCCACCCGCCTGGTCAGCCGGGTGCGCACCGCGCTCGGGGCCGAACTGCCGCTCGCCACGCTGTTCCGGGCGCCCACGGTGGCCGCGCTCGCCGAGGAGGTCGGCGCGATCCTGGCAACCGGGGAAGGCACCCGGCTCGCCCTGCGACCCGATCCGGCCGCACCGCCCACGGTGTCGTCGGCGCAGGAGCGGCTGTGGTTCCTCCACGGCTCCGGCGACGCCGCGTACAACGCCCCCCAGCTGTTCCGCTTCTCCGGCCGCGTGGACATCGGTGCCCTGCGCGCCGCGGTCGACGACGTGGTGGCCCGGCACGAACCGCTGCGCACGCTGCTGCCCGTCGTCGACGGCCGCCCGGCCGCCGTGGTGCTCGACGGGGACGCGGCCCGACCACGGTGGACGGTGACCCGGTGCACGGCCGGGGAACTGCCCGACGCGGTGGCGGCCGCCGCCCGCGAACCGTTCGACCTCGCCATCGAGACGCCCCTGCGGGTGGCGGTGTTCGAGACACCGGGGGAAACGGCGGTGTTGCTGGTGCTGCACCACAGCGCCTCCGACGGCTGGTCGCTCGGCCCGCTGACCCGGGACCTCACCACCGCCTACGCCGCCCGCCGCGACGGCGGACCCGCGGCGCTGCCGCCGCCCCCGGTCCGCTACCGCGACTACGCCCGCTGGCACCGCGAGCTGCTCGGCTCCGGGCTGGCGGAAACCCAGCTGGCGTACTGGAAGGACGCGCTCGCCGGACTGCCCGCGGCGCCGGTGCTGCCCACCGACCACGTCCGGCCCGCCGAACCCGATGGCGAAGGCGCGACCGTGCCGATACGGGTGCCCGCGGCCACCCATGCGCGCTTGGCCGGGCTGGCGCGAGCCCACGGCGTCACGCCGTTCATGGTGGTGCAGGCGGCACTCGCCGGCCTGCTGACCCGGCTGGGCGCGGGGACCGATGTGCCGCTCGGCACGCCGGTCGCCGGGCGTGCCGACGACGCGCTGGACGAGCTGGTCGGCTTCTTCGTCAACACGCTGGTGCTGCGCACCGACACCTCGGGCGACCCCGCGTTCACCGAGCTGCTCGGCCGCGTCCGCGCCACGGACCTCGCCGCCCACGCCCACGCGGACGTGCCGTTCGAGCAGGTCGTCGAAGCGGTCAACCCGGCGCGATCCACGGCCTGGCACCCGCTGTTCCAGGTGCTGCTGGTGCTGCAGAACGCGCCGGGCAGCGGCGCGGTGCTCGAACTCGGCGGCGAGGCGGCCCGGCCCGAGCCGGTGCGCACCGGCACCGCGAAGTTCGACCTCGTGCTCGACCTCGCCGAGGAGCACGCCGACGGCGGCGCCCCGGCCGGGCTGACCGGCACCGTGGAGTACGCCACGGCCTTGTTCGACCGGGCCACCGCGGCGGCGTTCGCGGACCGGTTCACCCGCCTGCTCACCGCGGCCGTCGCGGCACCGGACCGGCCGCTGTCCGCCCACGACCTGCTCGACGACGCCGAACGGTCCCGGCTGCTGCGAGAACTCGGCGGACTCGGTCGACCGGCACACCGGCCCGACGGCACTCTCGCCACCCGCCTCGCGGAGGTAGCCGCCGCCCAGCCGGACGCCGTCGCCCTCGTCGCTGGGGAGCAGCGGGTCACCTACGCGGCGTTGGCCGCCAGGGCGCGGCGGCTCGGCCGGCGGCTCGCCGCACTCGGCGCCGGGCCGGGCACGGTCGTCGGGGTACATGTAGAGCGCGGCGCCGACCTGGTGGCCGGGCTGTGCGGCGTGCTCGAAGCAGGCGCCGCCTACACGTTGCTCGACCCCGGTTTCCCGGAGGCGCGCCGGGTGGAGGTGCTCACCACCACCGGTGCCCGGCTCGTCGTCGGTGACCCGCTGCCCGGGTTCACCGCGGTTCCCGTGGACGGCGACGGCCCGGAGGCCGATCCGCTCCCGGCGCAACCGGACGACGCCGCGTGCGTGATGTTCACGTCGGGTTCTTCGGGGGTGCCGAAGGGGATCGTGACGCCGCATCGGGCGGTGGTGGCGACGTTGACCGGTCAGTCCTATGTGGAGTTCGGTGCGGCCGAGGTGTGGTTGCAGTGTTCGCCGGTGTCGTGGGACGCGTTCGCGTTGGAGTTGTTCGGTGCGTTGCTGCATGGCGGGGCGTGTGTGGTGCAGCCGGGTGGTCGGCCGGATCCGTTCGTGATCGCGGAACTGGTGAAAGCCCACCGGGTCACGACGTTGCACGTGTCCGCGAGCCTGCTCAATCACCTGCTCGACGAGCACCCGGAGGTGTTCGACGGGGTGCGGCAGGTGCTCACCGGCGGAGAGGCGGCGTCCCTGCCCCACGTCACCCGGTTGCTCTCGCGGCGCCCGAATCTCCGGCTGGTCAACGGGTATTCACCCGCGGAGAACACGATTTTCGCGCTCTGCCACCGCATCGGGCACGCCGACCTCGCGGCGGCCCGGGTGCCGGTGGGCCGTCCGCTCGCGGGCAAGGACGTGTTCGTGCTGGACGATCGGCTCGGCCTCGCGCCACACGGGGTCATCGGTGAGCTGTACATGGCCGGGACCGGCCTCGCCCACGGCTACCTCGGCCGCCCGGCGGCCACCGCCGAACGGTTCGTCGCGCACCCGTTCGGCACGCCGGGGGAGCGGCTCTACCGCACCGGCGACCTGGCGCGCTGGCGCCCGGCCGCCGATGGCGGCCCGCCGGTACTGGAACTGCTCGGCCGGGCCGATGACCAGGTCAAGATCCGCGGCTTCCGCGTCGAACCCGAAGAGGCCCGCGCCGCCGTCGCCACCCACCCGGCGGTCCGGCAGGCCGCCGTGGTCGTCCGCGAAGACACGCCGGGCGACCGGCGCCTCGTCGCCTACGTCGTGGCCGCTCGCGGTACCGCCCCGGCGCCGGGCGAACTCCGTGACCACATCGCGGACCGCCTGCCCGAGCACCTCGTGCCCGCCGCGGTCGTCGTGCTGGAAGCGTTGCCGCGCACCGCGAACGGCAAGCTCGACCGCGCCGCCCTGCCCGTCCCGGCGGCCACCGCGGCCGGTGGGCGCGCCCCGGGCGGTCCGCGCGAAGAACTCGTCTGCGGTTTGTTCGCCGAGGTGCTCGGCCTAGCCCCGGACGCGGTGGTCGGCCCGGACGACGACTTCTTCGCCCTGGGCGGCCATTCGCTGCTCGCGGCACGCCTGGCCGGACGCCTGCGGACCGTCTTCGCCGCGGAATTCGACGTGCGCACCGTGTTCCGCGCGCCGACCCCCGCGGGACTGGCGCGGCACCTGGCCCGCGCGGGCACCGGCTCCCGGCCGCCGCTGCGGGCCCGCCCAGACCGGACAGTGGTGCCGGTTTCCGCGGCCCAGCACCGGATGTGGTTCCTGCGTGAGGCCGACGGCGGCAGCGCGTACAACGTGCCGCTGGCCTACCGCGGGCGCGGCCCGCTCGACCGGGGCGCGCTCGTGCACGCACTGGCCGACGTGCTGGCCCGCCACGAAGCCCTCCGCACGGTGTTCGCCGACGACGGCGGCGCACCGCGGGCCCGGGTGCTCGACGCGGTCCGCCCGGTGGTCGAAGTGGTCACCTGCACCCCCGAGGAATACCCGGCGGTCCGCGACCGGGCACTGGGCCAGGTGTTCGACCTCGCCGCCGAACTCCCGGTGCGCACCACCGTGTTCGACCTGGGCCCGGACGAGTGGGTGCTGCTGCTCGTGCTGCACCACATCGCCTGCGACGGCGCGTCCGTCGGCCCGCTCGGCCGGGACCTCGCCACCGCCTACGCCGCCCGGGTGACCGGCCACGCCCCGGACTGGTCGCCGCTGCCGGTGCAGTACGCGGACTACGCGGCCTGGCAGGCCGAAGTCCTCGCCGGAACCGAAAGCGAACAGCTGGCGCACTGGACTTCGGCGCTCGCCGGGCTCCCCGAAGCGCCGGTGCTGCCGACCGACCGGACCGACGGCCCGCGTGGGGCGGGCGTGGTGCCCGTGCCGTTCGCGCCCGGCACCCGCACCCAGCTCGCCGCGCTGGCGCGGGCCGCCCGCGTCACCCCGTTCATGGTGCTGCAGGCCGCCTTGGCCGCGGTGCTCACCCGCTTCGGTGCCGGTCCCGACGTCCCGATCGGCACCCCGGTGGCGGGCCGCGACGACCCCGCGCTCGACGAGCTGGTCGGGTTCTTCGTCAACACGCTGGTGTTGCGCACCGACACCGGCGGCGATCCGGCGTTCACCGAGCTGCTCTCCCGCGTCCGCGAAACCGCGCTGGCCGCCTACGCCCACGCCGATGTCCCGTTCGAGCGGGTGGTCGAGGCGGTCAACCCGCCTCGGACCCCCGGCAGGCACCCGCTGTTCCAGGTGATGCTGGTGCTCGACGGCGACCAGGGCGCGGTGCCTCAGCTGGCCGGGACCGAGGTCACCGCCGAGCCGCTGGAGGTGGCGGTCGGCAAGTTCGACCTCACGCTCACCTGCGCCGAGGCCGGGGCCGAGCTCACCGGCGCGCTCGACTACGCGACCGCCCTGTTCGAACGGTCCACAGTGGAGCGCGTCGCCGGGTCGCTGGCCCGGTTCCTGGCCGCCGTGCTGGCCGAGCCCGCCACGCGGATCGGCGAGGTCGACCTGCTCACCCCCGGCGACCGGCGGCGCTTCATCGCCTGGAACGACACCGCCGTGCCGGTACCGCTCGAGGTGAGCCTGCCCGAACTAGTCGCCCGGCGGACGGCGGCCACGCCGGACGCGATCGCCCTCGTGGCGGGCACGCGGCGGGTCACCTACGGCGACTTGACCGCAGCGGCTGATCGAGTGGCCGGACGGCTGCACGCACTGGGCGTGCGGCCGGGGGTGGTGGTCGGCGTGCACCTCGACCGCGGCACGGAACTGGTCGCGGTGCTGCTCGGTGTCCTGCGGGCCGGAGGCGCGTACACCCTGCTCGACCCGGCTTTCCCGGCCGCCCGGCTGCGGGCCGCGCTGGCCGAAGGCGGCGCGCCCCTGGTGGTGACCGACGGCGCACCCGGGTTCCCCGGCGGCGTGCGGGTGCTCGACCCGGCCGTCCTGCTCGCTCCCGGCGCGCCCGAGCCCGGCCCGTACCCGGACGCCGAGGCCCCGGCGTGCGTGCTGTTCACCTCCGGCTCCACCGGAACACCCAAGGGCGTCCTCGCCCCGCACCGGGCGCTGGTGGCGACCTACCTCGGCCAGTCCTACGCGGACTTCGGGCCGGGCGAGGTCTTCCTCCAGAACTCCGCGGTGTCCTGGGACGCCTTCGCGCTCGAACTGTTCGGCGCCCTGCTCACCGGCGGCACCTGCGTGCTCCCGCCGGGCGGGCGCACCGAGCCCGACGTGCTCGCGGACCTGGCCGCCGCGCACGGCGTCACGATGCTCCAGCTCTCGGCCAGCCTGTTCAACCTCGTGCTCGACGAGTACCCGGGCGTGTTCGCCGGGTTGCGCCGGGCGATCACCGCAGGGGAGTCGGCATCCGTGACCCACGTCAGCAGAGCCGTCCAGGAACACCCGCAGCTGGCCGTGGTCAACGGCTACGGCCCGGCCGAAAGCCTGGGCCTGACCACCGCGTACACCGCGGGCACGGAGTCGGCGAACGCCGCCACCGTGCCGATCGGCGGACCGGTGGCCAACAAGCGGGTGCACGTGCTCGACGATGCCCTCCGGCTGGTGCCGCCCGGGGTGGTGGGCGAGCTGTACGTCGCGGGCGCCGGGCTGGCCAAGGGGTATGTGAACCGGCCGGCGCTCAGCGCGGAGCGGTTCGTCGCCAACCCCTACGGCGCGCCCGGCGAGCGCATGTACCGCACCGGTGACCTCGCCCGCTGGCGGGTGCGGCCCGACGGCTCCGGAGTCCTGGAGTTCGCCGGTCGCGCCGACGACCAGGTCAAGATCCGCGGCTTCCGCGTGGAACCCGGCGAGGTCGAGGCCGTGCTCGCCCAGCACCCCGACGTCGCACAGGTCGCGGTCGTGGTGCGCGAAGACAGGCCAGGGGACAAGCGACTGGTCGCCTACGTGGTCCAGCGGCAGGGAACCGACCCGGCCAGCTCGCTGCGGCGCTACGTCGAGGACCGGCTGCCCGCCCACCTCGTGCCGGCCGCGACCGTGCTGCTCGACGCGCTTCCACTGACCCCCAACGGCAAGCTCGACCGGCGGGCGCTGCCTGCTCCGGAGATCGCCGCGGATCCGGCGGGCCGTGCCCCGCGCACCCCGCGCGAGGAAATCCTTTGTGGACTGTTCGCCGAGGTGCTGGAACTGCCGCCGCACGCGCGCCCCGGTATCGATGACGACTTCTTCGCCCTCGGCGGGCACTCGCTGCTGGCCACCCGCCTGATCAGCCGCGTGCGCACCGCCCTCGGGGTCGAGCTGCCGATCCGGGTGCTGTTCCGGCGGCCCACGGTGGCCGGGCTGGCCGAGGAGCTCACCGACGTGGTCGCCGCCGACCGCCGTCCCGCGCTGGAACCGGCGGAGCGGCCCGCCGAGCTGCCGCTGTCGTTCGCCCAGCAGCGCCTGTGGTTCCTCGACCGGCTCGACGGGCCGAGCCCCACCTACAACGCGCCGTACGCCCTGCGGCTGCGAGGCGAGCTGGACGCAGCCGCGCTCGCCGCCGCACTGTCCGATGTGGTCGGAAGGCACGAGGTACTGCGCACGGTTTTCCCCGTGACCGACGGGCGGCCGGGCCAGCGGGTGCTGCCCGCGCCCGCCGAGCCGTTCCCGCTGTCCACAGTGGACCTGAGTGACGCGGACGATCCAGCCGAAGCGCTGGCCACCGCGCTCGCACTGGCCGCCGCCGAACCACACGACCTCTCGCGGCTGGACCGTGGTCCGCTGCGGGTCACCCGGTTCGTCCTCGGCGCCACCGAGCACGTCCTGCTGCTCTCACTGCACCACGTGGTCAGCGATGGCTGGTCACTCGGGCCGTTGCTGACCGACCTGGCCACCGCTTACCAGGCCCGCCTCGCGGGCTCGGTTGCCGAATGGGTACCGCTGCCGGTCCAGTACGCCGACTACACGCTCTGGCAGCGCGCCCTGCTCGTCGAGGACGACCCGGACGGCCTGGCTGCCCGCCAGGTCGCCCACTGGACGCGGGTGCTGGCCGAACTGCCCGAGGAGCTGGCGCTGCCCGCCGACCGGCCGCGCCCGGCGGTGCCCAGCCACCTCGGCGACGTCGTCGGAATCCCGGTGGATCCCGCGCTGCACGCCCGGCTGACCGCATTGGCCCGCCGCGAGCGGGTGACCCTGTTCATGGTGCTGCAGGCCGCGGTCGCCGCGCTGCTCACCCGGCTCGGTGCCGGTACCGACATCCCGCTGGGCACCCCGGTCGCCGGGCGCACCGACGACGCGCTGACCGGTCTCGTCGGGTTCTTCGTCAACACGCTGGTACTGCGCACCGACACCGCGGGCGATCCGACGTTCGCCGAACTGCTGGGCCGCGTCCGTGAGACCGACCTCGCCGCCTACGCCTACGCGGACGTCCCGTTCGAACGCCTCGTGGAGGTGCTGAACCCCGAACGCTCACCGGCGCGGCACCCGCTGTTCCAGGTCAACGTGGTGCTGCAGAACAACGCGCGTACCGAGGCCGGGTTCGCCGGTCTGGACGCCGAACCGGTGCCGGTCGGCGCGGGCGTGGCCAAGTTCGACCTCGGGTTCGCCTTCGAGGAACGGCTCGGCGGGGACGGCACGCCTGACGGGCTGGCCGGCTCGCTGGAGTACGCCCGCGACCTGTTCGACCGCGCCACTGCCCAGAGCTTCGCAGACCGCCTGGTGCGACTGCTGACGGCCGTCGCCGCCGAACCGGACGCTCCACTCGGGACGGTCGAGGTCCTCGATCCGGCCGAGCGGCGGCGGGTGCTGGGCGACTGGGCAGGCGACGCTTCGCCGCACCCGATCCAGGCCACCTTGCACGAACTGGTCGAGGCGCACGCCGCTCGCACCCCGGCCGCCACCGCGCTGGTATTCGGTGAAGAGCGGGTCTCCTATGGCGAACTCGACGCCCGCGCGAACCGGATCGCCCATGGGGTGGCCGCCGTCGGAGTCGGTCGCGGCGACCTGGTCGGCGTGCACCTCGACCGCGGCCCGGAGCTGATCGCGACGCTGCTGGGCGTGCTCAAGGCCGGGGCGGGCTACACGGTGCTGGACACCGACTTCCCGGCCGAACGGCTCGCCGCGGTACTGGCCGAGGCGGATGCCGCGCTGCTGGTCACCGAAAGCGACACCCTCGATGGCCCGGTGCCCCGGGTGCGCCCGGACGAACTGCTCACCGCGCCACCGGGCCCGATGCCGAGCGGGCGGGCCCGGCCGGGGGACCTCGCGTGCGTGATGTTCACCTCCGGCTCCACCGGCCGTCCCAAGGGGATCGCCGCCCCGCACCGCGCCGTGGTCGGCACCTTGTGCGGGCAGGACTATGTCCACTTCGGACCGGACGAGACGGTGCTGCAGTGCTCGCCGGTGTCCTGGGACGCGTTCGCGCTGGAGCTGTTCGGCCCGCTCCTGCACGGCGGGGTGTGCGTGCTGCAGCCGGGGCAGAAGCCGGAGCCGTCGGCCATCGCGCGGCTGGTGGCCGAGCACCGGATCACCACGCTGCACGTCTCGGCGAGCCTGCTGAACTTCCTGCTCGACGAGTACCCGGAGACCTTCACCCCGGTGCGGCAGCTGATGACCGGCGGCGAGGCGGCCTCCGTGCCGCACCTGACCGCGCTGCTACGGGCCCACCCCGGCATGCGCGTGGTCAACGGCTACTCGCCCGCCGAGAGCATGATCTTCACCGCCGCGCACGTGGTGACCGCCGGAGACACCCGGCGCCCCTCGATCCCGGTCGGCCGGGCGCTGCGGCACAAGCGGCTGCACGTGCTCGACGAGCACCTGCGCCCGGTACCGCCCGGCGTCGCCGGTGAGCTGTACATGTCCGGTGTCGGGCTCGCCGACGGCTACGTGCGCCGCCCCGGCGCCACCGCCGAACGGTTCGTCGCGCACCCGCACGGCGAACCGGGGGAGCGGGTGTACCGCACCGGCGACCGCGTGCGGTGGCTGGCCGAGGAGGACGGCACGGCCGTCCTGGAGTTCCTCGGCCGCACCGATGACCAGGTCAAGATCCGCGGCTTCCGGGTCGAACCCCGCGAGGTCGAAGCCGCTGTGGCCAGCTACCCGACGGCCGGGCGCGTCGCGGTCACCGTGCGCGAGGCCGCGCCGGGCGACAAGCGCCTGGTGGCCTACGTCGTCCCGGCGGCAGGCGCCCCGCTGAGCGTGGCCGACCTGCGGCGCCACGTCGCGGACCTGCTCCCCGAGCATCTCGTGCCCTCGGCGTTCGTGCCGGTGGACGCGTTCCCGCTCACCCCGACCGGCAAGCTGGACCGCCGGGCGCTGCCCGACCCCGACTTCGCCGCCGCGGCGGTGGGGCGCCCGCCCCGCACCCCGCGTGAAGAGATCCTTTGTGGACTGTTCGCCGAGGTCCTCGACGTGCCCGGGGTGGGCATCGACGACGGGTTCTTCGCGCTGGGCGGGCATTCCCTGCTCGCCGCCCGCCTGATCAGCCGCGTCCGCACCGTGCTGGGCAAGGAGCTGGCGGTGCGCACCCTGTTCCAGGAGCCCACCGTGGCCGGGCTCGCGGCGCGGCTGGACGGCGACGGCACCACCCGGCCGCCGCTGCGGCCGGTGCCGCCGGGAGAGCGGCCCGACCCGCTGCCGCTGTCGTTCGCCCAGCAGCGGTTGTGGTTCACCGGGCAGCTCGAAGGCACCGGCTCGACCTACAACGCGCCCTTCGCGCTGCGGCTGACCGGCGACCTGGACCGCGCGGCGCTCGCCGCCGCGCTGGCCGACCTGGTGGCCCGGCACGAAAGCCTGCGCACGGTGTTCCCCGCCGAAGCCGGTACCCCGCGCCAGCGGGTGCTGCCCGCCGAAGCGGTGCGCGTCCCGCTGGCCGAACGGTCCTGCCGCGAGGCGGACCTGGCCGGGGCGCTGGCGGAGACCGCCCGCCTGCCGTTCGACCTCGCCCACGACCTGCCGCTGCGGGCGACGCTGTTCGACCTCGGCGATCGGCAGGCGGTGCTGCTGCTGACCCTGCACCACATCGCCGGTGACGGCTGGTCGATGGGCCCGCTGCTGCGGGACCTTTCGGCCGCCTACACCGACCGCGCCGCCGGGCGGGTGCCGGAACGCCCGCCGCTGCCGGTGCAGTACGCCGACTACACGCTCTGGCAGCGTGCCCTGCTCGGCAGCGAGGACGACCCGGACAGCCTGCTGACCCGTCAGCTGCAGTACTGGGCCGGGGCGCTGGCCGAGTTGCCCGAGGAGCTGGCGCTGCCCGCCGACCGGCCGCGCCCGCTCGTGCCCGGCCACCTCGGCGGCGTCGTCGACCTGCGGCTGGACGCGCGGGTGCACGCCAGGCTGACCGCTCTCGCCCGTGCCCACGGCGTCACGTTGTTCATGGTGCTGCAGGCCGGATTGGCCGCCCTGCTGACCCGGCTGGGCGCGGGTACCGACGTGCCGCTCGGCACGCCCCTCGCCGGCCGTGCCGACGACGCGCTCGACGAGCTGGTCGGCTTCTTCGTCAACACCGTGGTGCTGCGCACCGACACCTCGGGCGATCCGACGTTCACCGAGTTGCTGGGCCGCGTCCGGGAAACCGACCTGACCGCGTTCGACCACGCCGACGTCCCCTTCGAACGGCTCGTCGACCTGCTCCGGCCTGCCCGGTCGGCGGCCCGCCACCCGTTGTTCCAGGTCAGTTTCGTGCTGCAGAACAACACCCGCGGCGAGCTGGAGCTGCCCGGCCTCGACGTGGCGGCCGAACCGGTGGGCACCGGCTCGGCGAAGTTCGACCTGACCTTCGCGCTGGCCGAGAACCACGCCGAGGACGGCACTCCGGCCGGGGTCGACGGCGCCGTCGAGTACTCCCGCGACCTGTTCGACCACGACACGGTCGAGCGGCTGGCCACCCGGTTGGTGCGGCTGCTCGGCGCGGTCGCCGCCGACCCGGGCCTGCGGCTCGGCGAGGTCGAACTCCTTGACGAAGCCGAACGACGGCAGCTGCTGGTCGAGTGGAACGGGACAGCGTCGCCGGAGCCGCCGGCACACACCTTGCACGAGCTCGTCAGCCGGCAGGCGGCCCGCACGCCGGACGCGACCGCCGTCGCTTTCGGTGAGACCGCGGTGAGCTACGCGGAGCTCGAAACCCGGGCCAACCGCCTCGCCCACCACCTGCTCGGACTCGGGTTCGGCCGCGGCGCGCTGGCCGGGGTCCACCTGGAACGCGGTCCGGACCTGGTGGTCGCGCTGCTGGCCGTGCTCAAGACCGGGGCCGGCTACACCCTGCTGGACCCGGACTTCCCGGCCGCCCGGCTCCGGGACGCGCTGGCCGACACCGGCGCCCCGGTACTGATCACGCGGGCCGCACTGGCCGGGGTGCTCGGCGGTGAGCACACCGTGGTCCGGGTCGACACCGACTCCGCGGTGATCGCCGCCTGCCCCGGCGACGATCCGGCGGTGCCCGGCGATCCGGGTGACATCGCGTGCGTGATGTTCACCTCCGGCTCCACGGGACGGCCCAAGGGCGTGGCCGCCCCGCACCGCGCGCTCACCGCCACCTTCCTCGGGCAGTCCTATGTGGACTTCGGTTCGGCCGAGGTGTTCCTCCAGTGCGCCCCGGTGTCCTGGGACGCCTTCGCACTGGAGCTGTTCGGCGCCTTGCTGCACGGCGGGGTGTGCGTGCTGCAGCCGGGGCAGCGGCCGGAGCCGCGGGCCATCGCCGGGCTGGTCGCCGAGCACGGCGTGACCATGCTGCAGATGTCGGCGAGCCTGTTCAACTTCATGACCGACGAGCTGCCGGGCGCCTTCGACGGGCTGCGCTGGGCGATCACCGCCGGTGAGACCGCGTCGCCCGCCCACGTGGCCCGTGCGCTGGCCGAGCACCCCGCGCTGCGTGTGGTCAACGGCTACGGCCCCGCCGAGAGCCTTGGCCTGACGACCGCCTACGAGGTGCCCCGCGACGGGTCCGTCCCGACAGCCACACCGATCGGCGGCCCGCTGGCGGGCAAGCGGTGCTACGTGCTCGACCCCGAACTGCGGCCGGTGCCGCCCGGGGTCACCGGGGAGCTGTACGTCGCCGGTGCCGGTCTCGCCCACGGCTACGTGCACCGGCCCGCGGCGACCGCGTCGCGGTTCGTCGCCGATCCCTTCGGCGAACCGGGCGGCCGCCTGTACCGGACCGGCGACCTCGCCCGCTGGCGCGCGCTGCCGGACGGCTCCGGGGTGCTGGAGTTCGCGGGCCGCGCCGACGACCAGGTCAAGATCCGCGGGTTCCGGGTCGAACGCGCCGAGGTGGAACGGGCGCTGCTCGACCACCCGGCGGTCGAGCGGGCCGCGGTGGACGTGCGCGAGGACCGGCCGGGCGATCGCCGGCTCGTCGGCTACGTCGTGCTGCCCGGCGGGCCGGTGCCCGAAACCGAGCTGCGCGACCACGTGGCCGGTCTGCTGCCCGGCCACATGGTGCCCGCCGCGGTCGTGCTGCTCGACGCGCTGCCGCTGACGCCCAACGGCAAGCTCGACCGCGCCGCGCTCCCCGCGCCCCGGCTGACCGCGGGGGACGGCCGGGCACCCCGCGACGAGCGGGAAGCCGTGCTGTGCCGCCTGTTCGCCGAAGTGCTGGGGCTGCCCGAGGTCACCGTCGACGACGACTTCTTCGCCCTCGGCGGCCATTCGCTGCTGGTGAGCCTGCTCGCCGGGCGCATCGCCGCCGAACTCGGCGCGGAGGTCGGCGTGCGGACGCTGTTCGAGGCGCCGACCGTGGCCCGGCTGGCGCCCCGGCTCGACGACCCGGCACCGGACCCCGGCGCGGCCGCGACGCCGGGCGCGCTCGCGCCGCTGCTGCCGCTGCGGGCCGAAGGTGCCCGCTCGCCGCTGTTCTGCGTGCACCCGGCGGCCGGGCTGGGCTGGCTCTACTCCGGGCTGCTGCGGCACCTGCCGGACCGTCCGGTGTACGCCCTGCAGGCCCGCGGGCTCGCCGAACCGGGGCATCGCGTCACCGACCTGGACGCCCTGGTCACCGAGTACCTGGCGCACCTGCGTTCGGTCCAGCCACACGGGCCGTACCACCTGCTGGGCTGGTCGTTCGGCGGTGCCGTGGCCCACGAGCTCACCGCCCGCCTGCGGGCCGACGGCGAAGAGGTGGCCCTGCTGGCCATCCTCGACGGCTACCCGTTCGCCGAGAACCCGGCCGCGCCCCGGCTGGCGCCCGGCGACCGGGAAGCGATCGCCGCGCTGCTCGACTCACTCGGGCACCCGGTGCCCGATGGCCCGCTCAGCGCCGGTGACCTCGCCCGCGCCCTGGACACCGGCCGCCTCGGCACGCCCGCGTCCGCGGTGCTCGGCGCGTTCGTCGACCACGTGAACCTGACCCGCTCGGCCACCTCGGCCACCCACGACACCGACGTCCTGCTGTTCACCGCGACCGGCTCCGACGCCGCCCGGCGCTGGCCGCGCCACACCACCGGGGAGCTCGTCGTGCACCCGGTCCCCGCCGCGCACGGCGACCTCGCCGGACCGGCCGCGCTCGCCCACATCGGCCCCGTCCTCGCCGCCCTGCTGGACCACCGAATCGGAGGAACCCTTGCCTGACACCGTTTCCCTCGGCACCGACCATGCCGCCACCGTCCGCCGGTACTTCGGGCTCATCGACGACGGCGACCTCGCCGGCTCGGTGGCGCTGTTCGCCCCGGACGCCGTCTACCGCAGGCCCGGCCACCCGCCGTTCGAAGGCCGCGAGCGGATCGCGCACTTCTACCTCGAACTGCGCACCATCCGCTCGGGCAGCCACAGTTTCGACGCCGTGCTCGTCGACGGGCACCGCACCGCCGTGCACGGCGGCTTCCGCGGCACCGGCTTCGACGGCGGCCCGATCGACCTGCGCTTCTCCGACTTCTTCGAGTTCGACACCGACGGCGCCATCACCCGCCGCGACACCTACTTCTTCGCCCCGCTCGCCTGAGCCGGGCCGAACGCCGAGAAAGGGACCACTCATGACCGCCGAAGCGCCCGCCCCCGTCCACGCCGAGCACGGTTCGCTGTTCACCGACCACCTGGTCACCGCGCGCTGGACCCAGGAGGAGGGCTGGGGTCCCGCGCGGCTCGGCCCGCTCGCCGACTTCGCGATGCACCCCGGCATGATCGGCCTGCACTACGGCCAGGTCGTGTTCGAAGGGCTCAAGGCCCACCGGCAGCCCGGCGGCTCGCTGGCCGTGTTCCGCCCGGACCGCAACGCCCTGCGCTTCCAGCGTTCCGCCGCGCGCCTGGCGATGCCGGAGGTGCCCGCCGAAATGTTCCTGGACGCGGTGCAGACGATCGCCGCGGCCGACGGCCACCTGGTCGGCGACGACCCGTCCCTGAGCCTCTACCTGCGGCCGCTGCTGTTCGCCAGCGAAGCGAACCTGATGCTGCGCCCGGCGCGCGAGTACACGTTCATGATGATGGCGTTCGTGGCGGGCGGTTTCTTCGGCGAGGTGGTCGAACCGGTGCGGGTGTGGGTCAGCCGCGACCAGGCACGCGCGTTCCCCGGCGGCACCGGCAACGTCAAGTGCGCCGCGAACTACGCCGGGGCTTTCCTCGCCCAGCGCCGAGCCGAGGAAGCGGGCTGCCAGCAGGTGGTGTGGCTCGACGCGCTCGGCAGTGGCCGGGTGGAGGAACTGGGCGGGATGAACCTGTTCTTCGTGCGCGGTGAAGGCCCCGGGGCCGAGGTCGTCACGCCCGAGCTGACAGGCACGCTGCTGCCGGGCGTCACCCGAGACAGCCTGCTCACCCTCGCCGCCCGGCTGGGCTACCGGACCGGCGTCACCACCATCACCGTCGACCAGTGGCGGGCCGAATGCGCCGCCGGTGTCATCACCGAAACGTTCGCCTGCGGCACCGCCGCCGTGGTCACCCCGGTCGGCCAGGTGCACGACAGCGGCTCGGAATGGACGATTGGCACCGGCGCACCGGGCCCGGTCACCGCCCACCTGCGCAGCGCCCTGCTGGACCTGCACCAGGGCCGCACTTCCGACCCGGACGGCTGGATGGTCCCGGTCCTCTGAGGCATTCCGCCCGATTCGTGAGTGCGTGAGGTCGTCGGTCCGGCCTCATGCACTCACGAAGGGGCTTCAGTTCAGGACGTTGCCGTTGCCGGGGCGGGCGGGGCGTGAGCGGCGCGCGTCCAGGGTCACGTAGGTGCGTTGCAGCCAGCGGTCCCGGCCGTCGTAGCGGGGGCGGAACGACGTCCGGCCGTGCACCGCGATGCGGTTGTCCACGATGGCCAGATCGCCGGGGGTCAGCACGAAGGTGCGGCGCACCGAGTCGAACGCCTGGCGCAGCTGGTCGAGCGCGTTCGCGGCGGTCACGTCCAGCGGGTCGGTGCTGGCGAAGTCCACCCGGATGTCGGGGTCGTCCGGGTCGCCGTCGAGCACCGGGCGCGGGAGCGGGGTTTCGGCGCCTTCGAACGAACCCGGCGCAGAGGTGATGTAGCGCGGCTGCCCGAGCACCTCGCGCGTCTTCTCCGGCAGCAACTCCACCGCGCACCGCACCGACGAGGTCAGCAGCCCGGCTACGTTGTCGTGGTCGTTGCGCAGGCACATCAGGATCACGTAGTCCGGGCTGTTGCGGTGGAACGCGTTTTCGGTATGCATCTTCAACCGCACCGAACCGGCGTTGCCCTGGAAGTCCTCCTTCCCCGGCACCGGCACCACGTTCTGCACCAGCGCGCCGCCCTTCTCCTGGCGGAAGGCGACCACTTCACCCAGCTGCATACTGGTCAGCACCAGCGCCGCCGCGGGGACCGCGGGCTCGTGCTGCACCGAACCGGGCACGGTCGGCGTGGGCGGCAGGTCCTGTTCGTCGACGGGCAGCCCGCGGATCTGGAGCACGCCTTCGCGCCCGGGATCGCGGCGGAAGCGGCGCACGGCCGCACCGAGCGCGGCGGGCAGCCGGCTCGCGCTCTCCCTCGCCCGGTCGACCCACGCCGGGTCGTCGATCCGGCCCGCCGGGTCGGCGAGCTCGACGGCCAGCCCCCGCACGGCCCGCCGGTCGGCTTCGGTCAGCTCGTGCGACATCGGGACACCGGCCTCGGGTTCACGACTGTCGAGCAGCGTCATCTGGAAATCCCTTCCCTTCTGTGACAGCACCTGCGGCGAGCATCGCGGCGCGGCCGGGGGCCCACATCACCCATGTGGTCACCCCGGGGCGGGCGGGTGAACCGATAGCAACATGGGTGATGTGGCCGGAACCGGGCGCCGACAAGGTTGGTCGTGCCGGGTGACCCCCGGTTCCCGGCACCACTTCGGCAATCCCCACCCGTGAGCGAAGAGGGGGTGAAGCCCGATGAACAACAACAACTTCAACAACAACGTGAACAACAACGCGAACAACAACTGATCGGTGCGCCCGTGGGTCCTGGCCGGTGCCGCGCACCGGCCAGGACGCCGCACCAGGACGGGGAAGAGCGATGGAACACGCCTTGTCGGTGGGGCAGGAGGCGCTGTGGTTCATCAACCGCATGGCGCCGGACAGCTCCGCCTACAACGTGGTCTTCACCCTCCGGACGCACAACCGGCTCGACGTGCCCGCCCTCGCCCGCGCGGTCCAGCTGACCGCGCACCGGCACGACGTCCTGCGCTCGACCTTCACCGAGATCGACGGGATGCCGCGGCGGGTGGTCAGCGACGGCGGCCTGCTCGGCCTGGAAGTACGCGACGTCGGCGAGGTCGGCGAAGACGTGCTGGCCACGCTGGTGCGGGCCGAGGTGACCCGCCCGTTCCGGCTGCCCGTGGGCGCTCCCGCCCGGCTGGTGCTGCTGCGCCGGGCTCCCGACGACGCGCTGCTGGTGTTCGTCAGCCACCACATCGCGCTGGACGGCCCGTCGCAGGTGCTGGTGCTCCAGGACCTGCTCGACGCCTACCAGGCGATGCGCGAAGGCGGAAGCCCCGGCTGGGCCCCGGTCAAAGCCACCTACGACGACTTCGTGACCGCGGAGCGGCGGCTGCTCGATTCGCCCCGCGCCGCCGAACTGGCGGCGTACTGGCGGGCGCTGTGCGAGGACGCCCCGACCGTGCTCGACCTGCCCACGGACCGGCCCCGGCCGGGACACCAGCGGCTGCGCGGCGCGACGCACGTGTTCCAGATGCCCGAGGACATCGTCGCCGGGCTGGTGCCCGCGTCCCGCGCGAACCGCACCACGCCCGCGCGCTACCTGATCGGGCTGTTCCAGGCACTGCTGCACCGCTACTCCGGCCAGCGCGACTTCCTCATCGGCTGCGCGGCCACCTCCACCATGGGCCTCAACCGCCTGGGCGTGGCGGGCTACTTCGTGAACTCGATCCCGCTGCGCACCCGCTGCGGGCCGGGCTCGACGTTCCGCGAGGTGGTCGCCGAGACCAGCGGGCAGCTGCGCGAGGGCATGGACCGGGTGGACTACCCGTCCGCCCTGCTGCCCCAGGCGCTCGGCCTGCCCCGCGCGTCCGGCACCTCCGGGCTGTTCCAGGCGCTGGCCACCACGGTCACCGTCGGCAGGCAGGCGCCGCTGTTCGCGCTGGCCGCCGGTGGCCACGGCACCACGGCCGACTACGCCGGGCTCCGGCTCTCCGGCTTCGACGTGCCGCAGCAGGAGGGCCAGTTCGACGTGACGCTGGAACTGGTCCGCGACCGCGCCTCCATCCGGTGCGCGCTCAAGTACGACACCGATCTGTTCGACCCCGGCACGATCGCGCGGCTGGCCGAGCACTACCGCCTGCTGATCCGGGCGGCGCGCGACGACCCCGGACGCCCGGTGGCCGGCGTGCCGCTGCTCGACGACGGTGAGCGCGCCCGGCTCCTCGCCTTCGCCACCGGCCAACCCCACCTCACCGCCGCTTCCTATGGAGGAACACGATGACTCACCCCGGCGACAACGGCCCCCGCTACCGGGTCGTGGTGAACAGCGAAGAGCAGTACTCCCTGTGGCCCGTGCGGCGTGAGCTGCCCGCCGGCTGGCGCGCCGAGGGCACCGAAGGCTCCCGCGAAGAGTGCCTGGCCCGGATCGGTGAGGTGTGGCAGGACCTGCGGCCGTTGAGCGTGCGCACAGCCGGGGCGTCGCGATGACCGCCACGCTGCTGCACGACGCGTTCGCCCTGCAGGTCGCCCGCACCCCGGGCGCGGTCGCCGCGGTCGACGGCTGGGACAGCGTGTCCTACGCCGAGCTGGACCGCCGCGCCGGGCACGTGGCCGCGGCGCTGCGCGAGCGGGGGTGCGCGCCGGGCGAGACCGTCGGTGTGCGGCTGCGCCGGGGGATCGACCTGGTGGTGGCGCTGGTGGCGGTGTGGCGCGCGGGTGGCGCGTACGTGCCGCTGGATCCGGACCACCCCGAGGACCGCATCGCCGGGATCGTCGAGGAAACCGGCTGCCGCATCGTGCTGACCGACGAGTCGGTGGCCGGGCTGACCGCTGCCGGGGGTGAGGCGCCCGCGCTGCCGCGGCTCGCGACCGCCCCGGACAGCCCGGCCTACGTCATCTACACCTCGGGGTCCACCGGGCGGCCGAAGGGCGTGGTGGTCACCCACGGCGGCATCGCCAACCGGGTGCACTGGACCGTGCGGACCCACGGCCTGTCCGTCGGGGACCGCGTGCTGCAGAAGACCTCGCTCTCCTTCGACGCGGCGGGCTGGGAGATCTTCGCGCCGCTGGTCAGCGGCGGCACCGTGGTGCTGGCCCCGGCCGGTGCCGAACGCGACCCGGTGACGATGATCGAGGCGGTCATCCGCGACGAGGTGACCGTGCTGCAGGTGGTGCCCTCGGTGCTGCGGCTGCTGGTCGCGCAGGACCGGCTGGCCGACTGCACCTCGCTGCGGCTGCTGTTCTCCGCGGGGGAGGCGTTGCAGGCCGAGCTCTGCCAGCAGGTCTGGGCGAAGGTCGACGTGGAGCTGTGGAACACCTACGGCCCCACCGAATGCGCCATCGACGCCACCGCCTACCGCTGCGACCCCGAGCAGAAGACCGGCCCGGTGCCGATCGGCGCGCCGATCAGCGGTGACCACGTGGTGGTGCTGGACGAGCACGGCGAACTCACCCCGATCGGCCTGGCCGGGGAGCTGTACCTCGGTGGTGCCGGGGTCGGCCTCGGGTACGCGGGCCAGCCGGAGCTGACCGCCGAGCGGTTCGTGCCCGACCCCCTGGGCGCACCGGGCGCGCGGCTGTACCGCACCGGTGACCGGGCCCGCTGGCGTTCCGACGGCATGCTCGAGTACCTCGGCCGCCTCGACGACCAGGTCAAGGTCAACGGCGTGCGGATCGAGCCCGGCGAGGTGGAGGCCGCGTTGCGCGCCCACCCCGCGGTGCGCGGTGGCGCGGTGCTCGCGGTCCCCGCCGCCGGTGGCGGTGGCGAACTGCGGCTGGCGGCGTTCGTCGTCGGCGACATCGAGCCCGCGGCGCTGCGCACCTTCCTGCGTGGACGGCTGCCCGAGCACCTGGTGCCCACGCTGGTGGTCCCGGTGGCCGAGCTGCCGCTGACCACGAGCGGCAAGGTGGACCGCACCGCGCTGCGGGCCATGGAACTCACCGAGCAGCCGGGGCGGCCCGGCTACCAGGAGCCCGCCACGCCCGCCGAGCGGGTGGTGGCCGAGGCCTGGGCGGAACTGCTCGAGGTGGACCGCGTCGGCGCCGACGACGACTTCTTCCAGCTGGGCGGGCATTCCCTGCTGATCACGCGGCTGGCCGAGTGGCTGCGCGCGAAGACCGGCAGGCGCATCGAGGTCCGCCACCTCTTCGCCGCCTCCACCGTCCGCGCCCAGGCCGCCCTTCTGTCCAGAAAGGACGTCGAAGCGGCGCCGGAGCCGGTGGTGCGCCCGGACGGCAGGCTGCCGCTGTCCTTCGGCCAGCGACGGCTGTGGTTCCTCGAGCAACTGCGCCAGGGCCACCAGGAATACGTGGTGCCGCTGTTCCTGCGCGTGCCCGCCGGTACCGGGCGCGAAGTGGTCGGCCGGGCGCTGAACGCCCTCGCCGAACGCCACGAGGTGCTGCGCACCCGGTACGTGGTGCACGACAACGAGCCGTGGCAGGTGATCGACCCGCCCGCCGAGGTCGAACTGCGGGTGGTCCAGGGTGCGCCGTCCAAGCACGAACTGTTCCGCGCGGAGCTCTCGCGCGGGTTCGACCTGGCCGAGGGCCCGATCTGGCGCGCGCTGCTGCTCGACCGGCCCGGCCTCGACGGCCTGCTGCTGCTCACCGCGCACCACATCGCGGTGGACGGCCGTTCGCTGGTGGTGCTGGCCGAGGAGTTCGAGCGGCTGTGCGCCGGGGAAACCGACCTGCCCGCGCCCGCGCTGCAGTACGCCGACCACGCGATCCGCCAGCGGCGCGCGCTGACCGGGACGCTGCTGGAGGAACAACTGGCGTACTGGCGGGCCGCGCTGGACGGCGTGCACCCGATCGAACTGCCGGTGGACCGCCCGCGGGCCGCCGAACGCGATTCCCACGGCGCGGCACTGGACTTCACCCTGCCGCCGGGGATCGCCGGTTCGCTGCTGGAGCAGGGACGGCAGGCGGGCGCGACCCCGTTCATGTCGCTGCTGACCGTGTTCACCGTGCTGCTCGCCCGCTACAGCCGCGACTGGGACGTGGTGGTCGGCACGCCGGTGGCCGGGCGGACCGCGCCCGAGGCCGAAACCGCGGTCGGCTTCTTCCTGAACTCCTTGGCGCTGCGGGCGAACCTGACCCCGGAGCTGAGCTTCACCGAGGCGCTGGGCCGGGTGCGGGAGGCCTGCGTGGGTGCCTTCGGGCACGCCGACGTGCCCTTCGAGCGGCTGGTCGAAGAGGTCCAGCCCGGCCGTGACCTGGCCAGGACGCCGGTCTACCAGGTGATCTTCGACCTGCACGACGCGGACCTGGCCGAGGCCAACACCAACGTCGTCGGCTCGGACGTCATGCGGTCCATCTGGCGCACCGCGAAGACCGACCTGACGCTGATCATGCGCACCCACGCCGACGGCAGGCTCGACGGCATCCTGGAGTACGCGACCGCGTTGTTCGACCAGGCCACCATCGAGCGGCTCGGCGCGAACTTCGTCCGGCTGGCCGAATCGCTGACCACCGCGCCGGACGAGCCGATCGGCACCGCCGAACTGGTCGCCGCGCCGGAGCGGGAACTGCTGCTGAAGACGTGGAACGACACCACGGCCGAGCAGCCGAGCCGGCCGGTGCACCTGGCGATCGCCGAGCAGGCCGCGCGCACGCCGGAAGCGGTGGCGCTGGTGCACGACGGCGGCACCGTCACCTACGGCGAACTGGAAAGCGAAGCCAACCGGTTCGCGCACCTGCTGCGTTCGCGCGGGGTCACCGCGGAATCCGTGGTGGGTGTGCTGCTCGACCGCGGGCCGGAGCTGGTGGCCGCGCTGCTCGGGGTGTGGAAGGCGGGCGGTGCCTACGTCCCGCTCGACCCGTCGTTCCCGCCGGACCGGGTGCGGCACATGCTCGACGACTCCGGTGCCGGGCTGCTGGTGTCGGATTCGGAACTGGCCGAGCACGCCGCCGGCTTCGGCGGCGGGCGGCTGCTGGCCGACGTCGACCGCGAGGAACTGGCCGGCCAGCGCGCCGACGCGCCGGAGGAACCGGACGGCGACGGCCTCGACCGGCTGGCCTACCTGATCTACACCTCCGGCTCGACCGGCACGCCCAAGGGCGTCGCGGTGGCCCACCGCGGGCTGGCGAACTACCTGGACTGGACGGTCGGGGCGTACGCCGCGCACGGCACCGGCGGCGCGCCGCTGTTCACCTCGGTCGCCTACGACCTCGGCCTGCCGAACCTGTACACCCCGCTGCTCACCGGGCAGAAGGTGCACCTGTTCCCGCAGGACTTCGACCTGACCAAACTCGGCCCGGCACTGGCCGACGCGGGCCCGTTCAGCTTCATCAAGCTGGCGCCCGCGCAACTGGAACTGGTGCTCGGCCAGCTCGCCGACGCCGGGCCGGTGCCGCTCGCGGAACTGGTCAGCGCGGCGGGCGACTGGGTCCCGGCCACGCTCGCCGAGCGCTGGCGCGCGGTGACCGGCCGTCCGGACGCGCGGTTCGCCGCGGAGTACGGCCCGACCGAGATCACCGTGGGCAACTCGGCGCTGTTCCCCGAAGCCGGGGCGCGCTCGACCGAGTTCCTGTCCATCGGGCACCCGATCCCGAACACCACCATGTACGTGCTCGACGAGAACCTGAACCCGGTCCCGATCGGGGTGGTCGGCGAAATCTACGTCGGCGGCATCGGCGTGGCCAGGGGTTACGTCGGCAAGCCCGAGCTGACCGCGGAGAAGTTCCGGACCGATCCGCACGGTCCGCCCGGCGGGCGGCTGTACCGCACCGGCGACCTGGGCCGGGTGCTGCCCGGCGGGGCCGTGGAGTTCCGCGGCCGCGCCGACAACCAGGTGAAGGTGCGCGGGTACCGGGTCGAGCTCGGCGCGGTGGAAGCCGCGCTGCTGGCCCACCCCGACGTGCGTGAAGCCGTGGTCGTCCTCAACGGACAGAAGCTGGTGGCCTACCACGTCGGCCGGGCCACCGAGCTGGCCGCGTTCCTGGCGGAAACCCTGCCACGGCACGAAATCCCCAGCCTGTTCGTGCCGATGGAGTCGCTGCCGCTGAACGCCAACGGCAAGGTCGACCGCCGCGCCCTGCCGGAACCCGACGCCGGCCACACCGGAGCCGAAGGCGAGCAGGCCGGGCAGGCACCGCGCACGGTGGCCGAACGCCGGATCGCCGCCATCTGGGCACGGGTGCTCGACCGGCGGATCGGCGTGCACGACAACTTCTTCGACCTCGGCGGGCATTCGATGTCGGCCGCCACGGTGGTGTCCATGCTCCGGCAGGAGTTCGACGTGGAGGTCGGCATGCGCACGCTGTTCGACGCGCCGACCGTGGCCGGGCTGGCCGAGGCCGTGACGGAGCTGATCAGGGCCGAGATCGACGGACTCAGCGCGGCCGAGGTGCTCGCGCGCAGCGAGGAGGGTCAGCGATGACCATGCAGGAGACCGAGCTCTACCGCGAGGAACTGGTGCGCCGCCGGATGGCGGGCAGCGCCGCGGGCAACCGGCTCTCGATCGGCCACGCCGACCGGAGCGCCCCGCTGCGGTTGTCGTTCGGGCAGCGGCAGCAGTGGTTCCTCAACCGGCTCGACCCGGGCAGCCCGGAGTACCTGGTGCCGCTGGCGCTGCGGTTGCGCGGCCCGCTGGACACCGGCGCGCTGAAGCGGGTGTGGGCCGAACTCGTCGCCCGGCACGAGATCCTGCGCACGCGGTACGAGCTGGCCGGTGACGAACCCGCCCAGCTCGTCGACCCGCCCGCCGCTCCACAGTGGACGGACATCGAGGTGGCCGACGAGGCCGCCGCACTGGCCAGGGCCGAGGAAGAGGCGCTGCGGCCGTTCGACCTGGAGCGCGAGCACCCGCTGCGGCTGATACTGCTGCGCATCGGGGCGGAGGACCATCTGCTGCTGGCGGTGTTCCACCACATCGCCTCGGACGAGGTGTCGCAGGAGGTGCTCCTGAACGAACTCGGCGCGCTGTACGTGGCGTTCTCCTCGGGCAGGCCGTCACCGCTGCCCCCGCCCGCGGTGCAGTACGCCGACTACGCGGCCTGGCAGCGGGACTTCTTCTCGGACCAGGCCATGGAGCAGCACCTGTGGTACTGGCGCGACCAGCTCGCCGACCTGCCGCGCCTGGAACTGCCGACCGACCACCCGCGGCCGCCGGTGCGCGGCTGGCGCGGCGCCAGCGTGCCGCTGGTCGTCCCGGTGGCCACCGCCGACCGGCTGCGCGAGCTGGCCAGGGCGGGTGACGCGACCCCGTTCATGGTGCTGCTGACCGCTTTCCAGTGCCTGCTGGCCCGCTACACCGGCCAGGACGACGTCACCGTCGGCACCGTGGTCTCCGGCCGCAACCACCCCGAACTCGAGGGCCTGCTCGGCTACGTGATGAACAGCCTGGCCCTGCGCATGCGCATCGCCGGTGAACCGTCCTTCGAGGACATGCTGGCCCGCAACCGGGTCACCGTGCTGGAGGCGCTGGACCGCCAGGCCGTGCCGTTCAGCAGGCTGGTCGACGAGCTGCAGCCCGAGCGGGACATGTCGATCACCCCGCTGTTCCAGGTCGCCTTCACCCTGCACGCGCTGCCGGTGCTCGGCGGTGAGCTGGCCGGCGTCCGGGCCGAGTACGTGGACCTGGAGTGGCAGGTGGCCAAGTTCGACCTGGCGCTGCGGCTGGCCGAGCTGCCCGACGGCTCGATCGGCGGGCACGTCGAGTACGCCACCGACCTGTTCGACGAGGCCACCGCGCGACGGCTGGCCGAGCACTACTCGCGCCTGCTGGAAAGCATCGCGGCGGACCCGCGCACCGGCGTGCACGAGCTGGACGTGCTGCCCTCGGACGAACGCTCGCTGCTGGTGCGCCAGGCCGGGCGGGCCGAGCCCGACCCCGTCTCGCGCTGCCTGCACGAGGTGTTCGCCGAGCAGGCGGCCCGCACCCCGGACGCGGTGGCGGTCACCTGCGACGGCGCCGAGTTGAGCTACACCGAACTGGACCGCTGGTCGAACCGGCTCGCCCACCACCTGCGTGAACTCGGCGCGGCCCCGGAAACCCTGGTCGGCGTCTGCCTCGACCGCGGGGTCGACCTGGTGCCCACGCTGCTGGGCGTGACCAAGTCGGGCGCGGGCTACCTGCCGCTCGACCCGGCCTACCCGGCCGACCGCCTGCGGTTCATGCTCGAGGACGCCGCCGCGCCACTGGTGGTTACCACGTCGGCGCACCTGGACCTGGTGCGGGAAGTCCACAAGGGACGGATCGTGGTGCTGGACGGCGAGGACGCCGCGGCGCTCGACGCCGCCCCGGTCACCACGCCGGAACCGTGGAGCGGCCCGGAAAACCTCGCCTACGTCATCTACACCTCCGGCTCGACCGGGAAACCGAAGGGCGTCTGCGTCACCCACGCCAACGTGCACGGCCTGCTCACCGCGGCCCAGCTGCACTACGGTTTCGGCGCCGACGACAGCTGGTCGATGTTCCACTCCTACGCCTTCGACGTGTCGGTGTGGGAGATGTGGGGCGCGCTGCTGCACGGCGGGAAGCTCGTGGTGGTGCCGTTCACCGTGTCGCGGTCGCCGGAGGAGTTCTTCGACCTGCTGGTGCGCGAACGGGTCACCGTGCTGTCGCAGACGCCGTCGGCTTTCCGCGCGCTGGTCGCCGCCGCCGAGGCGGACGACCCACGGCTGGCTGACCTCGCGCTGAGCGCCGTGGTGTTCGCGGGGGAGAAGCTGGAGCAACGCGAACTCGCGCCGTGGGTCCAGCGCTTCGGGCTGAGCCGTCCCGCGCTGATCAACATGTACGGCATCACCGAAACCTGCGTGCACTCCACCTTCTACGCGCTGACCGAGGCGGACCTGGAGCCGGGCGCGGGCAATCCGGTCGGCCACCCGCTCGACGGCGAGCGGATCCACCTGCTCGACCGGCACGGCAACCTGGTGCCCACCGGGATGGCCGGTGAGATGCACGTCGGCGGGCACGGGGTGGCCCGGGGGTACCTCGGCAGGCCGGAGCTGACCGCCGAGCGGTTCGTGCCGGATCCCTTCGGTGCTCCTGGCGACCGCCTCTACCGCAGTGGCGACCTGGCCCGGCGCCTGCCCGACGGCAGCCTGGAGTTCCTCGGCCGCATCGACCACCAGGTCAAACTGCGGGGGTTCCGGATCGAGCTCGGGGAGATCGCCGCCGCGCTGGGCGAGCACCCGGCCGTGCGTGACGCGGTCGTCGTGCTGCGTGAGGACACCCCGGGCGACAAGCGGCTGGTGGCCTACCTCGTCGCGGACGAGACCGAGGCGCCGGACCCCGGCGAACTGCGTGCGCTGGTGGCGAAGTCGCTGCCGGACTACATGATCCCGGCCGCGTACGTGGTGCTCGACCGGATTCCCCTGACCACCAACGGGAAACTCGACCGCCGGGCGCTGCCCGAGCCGGACGCCGGCTCGGTGCGCGCGGCCGGTGAGGTGACGCCGCCGCGCACGGTGACCGAGGCGCGGATGGCCTCGATCTGGCGGGACACCCTGGACACCGGCACGCTCGGCGTGCACGACGGGTTCTTCGAGATCGGCGGTGACTCCATCCGTGCGGTGGCGCTGGTCGGCGCGCTGCGCTCGGCCGGGTTCGACGTCTCGGTGCGCGACATCTTCGAGTACCGCACGGTCGCCCAGCTGGCCGCCTACTGCGACGAGCGTTCCGCACCGGCGCCGATCGACACCCCGGTCGAGCCGTTCGAGCTGATCTCGGCGGAGGACCGGGCACTGGTGGGGCCGGGGATCTCCGACGCCTACCCGATGTCCCAGGTGCAGACCGGCATGCTGGTGGAGATGCTGGCCGGTGGCTCGGACAACATCTACCACAACATCAGCTCGTTCCAGGTGAAGGACGAGCAGCCGTTCGACTTCGACGCCCTGCGTGACGCGGCTTCGCTGGTGGTCGAGCGGCACGAGATCCTGCGGACTTCGCTGCATGCCAACGAGTTCTCCGTGCCGATGCAGCTCGTGCACACCGACGCGGCCCTTTCGGTCGGCATGCGTGACCTTCGTGGCCAGGAGGCACAGGCGCAGCAGACCGCGCTGCGCAAGTTCACCGCGGCCGAGCGCGCCGCCCTGTTCGACCTCGCGCGGCCGCCGCTGATCCGGGTGTTCGCGCACGTGGTCGAAAAGGGCTGGTGGATTTCCATCACCGAATGCCACGCCGTGCTGGAGGGCTGGAGCTTCCACTCGCTGCTGATGGAGATCCTGACCGCCTACGGCAAGCTGCGCGACGGCCGCAACCCGGAACTGGCCGCGCTGCCCGAGGTGCGCTATGCCGACTTCATCGCCGCGGAACTGGCCTCGCTCGACTCGGCCGAGGACCGCGAGTACTGGCGGGAACTCGTTGCGCGCCAACCGAAATTGGAGTTGCCCCAGGCCTGGCGCGACCCCGAACCGGGGTTGCCCTACCGGATCGACCTGCCCTGCGCGGACCTGGTGGACGGCCTGCGCGGGCTGGCCACCTCGCTGGGCGTGTCCGTCAAGGCGGTCTGGCACGCGGCCTACCTCAAGGTGATGAGCATGCTCACCGACCAGGAGGCGTTCAGCACCGGCCTGGTCTGCGACACCCGGCCCGAACTGCTCGGCGCCGACCGCGTGTTCGGCATGTACCTCAACACCGTGCCGTTCCCGTACGACCGGTCGGCCGGGACCTGGCGCGAGCTGATCCAGGCCACCTACGCCGGTCAGGTCGAGCTGTGGCCCCACCGCCGCTTCCCGCTGCCGGAGATGCACCGCGACGCGGGTGCGGCCGGTTCGTCGGACCGGCTGATCGAGACCTTCTTCATCTACCTGGACTTCCACGTGATGGACCTGGGCCTGGTCGACGGCGAGACGGTGATCGACGACAGCCCGAACGAGTTCGGGCTGACCATGGGCGTGATGGGCGACCGGCTGATGCTGCACGCCCGGACCGACGTGGTGCGCCGCGCCGACGGCGACCGGCTGATCGCCATGTTCCGCGCGGTCCTGGAGGCCATGGTCGCTGACCCGGGCGCCGACGCCCGCGAGACCTGCCTGCCCGCCGGTGAGCGCGAACTGGTGCTCAACGCCTGGAACCACACGGAAAAGCCACTCGACAGCGAAGGCGTCGTCGAGCGGGTGCGGGCGGTGGCCGGGCGGCAGCCGGACGCCGTGGCCGTGAGCGACGACCGCGAAACCCTGACCTACGGACAACTCGTCGGCCGGGCGAGCGCGATTTCCGGGCAGCTCGCCGATGCCGGACCAGGCAGTCTGGTCGCCGTGCTGGCCGATCCCGGCGCGCGGTTCGTCACCGCGGTGCTCGGTGTGCTGGGTGCGGGCGCGGCGTACATCCCGCTGGACACCGCCGCCCCCGAGGCTCGCAGCGAACGGCTGCTGACCGACAGCGGCGCGCGGTTCGTCCTGGTGACCCCGGAACACGCCGGGCACGCGGAACGGGCGGCGGCGAAGACCGGCGCGCGGATCGTCCTGCTCGGCGACGAAGAACACCGGGAACTGCTGCCGCCGCGCGGCGGCGAGCACGACCTCGCGTACGTGCTCTACACCTCCGGTTCGACCGGTGCGCCCAAGGGCGCGATGGTGCACCGCCGCGGCATGGTCAACCACCTGCTCTCCAAGGTCGAGGACCTGACGCTGACCGGCACCGATTCGGTGGTGCAGAACGCGCCGCTGACCTTCGACGTGTCGATCTGGCAGATGCTGGCCGCGCTGCTGACCGGGGGGCGGGTGCGGGTGGTCACCCCCGCCTGCGCCGCCGACCCCGCCGCGTTGTTCGGCACGGTCGAGGCCGAGGGGATCAGCGTGCTGGAGGTGGTGCCCTCGCTGCTGCGGGCGGCACTGGACGACTGGGACTCCGGTGCCCCGGTACCGCCGCTGGGCGCGCTGCGCTGGCTGGTGGTGACCGGTGAGGCGCTGCCGCCGGAGCTGTGCACCCGCTGGTTCGCCCGGTTCCGGAGCATCCCGATGGTCAACGCCTACGGCCCCACCGAGTGCTCGGACGACGTCACGCACGCCGTGCTGACCGAGCCCCTGCCCGAGGGCGCCGCGCTGGTCCCGATCGGCCGGGCGATCCGGAACACCCGGCTGTACGTGCTCGACGGCCACCGCCGCCCGGCGCCGATCGGCGTACCCGGTGAGCTGTACGTCGGCGGTGAGGGCGTCGGGCACGGCTACCTCGGCGACCCCGAGCGGACCGCGCAGGCGTTCGTGCCGGACCCGTTCACCGGCGAGGGCCTGCTCTACCGGACCGGCGACCGCGTGCGGTACCGGCCCGACGGGCAACTGGAGTTCATCGGCCGCCGCGACAACCAGGTCAAGATCCGCGGGCAGCGGGTGGAACTCGGCGAGGTCGAGGCCGCGCTGCGGGCGGTGCCCGGGGTGCGGGACGCGGCGGCGAAAGCCGCGGGCGGACGGCTCATCGGCTACCTGGTCGGCGAGGCCGACCGGGAGGCCGTGCGCGCCGAACTCGCCAAGACCGTGCCGGAGCACCTGGTGCCCTCGGCGCTGCTCGTGCTCGACGCGCTTCCGTTGACCGCCAACGGGAAGGTCGACCGCAAGGCCCTGCCCGACCCGGACCGCTCGCAGCTGGCCGAGGAACCAGCGGTGGCCCCGCGGACCGCGACCGAGCGGCGGATCGCCGAGGTCTGGGGTTCGGTGCTCGGCGTGGCCGGGATCGGCGTGACCGACGACTTCTTCGCCGTGGGCGGGGATTCGATCCGCACGCTGACCGTGGTCGCCGGCCTGCGCTCGGCCGGGTTCACCGTCTCGGTGCGCGACGTGTTCGAGACCCGCACGATCGAGGCGCTGGCCGCGCGGCTGGAATCCTCGTCCGGGGACAGCGGGCGGGCACTGGCCTGGCTGCGCACCAGGGACACCAGCCCGCCGCTGTACTGCGTGCACCCGCAGGGCGGCAGCGCGCACTGGTTCCTGCCGCTGGCCGACCGGATGGGCCGTTCGGTGGCCGCGTTCGAAGCGCCGGACGGGGTGGGGGAGGAGCCGGTCGACCTGACCGCGCTCGCCGCCCGCTACCTAAGCGAGCTGCAGCCCGAAGGCCGGTTCGCGCTGCTGGGCTGGTCCTCGGGGGCGACGCTGGCGTGGGAGATGGCGCGCCGGCTGGCGGATGCCCGTACCCCGGCGTCCGCGTTGATCCTGATCGACCCGATCGGCGATCCGGCGGTTTCGCCCGAGGTGGTCACCAGCGACGTGCTCACCGACCGGCTCGCCGAACTGTGCGCGCAGCCGGACCTGGAGCCCTCCGGCGAGGTCCAGTCGCTGCTGCGGCTGGCCGGGCTGTCCGCCGACACCGCCGACCTGGAGACCATGCGCCGCCAGGTGTACCGGGCACGGGCGCTGACCGAGGCGATGTACACCTACCGCTACCCGGCCGCCGGCACGCCGATCCGGCTGGTGATCACCGACGAGTGCGCCGAGGAACGGCACGGCGTTCTCCGCGGGCTGTCCTATCCCGAATACCTGAACCACTGGCGCGAACTGGCCGGTGGCGGGCTGACCGTGCACCGGATGGCCGGTGAGCACGAAGAAGCCCTGCGGCCGCGGCGGGCCGGGGAGCTGGCCGCGCTGATCCAGACGCTGATGTCCGATGGAGGGACCCGATGACCGAGTTGATCGCGACCCCGGCCAAGCTCGCCAGGAACCTGCTGTCCCTCAACGACCTCGCCGAGGAGGACCTGGAGTACCTGGTGCGCCGCGGCGCCGCCCACGCCGCCGGGGTGAAACCGGGGGCCCCGCTCGAAGGTGCCGTCGTGGGCGTCTACTTCGAGAAGACCTCGACCCGCACGCGCACCGCGTTCTCCAGCGGCGCGCTGCGCCTCGGCGCCCGGCTGCTCACCTACGGGCCCGGTGACCTGCAGACCAACACCGGTGAGACGCTCGCCGACACCGGCCGCGTGCTCGCCTCGATGCTGGACCTGCTCGTCGCCCGGACCACGCTGCCCGCCGAGTCGCTGGGGCAGCTGGCCGGGCACGGCATGCCGGTGATCAACGCGATGAACGTCGAGGAGCACCCGACCCAGGGGCTGGCCGACCTCACCACGCTGTTCTGCCACTTCGGCCGGATCAGCGGCCTGCGCGTGCTCTACATGGGCGAGGGCAACAACAGCGCGGCCGCGCTGGCGCTCGGGCTGACCCGGTACCCCGGCGCCGTGCTCGAACTGCGCACGCCACCGGGGTACGGCCTGGCGAAGCCGATCGCGGACACCGCGGCCGAGCAGGCGGCCCGCTACGGCTCGTCGATCGTCGAACGGCACGACATGGACGTGCTGCCCGGCGGGTTCGACGCCGTCTACACCACGCGGTGGCAGACCACCGGCACCACGAAGGCCGACGAAAGCTGGCGTGAGACCTTCGCGCCGTTCGCCGTGCACGCCGGGTTCTGGGACGCCAATCCGCACGCGGTCTTCCTGCACGACCTGCCCGCCCACCGCGGCGAGGAGGTGACCGCCGAGGTGCTGGACGGCCCGATGAGCCTGGCCTTCCGCCAGGCGCAGCACAAGCTGCACAGCGCGATGGCGGTGCTGGAGTGGTGCGGCGGCGCCGACGTCGAAACCCCCGCCCGATGACCGCCACCGTTCCCGACCGGGGACTGCGCGGCAACCGGGACTTCCTGCTGCTGTGGTCCGGCGCCGGGCTGTCCTTCCTCGGCTCGCGGCTGAGCGCCTTCGCCTATCCGCTGATCGTGTTGTGGGCCACCGGGTCCGCGGCCGCGGCCGGGCTGGTCGCCTTCGCCGCGCAGTTGCCCTACCTGCTGGTGCAGTTGCCGGCCGGGGTCGCGGTGGACCGCTTCGACCGCCGGAAGCTGATGATCATCTGCGACCTGGCGCGGCTGGTCGCGGTCGGCAGCATCCCGGTGGGGATGATCTTCGCCGGGCTGAACCTGTGGCACCTGGCGGTGGTGGCCTTCGTCGAGGGCGCGTTCACCGTGGTGTACCGGATCGCCGAGCGGGCGGCACTGCCCAGCGTGGTCCCGGAACAGCACCTGACCACGGCGATGTCGCGCAACGAAGCCAGGGAACAGGCGGCCGGGCTGCTCGGCCAGCCCGGCGCCGGCGTGCTCACCGCGGTGACGCAGTGGTTCCCGTTCCTGGCCACCGCCGTGCTGCACGCCTTCTCGCTCGGCACGGTGCTGATGATCAAGAAGCCGCTGCAGGCCGACGCGGGACCGGCGGAACCGCAGAAGCCGCTGGCGGCGTTGATGGAAGGGCTGCGGTGGATGGCCGGGCACCGCTTCGCGCGGGCCGCGGCCGGGCTCATCGCGGTCAGCAACCTGTTGTTCCAGGTCCTGATGCTCAGCGTGCTGGTGATCGTCCGCGAGGACGGCGGTTCGCAGACCGTGGCCGCGGTGGTCTCGGCGGTCAGCGGGATCGGCGGGGTGCTCGGCGCGCTCGGGGCCACCTTCTGGATCCGCCGGATCTCCTTGCCCGCACTGGTGATCGGCGCGAACGCGCTGTGGGCGCTGCTGGTGCCGACCACGCTGCTGGCCGCGAGCAACCCGGTGGCGCTCGGCGCGGTGTACGGCCTGATGTCCTACATCGGCGCGGTGTGGACCGTGGCGGTGAGCGCCTACCTGGTGCGGATCGTGCCGGACCACCTGCGTGGCCGGGTGACCAGTGTGGCCACGCTGCTGGCCTACGGGCCGCTCGCCTTCGGTTCGCTGCTCGGCGGGTTCGCCCTGGCCACGCTCGGGGTCACCGGTTCCGTGCTGACCGTCGCGGGGGTGATGGCGGCGCTGACCGTGCTCGCCGCGGCCAGTCCGGGAGTTCGTTCTCTTTCGCGGTAGGCAGACGACGTAATAAAACACTGTCACAAAATGGGGCTCTCGCGACGCCGGTCGTCGCGGGAGCCCCATTTCGGCGTTTCGCGGAGGCCTTTTCCGCGTTTCGCGGATCAAGGCAGGCGATGGTGGGGTTGTCCCCACCCGGCTTCCGGGGGTGCTCCGGGCTGACCCCCGCACCGCTTTCCACCAGCATCAATGGGGTACGAGCGACCGGAAACGCGGAAACGGAGCACCGGATGGCCCCGGAATTGTTCGATCTTCCCGCCGCCTCACTGATCCTGCTGCTCGGCTTCGCCGCCGTGCTGCTGGCGGGGGCGACACCCCGCCAGCTGTGGGCGCCGACAGCTGCCGCGGCCGGGGCTTCCCTGGTGCTTTCGCAGGTGGCGCACACCGGTGCCGCGACCGGCCTGCTGCTCTTCGCCATCGGCGCGGCGATTGGACTGGACCAGGCGCTGTCGATGCTGCGCCAGGACCGCCGCCGGTTGCGGAAACTGGCTTCGCGGCCCCACGCCCGGCACCTGCTGGCGAACCGCCAGGTGACCACCACCGGTCAGCCGGTGCGGCTCGCCGGGGCCGCGGTGATCGTCTCCACCGCGACGCTGCACCTGGCCGTGCACCACGTGGTGACCGCGGTTCCGGCCGGTTCCCCCACGATTCCGGTGCTCGCGGTGGTGATCTGCCTGCCGGTGCTCCCCGCGGTGTTCGCCAAGGTCCGGGTCGCCGTGGTGGAGCGGATTCCGTCGCTGCGGGCCCGGCCGGGCACCCGGCTGCTCTCCGTGCCGCACGACCCGCGGGCCGGAATGCTCCTTTCGGTGGTTGTCCTGCTCGCCACGGTCTTCGCCGTGGCAGCAATGTGAATCAATTTCACGCAAGCCGAAAATTCTAGCTGTTCTCTTGGTTTCCGTGTGCCCCGCGCGCCTGCGTATTCGGTAATGTCGTTTGAGTTACCGGATGTTGGTTTGTGTTGGTTGACGGAGGCCTGTCGTGGCGACTCGCGGTACCGGTACTGCGGCCCAGCTGCCCGAGCTGACCGGACGCGCGGCCGAACTCGGCTTCCTCACCGCCGCCGCCCGCGACCCGCTCGGCCCCTCGCTGGTGCTGCTGCGCGGGGACGCGGGCACCGGGAAGACCAGCCTGCTCGACGCCGTCCACCGGGCGCTGGCCGCCGAAGGCACCGTGCTGGCGGCCGTCGCGAGGAAGACCGGGCAGGCGTACGACCTCGTCCGTGACCTGTTCGAGCCGCTCGACGACAAGGAACTCCAGTCGCTGAGCGAGCCGATCACCGACCGGTTCACCCTGCTGAGCGACCTGATGTGCCCGGTGATGCGGGCGTATGACCGGGGCCCGCTGGTCGTCCTGGTCGACGAAGCCGCCGTGGCCGACGAGGACTCCTTGCAGTGGCTGGACTTCATCCTGCGCCGGTCCACCGGGCGCCCGCTGCTGGTGGTGCTGGCGCTGCGGGCCGGGGACACCGGGCCGGTCACCGGACTGGCCGCCGAGCACGAGGCGGTGACCCTGCGACTGGAGCCGCTGCCGGAAACGGACGTGCGGCGGGCCGTGGTGCGGGCGCTCGGTGCGGTGCCGGACGGCGGTTTCGCCGGTGCCTGCGCACGGCTGTCCGCCGGGAACCCCCGCCTGCTGCGCCGCCTGCTGGACGAACTGGCCGCGCGCGGTGTCCGGCCGGACGCGGCCGCCGTACCGCGGGTGGTCGCGGCCGGGGAACGGCTGCTCGCCAGCGTGGCGCGCGAATACCTGGACCAGCGGCCGCCGGAGGTCGGCGCGGTCTTCCGGGCGCTGACCGTGCTGAGTGAGGCCGGTGCCCCCGAGCCCGCGGCACTGCCGGTCCTCTGCGCGCTGCCCGGCCCGCTGGTCGCCGGTGCGCTGGAACTCCTGCGCCAGGACGGGCACCTGCGGCCGGAGTCGGAGGCGGTGGCCCACCCGGAGTTCGGCCGCGCCGCACTCGCCCAGGTGCCCGACGGGGTGGTGGTCCGGCTCCGCCGGCACGCCGCGGCCGTCCTGACCGACCAGGGGGTGCCCGCGGCGAAGGTCGCACACCTGCTGATGGCGTTGCCCGAGCTGCGGGAGCCGTGGATGCACCGCCTGCTGTGCCAGGCGGCCACCGCGGTGCGCGAGGTGGACCCGGACGCGGCGGTGCGGTACCTGTCCCGGGTGCTGGACTGGGCGCCGGACGACGCGGAGACCGTGGTGCGCCTGGCCGAGACCGTGGTCGGCACCGATCCGGCGGCGGCGATGGCCTTCCTCGGCCGGGCTCTCGACCGGATTTCCGACGTCCGCGTCCGCGCCCGGCTCGCGCACCTGTTCGGCGCCGCCGCGCTCGCCGCCCGCCGGGCCCCCGAAGCCTTCGACGTGCTGGACCGCATGCTCACCGAGTTCGACGCGAAACGCGGCGGGTGGGCCGACGAGGGCGATCACGAACTACGCGGGCGGATCCAGGTCGCGCTGACCACCGTGGGGCTGAGCGAAGAAGCCACCACCGCCGACGTGCTGGCGCGGCTGCCGGAACCGGGCCGGGTCGGCGGCAGTTCCCACGGGAGCCGCGTGCAGGGCGGGCTCGCCGCCTACACCACCATGCTCGGCGGCCGGGACGCCGCCGCGGTCGCCGCCCAGGCCCGCCGCGCCCTCGTGCAAGGCCTGCCGTCGCGCTACCCGCCGCCGATCATCGCCGCGGCGACCGCGCTGACCTATGCCGGTGAACCGGACGAGGCGCTGAGCGCGCTGAACCGCCTGCTCAAGACCGCGGGCGGGCCGGTGAGCCGGACGGCGCTTGCGGCACGGGCGACCGTGCTCGAAGGCCTCGGCGAACTGCCGGACGCCGCCACGGACGCCCAGTCCGCCATGCACGGCGCCGCCGAACTCGAGGGCATGGTCGCCGAGGCGGTGGTGCCCTCGGTGCGGCTGGCCTCGGTGCTGGTCAAGATGGGGCAGCCGGACCGGGCGGAAGCGTTGCTGGTCCGCACGCGCTGGCCGCACTTCGGCTGGATGTACCCGCAGGCCGTGCTGGTCTCGGCCGAGGTGCTGCGGCTGCGCGGTGACCACGCGAGCGCGCTGGCCGTCCTCTTCGACTGCGGGAAACGCCTGGCCGAGGCCGGGGTGCGCAACCCGGTCTTCGTGCCGTGGTGGCTGGAGGCCGCCTGCCTGCTCGCCGAACTGGGCAGGCAGGACGAGGCCGCCGAGCTGGCCGAGTACGGCGAGCAGACCGCGCGGGACTGGCAGACCGACGAAAGCGCCGGGCTGGCGTTGCTGGCGGCCGGGGTGGCCGCGAAGGGACGCCGTTCGCTGGACGTGCTGGCCGAGGCGGCCGACCGCCTCGCCGCCGCGCCCGCGCCGCTGAGCCAGGCCAGGGCCGAGTTCCTGTTCGGCCGCGCGCTGCTGGCCGCCGACGACACCAAGGGCGCCCGGGCGCACCTGCGCCGCGCCATCGACGTGGCGACCCAGTCCGGGTACCTCGCGCTGGGCTCGGTCGCCAGGGAACTGCTGGTCTCGGCGGGCGGGCGGATGCACACGCTGCTCGACGCGCGGCGGCTCGGTGCGCTCAGCGGCAGCGAGTTGCGCGTGGCCGAGCTGGCGGCGGCGGGGGAGAGCAACCGCGAGATCGCCGACCGCCTCTTCGTCTCCCTGCGCACGGTGGAGACCCACCTGTCGAGCGTGTACCGGAAGCTGCGGATCGGACTGCGGGACGAACTCCCCGCCGCGCTGCGCGCGCGGTCCGAGGGGTTGGGCGCGTGAGCCGAGCCCCCGCAGGTGCGGTACCCGGGCTCGTGCCCCGGGAGTTGCCGCTGGTCGATCGGGAGGCCGAACTCGAGGTGCTGACCTCGGCGGTGACCGGCCTCGCCGCGGGCCGCTCGGCGTACGTGCAGGTCAGCGGTCCGCCGGGGGTGGGGCGTACCGCGTTGCTGCGCCAGGCGATGGCGGTCGCCGCCGGTGAGGACGTGCGCGTGCTGCACGCGGCCGGGGTCCCGCACGCGCCGGGTGATCCGGGCGCGGGCAACGACGTGGTCGGCGCCTTCGCCTCGGGCCTGCCCGCCGGGTTCGGCGGCGGTTCGCCGACCTCGGTGGCCGCGCTCTGCGAGGACTTCGTGGCCGCCGCCAGGCAGTGCCCGCTGATGCTGGTGCTCGACGACGCCCAGTGGATGGACGACCGGTCATGGCTGTGGCTGCGGGCCATGCTGCGCCGGTTGAACTGGGGTCCGTTGCTGGTCGTGGTCGCGGTGAACGAACTCGGCATGCCCGCCGAATCGCTCGCCGAATTCGGCGCCGAGGCGACCGTGCACGAGGCTCCGCGGCACGTGCTGCGGCTCGGCTTGCTGAGCACCGAAGGGATCCGGCGCCTGCTCGCGCTGGGCCAGGAGCACCCGGCCGACCGCGACACCGCGGCGGAGGTGCGGCTGGTGACCCGCGGCGTGCCGTCGGTGGTGCGGGCGGCCCTGCACGCGGGCGCCCCCGATCTCACCACCGGCGCGGCCGAGGCCAGGGGCGACTGGGTGGGCCGGGTGATGCGGGTGCTCGCGCCCGAACCGACCGCGCTGGCCAGGACCGCGGCGGTCTGCGGGGACGACTTCGACTGGCAGCTGGTCTGCGCGGTGTCCGGCCTGCCGCCCGCGGTCGCGGCCAGGGCGGCCGGGCTGCTGCGGCGGCTCGGTCTCGCCGACGACGGCGGGCCCGCGAACCCGGTCCGGTTCACCGAACCGGTGGTCGTCGAACGGGTGCTGGCCGGGATGCCGACCGAAGAACGGGCCGAGCTGTTCCGCCGGGTGCTCGCGCTGGGCCTGCGGGCCGGTGCCGAACCCGCGTTCCTGGCCAGGGTCGCGCTCAGCGCGCCCGCCGGTTCTGCCGGGGTCGAACGGCTGCTCTACGGCGAAGCCCGGCGGCTGCATGCCCAGCGCGCCCACGAGGACGCGGCCCGCCTGCTGGAACGCGCGCTGCGGGAACCCTCGTCGGAGGCGGCCAAGGCCCGGCTGATGGTCGAACTCGCCGGGGTCGAATCGGTCACCGCGCCGGAGGCCAGCGATCGGCGGCTGGTGCGGGTGCTGCTCGGCGGCAGCCACGTGTCCCCGGAACTGCGCCTGCGTGCGGCGGACATGCTGGTCTCCCAGGGGCGCCCGTCCGTGGCCCGCCGCACGCTCACGGCCGCGGCCAGGATGAAGAGCCTCCCCGAGGACGAGCGCGGCATGCTGGCCGCGATGTGCCGGCTCGCCGAGGAAACCATCCCGGAACTGGACGAGTACACCTTCGGCACGGCGCCGGTGCCCGGCGAACCGCCGGACACCCCGGCGAGCGCGGGGGTGGCGGCCTGGCTCCTCGCGGTCCGCGGCCAGGACCGGGACCGGGCGCTGACGCTGGCCAGGACCTCGCTCGACGTGCCCCGCCGGTCGGACCACCCGGTCAGTCCCCGCCTGCTCGCCTGCGCGGTGCTGATGCTGGGTGGCGCGGCGGAGGAGGCGGAGAGGAGCCTCGACGCGCTGGTGGTCGAAGCCCGCCGCCGCGGGATGCGGGCGGCGGCGGTGTGGGCCATGCTCACCCGCGGCTCGGTGGCGCTGGTGCGGGAGCGCTGGGACGAAGCCGCCCAGTACTTCGACTGGATGGCGCAGGAACTGCCCGAACCGGGCTGGCACCCGATGGTGGCCGGGCACGCCAGGGCGCTGACGGTGACCCTGCACCTGCAGCGCGGCCGTCCCGACGAGGCCCGCCGGTGCGTGGACGAGCCGCTGCCGCCGGGGGTGGAGCACAGCATGGGCGGCGCGCAGGCGCTGTTCGCCTCCGGGCTGGTGCGCCTGGCCGACGGCGCGCCGGCGGACGCGCTGGAACTGTTCCTGGAGAGCGGGCGCCGGATGCTCGCCAGGCAGTGGGTGAACCCGGTGCTGCTGTCCTGGCGGGTGCTCGCCGGGATCGCGCAGCAGGCCTGTGGCCGTCCGGAGGAGGCGAAGAGGCTGGTGCTCGAGGAGCGCTCGCTGGCGGAAAGGTGGGGCGAACCCGGTTATGTGGAGCGGGTGAAGGGGTTGGGCGAGATCGTGCTGAGTCCGTCATGACCGGGTCGACCGCCGTGCGGCGGCCGCCGTTGCTCGAACGCGAAGGCGAACTGGCCGTCGCCGAGGCGGCCGCCCGCGCCGCCAGGGACGGCACGGGGTCGGTGCTGCTGGTCAGCGGGCCGCCGGGGGCGGGCAAGTCGGCGCTGCTGCGGGCTCTGCCCCCACTCGCCCAGCGCGAGCGGATGACCGTGCTGCGGGCCGGTGGCGCCCGGCTCGAACGCGAGTTCACCTGCGGGGTGATCGGCCAGCTGCTCAACCCGGTGCTGTTCAGCGTGTCCGAACCGGTCCGCGACAGCTGGCTGACCGGGGCCGCCGCCAGGGTCAGCGCCCGGCACGGGGACGGCATGCCCGCCAACGGCCTGATCCGGCGGGACATCCCGCACCGCCAGCTGCTCGCCGGGCTCGACGCGCTACTGGCCAACATCTCCGCCGAGCGCGGTCCGCTGCTGGTGCTCGCCGACGACGTGCACTTCGCCGACGAACCCTCGCTGCGCTGGCTGGCGCACCTGGCGCAACGCGTGCAGCACCTGCCGGTCCTGCTGGTGTGCTCGGTCCGCGAAGGTGACGTGCTGGCCGACGAACCGCTGGTCCGCCAGCTCGCCGAGGCCGCGACCACCACCGTGCGGCCGCGCCTGCTCTCCGCCGGCGCGGTGCTGGGCCTGGTCAACTGGCGGAACGGGACCGAGGCCGACGAGGGGTTCTCCGCCGCCTGCCTCGAGGTCACCGGCGGCAACCCGATGTTCCTGACCGCCGTGCTCGACGACCTGGCCGCCGAGGAGATCGCGCCGGTCGCGGCGAACCGCGCCCGCGTGCACGCGGCCCGGCCGGTCCGGTTGCGCGACTGGCTGCTGACCTGCCTGCGCACGCAGCCTAAGCCGGTGTGGGAGGTGGCCAAGGCGATCACCGTGCTCGGTGAGCACGCCGACCTCGACCTCATCGGGCGCCTGACCGGGCTCGACGAGGTGGCCTGCGAGCTGGCGTCCCGCACGCTCACCCGGTTCGGCCTGCTGGAGGCGGGGACTCCGCGATTCGCGCACGCGCTGGTCCGGGACGCGCTCGACGAGTCGATGACCGTCGAAGACCGCGAACGGGCGCACGTGCGGGCGGCCGAGGAACTGCACCTCGGCGGCCGTCCGGCGGAACAGGTGGCCGAACGCCTGCTCGGCGTGCTGTCGGTGCGGTTGCCCTGGGCCGCCGAAGCCCTGCGCAGCGCCGCCGACGCGGCCGTGCGGCGGGGTGCGCCGGAGGACGCCGTCCGGTACCTGCGCCGGTTGCTGCTGGACGACACCCTGGACGACAACGACCGTGCGGCCGCCTACGTCGCGCTGGCGACCGCCGAGGTCGGGGCCGACCGCGCCGCCTCGGTCCGGCACGTGGCACAGGCCACCGCGCTGCTGAGCTCGCCCCAGGACCGCGCCGCCGCGCTGGTCCGGCTCTCCCCGGCGCTGTTCGCGGACGCACCACCGGACGTGCGTGACCAGCTCGACGAGGTGGTCACGCAGCTGGGCGCGCCCGGTGAACTGAGAGGCGGCGACCGTGAACTCGCGCTGCACCTGGAGGCCAGGGCACGCCACGTCGGTTCGGCGGACCCCGCCGAGCTGATGGCCTCGGCGTGGCGGCTGCGCGGCTTCGGTCCGGACCCGGCGGTGGCCACCCCCGCCGAACGCGAGCTGCTGACCGTCCTGCTGTTCGCCACCACCAAGGTCGCCGGGTCGACCGCCGCCGAGGTGGGCGGGCTCGGCGCCCGCATCCTCCGCCGGGAACCCGCCACGCCCGCGCACGTGCACGGCGTGCTCCCGCTGCTGGTGGACACCCTGTGCGCGGCCGACTCGGTGGCCGAGCTGGCGCCCTGGCTGGACAGCGCGTTCGAACAGTGCCAGGACAACGGCACCACCACCGAACGCGACCTGATCGACGCCGAACGGGCGCTGGTCGCGCTCAACCGCGGCAGGCTGACCGAGGCGGGCGAGATCGCCCACCGGGTGCTGGCCGGCCCGCCGCCGGACTGGGCGCGCACCGGCACCACGATGCTGGTGCCCCTGTCCCTGACCGCGGTGACCACCCGTGACGGCGAACTGATCCGGCGGCTGCTCGCCGAGCCGCCGGAAGAGGGCACGAACGTCCTGGTCAGCGCGGTGCTGGGGTTGTTGCGCGGCACCGCCGCCGCGCTGCACGGTGACCGCGAGTCGGCGCTGGCGTTCACCATGGACATCGGCTGGCAGCTCGAACGCGCCGGGTGGCGCAATCCGGGCCTGTTCTCGTGGCGGCTGTTCGCGGCCACGCTGCAGAAACGCCTCGGCGACACCGCGGCGGCCCGGGAACTGGCCGAACAGGAGCGGCTGCGGGCGCACGAGTGGGGTGCCGCGGCCGCGATCGGGCGGGCCACCAGGGTGGCCGGGGACCTGACCCCCGGTGCCGCCGGGCTGGCGTTGCTGCGCGAGGCCGTGGACGTGCTGGAGACCTCGGCCAATCGCTCCGAACTGGCCAGGTCGCTGGTCCGGCTGGGGCAGCGGCTGCGGGAGACCGAACCGGACGAGGCCGGGGAGCACCTGGGCCGGGCGCGCGAGGTCGCCGCGGACTGCGGCGATCCGGTGGCCGAACGCTGGGCCCGCCGGGTGGGGGAGCGCCGCGCCGGTGCGGGCACCCTGACCAGGGCCGAGCGGCGGGTGGTGGAGCTGGCCGCGGACGGGGCCACCAACCAGGAGATCGCCCGGTCGCTCGAGGTCAGCGTGCGGGCGGTGGAGAAGCACCTGACGAACTCCTACCGCAAGCTCGGGGTGCGGCGGCGCACCGAGCTGGCCGGGGCCCTGCGCGCCCGCAACTGGTAGGACGGGATTTCACCAACCGTACCCCGGTGGTGTGGTCCGCCCACCGCTCGGGCGGTCAGTGGTACGGCACCACGAGATTAGCCCCGCTTCGACCCGGGTGTGTGGGTTTGGGTTGACTTGGCCATGACCCGTTCCTAACCTCGGAAATGTAACCGAAACATGCCGCCGTGCCGCGGCGACGGGTCTTTCCCAGGCAAGGGGCGGTCGATGCTTTCGTATTCTTCCGAACAGTGGCAAAGATTCCGGAAATCGGTCGCCGGATAGGTGACCGCCGACGGGGAGCAGGCGAATTCGATGCTGAACCAAGCGCACGCTACAGCCGCGAGGACCGGGTGGCCGCTGCAATTGGTGCCCGCCGGGGAATCGCCGACGGGTGAGCTGGCCGAATTGATCGGCGCACTCGCCGAATCGGCGCCACCCGGGGTACGGGCGCGATTGCGGGTGCTGCTGGAAAACGCGGCACGGGAACAGGCGGAACAGGCGGACACCATCGGGCCGCTCGAAGCGGCGGTGCACCCGCCCGCCGAACTGGCCGCCCGGCTGATCGCCGACGGCACCGCCCCACCGCACCTCGAACCGCTGCTGGCGCAGCTCTACGTGGTGACCGTGCTGCAGGCCGGGCCACGTGATCAGGGCGAACTCGCCGACGCGCTGGCCGGGTACGGCCAGGAGACGCTGGTGGCGCCGTGCCCGTCGGGCGCGGTGGCGCTGATCCCGGACGACGACGGTGAGCGCACCTCGCGGATCGTGCAGGAGCTGGGCAGGCGGCTGCGGGGCCGCGTGTGGTGCGCGGTGGCCGGCCGTGCGCGGGCCGAGATCCCGGACGGGTACCGGGAAGCGGTCGACGTGCTGAAACTGGCGAAGGCCGCGGGCAGCGAGCCGGGCGTCTACGGCCGGGACGACTTCCTGGTCGAGTACGCGGTGTCCCAGCACGAGGCGGTCGCGGACAACCTGGTGGAGATCATCCGGCCGCTGATGGCGAGCACGGTGCTCCGGGAGACCCTCGGCGTGCTGATCCGCGCCGACTACAACCGCAGCCGCGCGGCCAAGGACCTCTACATCCACCGCAGCACCCTGGACTACCGCCTGCGGCGGATCGAGAAGATCACCGGGCACAACCCGATGACCGGCCGCGGCGCCCAGCTGCTCGGCGCGGCGATGACGGTCTACGCCTCGCGCAATTCGGCCTGAGACCCGCCCGCTCCCCACGGGTGGAAAGCACCCCGGTCGCCTTTCGGTGGCCGGGGTGCTCCTCGTGCGCGCATTTCCGGCTGACTGAGGAGAAACTGTGAAAATCCTCAGTGTTCACCTCGGTGGAAGCGATTCCGATTCCTGCGGATAGCCGCTCCGTCATCAGCGCGTTTACCTTTCGAGCGGTGATACGCGGAATGGGTGACGACGATCGCGGTGGCTCACCGCTTGATCCCCGCCCAGGCCACGCCACATCCGCAGAGAGGACACACACATGGCCACCCCCACCGACCACCGTCCCCAGCTCCGCGTGGTGCAGCTGGACGGGCGCACGCTCACGCTGGACGACATCGTCGGTCTCGCGCGCCGGCCGGAACTGCGCGCGGTCGCGCTCGACGAGAAGGCCGCCCGCCGCATCGGCGAGTCCAACGAGCTCAAGCACCGGCTCATCGACTCCGGCGCGCCCATCTACGGCGTGACCTCCGGGTTCGGGGACAGCAACCGGCGGCAGGTGTCCAAGCGCAAGACCAGTGACCTCCAGGACAACCTGGTGCGGTTCCTGTCCGCGGGCGTCGGCCCCTACGCGGAGCCGGACGTGGTGCGGGCCACCATGGTCGTGCGGGCGAACTGCCTGGCACGCGGGCATTCCGGGGTGCGCCCGGAGCTGGTCTCCGGCCTGCTGGACCTGATCAACGCCGACGTGCTGCCGATGATCCCCGAGCGCGGCACCGTGGGCGCCAGCGGTGACCTGGTGCCGCTGAGCTACCTGGCCGCGGCGCTGACCGGGCACGGCCGCGTGCTGCACCGCGGTGAGGAGACCTCCGCCGCCGAGGCGCTGACCGCCGCCGGGCTGCACCCGCTCGAGCTGGAGGCCAAAGAGGGCCTGGCGATGGTCAACGGCACCTCGTTCATGTCCGGCTTCGCCGTGCTGGCCCTGCAGGACGCCGCCGAGCTCGCGTTCGCCGCGGACCTGTGCACCGCGATGACCAGCCAGGTGCTGCTGGGCAACCCCGGGCACTTCGCGCCGTTCCTGTTCGACGCCAAGCCGCACGACGGCGTGCTGCACAGCGCCTCGGTGATCCGGGCCGCGTTGTTCGCCGACACCACCGCCGACGATGGCGTCCGCCGCCCCGACACCGATTTCGTCGAGCTGGAGCGGCCGATCCAGGACGCCTACTCCGTGCGCTGCGCCCCGCACGTGACCGGCGTGCTCCGCGACACCAGCGACTGGGCGCGGCACTGGCTCACCGTGGAGGTCAACTCCGCCAACGACAACCCGTTGTTCGAGGTGCCCGCCGGCGCGGTGCGCAACGGCGGCAACTTCTACGGCGGCCACGTGGCGCAAGCGATGGACGCGCTGAAGACCGCCGTCGCCAGCGTCGGCGACCTGCTCGACCGCCAGCTGGAACTGGTGGTGGACGAGAAGTTCAACAACGGCCTGACCCCGAACCTGATCCCGCGGGTGAAGGACGGCGACTACGAGGCCGGCCTGTTCCACGGGTTCAAGGGCATGCAGATCGTGGCCTCCTCACTGGCCGCCGAGGCACTGAAGTGGACCATGCCCGCCGCGTCGTTCTCGCGTTCCACCGAGGCGCACAACCAGGACAAGGTCAGCATGGGCACGATCGCCGCCCGGGACGCCCGGTCGGTGGTGCACCTGGTGCAGCGGATCACCGCGATCCACCTGATCGCCCTGTGCCAGGCGGCGGACCTGCGGGGCCACGACGTGCTCAGCGCGCCCACCGCCGCGGCCCACGGTGCCGTGCGGGAGGTGTGCGACTTCCTCGACCGCGACCGCGCGATGGACTCCGACATCGAGCGCGTCGCCTCGCTCATCGGCAGCGGGGAACTGCGTGCCGCGGTGGAGCTGTACACCGAAGGCGTCACCCGATGACCGGCGCGGTCGCGGCCACCGCCCGCCTCACCAGACTCAAGCTGCCGGACGGGAGCCAGGTCATCGGCAGCGCCGAGCCGCTGGGGGAGCACCCGCCGACCCTGGCGCACTCGCTGCGGTACTGGGCCGCGGCCACCCCCACCGCGGTACTGGCCGCTGAGCGCGCGGGCGACGGCTGGCGTGAGCTGACCTACGGGGACGCGCTCGCCGAGGCCACCGCGCTGGGGCAGGCGCTGCTCGATCTCGGCCTGGGGCCGGGTGCTCCGGTGATGGTGTTGTCCGGCAACTCGCTGAACCACCTGGCGCTGACGCTGGCCTGCTACCTCACCGGCGTGCCGATCGTGCCCACCAGCGTCGCGTATTCCCTGCGCGCCACCGATCACGCCCGGCTGCGGGCCATCTCGGGGCTGGTCAAGCCCGGATTGGTCTACGCGGAGGACGGCACCCAGTTCGGCGCGGCGCTGGCCGCGGTCGGCGCCCACGCCGTCGTGGGCCGGGGTCCGGGCCGGAACCTGGCGGAACTGCGCGACACCACGCCCACCGCCGCGGTGGACGAGGCCACGGCCGCGCTGACCCCGGACACCGTGGCGAAGATCCTGTTCACCTCGGGCTCCACCGGGATGCCCAAGGGCGTGCTCAACACGCACGGCATGCTCAGCGCGAACCAGCAGATGCTGCGCCAGATCTGGCCGTTCCTGGCCGCCGGGCCGCCCACGCTCACCGACTGGCTGCCGTGGAACCACACCTTCGGCGCCAACCACAACCTGCACCTCGCCCTGACCAACGGCGGGAGCATCTACATCGACGACGGTTCGCCGAAACCCGGGGAGTTCGACCGCACAGTCGATTCGCTGCGCTCGGTCCCGCCGACGGTCTGCGTCAACGTGCCCGCGGGGTACGCCCAACTCGCGCAGCGCTTCACCGCGGACCCGGCGCTCGCCGCGCACGTGCTCTCCCGGATCGACATGATCCTGTACGCGGGCGCGGACTTGCCGGACGAACTGCGCCAGCGCCTGCGCGAGATCGCCCGGCGCGCCACCGGCCGTGACGTGCCCGTGGTCTCTTCTTGGGGCGCAACGGAAACCGGCCCGGCCGCCACTTCCACCTACGGCGGTGCCGACCGAGGCATCGGGGTACCGCTGCCGGGCACCGAGATCAAGCTGGCGCCCGTCGCCGGACGTCTGGAGATCCGGGTGCGCGGCGCCTCGGTCACGCCCGGGTACCTGGGCGCGGACCTCGCCGACGCGCTCGACGAGGACGGCTTCTACCGCTCGGGCGACGCCGTCCGCCTGGTCGACGAAGGCGGCGATCCCCGGCGTGGCATGGTGTTCGACGGCCGGATCGCCGAGGACTTCAAGCTGGACACCGGAACCTGGGTGGTCTCGGGCAGGCTGCGCAACCGCCTGCTGTCCGCCGCCGGCATCCTCTCCGACGCCGTCCTGGTGGGGGACAACCATTCCTGCGTGACGGCGATCGCCTGGCCGCACGCCGAACGCCTGCGCGAGATCGTCGGCGAGGCAGCGGATCCGGAGACCGACCCCGCGGTGCTGTCCCACCTGGCCGCGGTGCTGGCGGACCTGAACAAGGGCCTCGGCGCCTCCGCCCGCATCGAACGGCTGGTGGTGACGAACACGCCCCCGGACATCGATGCCGGGGAAATCACGGACAAGGGCCAGCTGAACCGCCGCGCCGTCCTGGAATGCCGCACGAACCTGGTCACCCTGCTCTACGAAACCCCCTCCAACCGCACCCGAGTAATCCACGCCCCCTAGCTCCAGGCCCAATGCCAGGAGTGGGGCATTACTTGCGTTGATTGCAAGTAATGCCCCACTCATAGCATTCCCAACGCCGAGTAGCACGTTCAGGAAGCCGAACCTCACGTTCAGGAAGCCGAGTTCCACGTTCAGGAAGCCGAACCCCACACTCGCGTAGCTGAACCCCGCACTCGGGTACCCGATCGGACATGAGAAGGGCCCGCCCCCGGATCAACGGGGGCGGGCCCGGTCGCGTGGTCAGGCGATTTCGACGACGGCGGCGGTGAAGGTGAAGCCGACGGCGTACGAGGCCAGTACGACCCGGTCACCCGAGTTCAGCGCGCCCCGGTCCAGCAGGTGTTCCAGGGCGAGCAGCTGGTCGGCGAGACCGGTGTGGCCCAGGTGCCTGCCGTGCTCGGTCCAGGTGGTCTGCGCTTCGCTGATCCCCAGTGGCTCGAGCAGCGCCCACCTGCGCCACTGCTCACCCATGTTCGGCACGAGGAACCGCGCGATGCCGTCGAGCGTGGTGCCGGCGTCACCGGTGGCCCGCTCGACCACCTCCCGCACGGCCGACTGCAGTCCACTCCGGACGCGCTGCGGGCCGAGCCGCTTGTACATGTGGAACTCCTGCCGCAGGCGGACCCCGGGCAGGTCGGCGGGGGAGCCCAGGCTGATCGGCGGGCGGCGGCCCACCTCTTCGGCTTCGGACATCGACCGGGAAGCCGTGGAGCGCAACCGGATCGGACCCTCGCGTGTGGACAGCACGGCCGCCGAGGCGGCGTCACCCCAGAGGTAGCCGTCGCGGGCGCTGTACCGGTCCCAGGCCGGGGCGCGGAAGCGGTCGGCGGTCGTCACCAGCACCGGCGGGGCGTCCGGCCGGGAACCCAGGTGCCACGCCGCGGTGGCCATGCCCGCCAGCGCGCCGTTGCAGCCCTGGCGGATCTCGAACGCCATCGCCTCCGGGTTCAGCCCGAGGTGGTGGTGCACGTGGGCGGCGGGCGCGACGTGCTCGGGGTCCCACACGCAGCCGAACAGCAGCAGGCCGATTTCCGCGGGGGAGGAATCGGCGTTCTTCAGCGCTTTTTCGGCTGCCTGGACCGCCATTTCCGGCGGCGTTTCCTCGGTTTGGCTGATCGGCACGCCGGTGGCGCCGATTTTCACCCGGTCCGCTTCGCGGAGCCGCCCGGCCTGAATGGCCTCCTCCACCGCCACCACCGGCGGCACGTGGCTCCCGATCCCGTTCAGGAAGACGTTGTCGTGACGCACGCCGGGCTGCCTAAGCCAGCCAGCCGGCCCGCTCGGCGACGATCTCGTAGACCGACCGCAGCGAGGTGACCGCCGTGATGTTGTCCTCGGAGATCGAGACGGCGTAGCGGCGTTCGAGCCGGATGAACAGCTCGATCAGCACCAGCGAGTCGATGCCGAAGTCGGCGAGCAGGTCCTCCGCGGCCGCCGCTCGCTCCGGGGTGGTGGACAGCAGATCGGCGACGATGTCGGCGATCTCGGCCAGGTGCTCTGCTTCCCGCGGGTCCGCGAGTGTGCTTTTCTCCATGGTCCCATGTTGTTCGCCGCGGGCACGCGGCAAAACTGCGGAAATCCGCAGTTGCCCGGTGCCACCGGGATACCGGATGCTCGCAGTCATCCCCGATTTCGGCGAAAGGGCAGACAATGCGATTCGGGCTCTTCTACGAACTTCAGCTACCACGTCCGTGGCACGACGGGGCCGAGCATCGTATTGTGCACGAAACGCTGGCGCAGATCGAGCTCGCCGACCGGCTGGGTTTCGACTACGCGTGGGCGGTGGAGCACCACTTCCTCGAGGAGTACAGCCACTGCTCGGCGCCCGAGGTGCTGCTCGGCGCGGCCAGCCAGCGCACCAGCCGGATCCGCCTCGGGCACGGGGTGATGGTGCTGCCGCAGCAGGTCAACGCCGCGCCGCGGGTGGCCGAGCGGATCGGCATGCTCGACCTGCTGTCCAACGGCCGGGTCGAGTTCGGCAGCGGCGAGTCCGGCACGCGGGTGGAGCTGGGCGGGTTCGGCGTCGACTGGGACACCAAGCGCGCGCAGTGGAAGGAAGCGCTGACCGCGGTCACGCAGATGCTCGCCGAGGAGCCGTTCCCCGGGTTCTCGGGTGAGCACGTGAACGTGCCGCAGCGCAACGTCGTGCCCAAGCCGATGCAGCGCCCCCACCCTCCACTGTGGACCGCGTGCAGCAAGCGCGAGTCGCTGCCCGCCGCGGCGGCCAACGGCCTCGGCGCGCTCACCTTCTCCTTCCCGAAGCCTGAGGAGGCGCACAAGTGGGTGTCGGAGTACTACGACACCATCACCTCGCCGGACTGCGTGCCGATCGGCTACACGGTGAACCCGCAGGTGGCCATGACCCTGTACCTGAGCTGCCACGAGGACGAGAAGCAGGCGCGGTCGCGGAGCCTGGACAGCCACCGGTTCTTCGCCAGGTCGCTGGCCTACTACTACGGCATCGGCTCGCTGGCCCCCGGGCACACCGACCTGTCCGAGGAACTCGGACTCAACATCTCCAGCCCGGACAACGGCGGCTGGGCCTCGGGCGCGATGGACGGCGCGTACGGCGGGGTCGGCACGCCGGAGCAGATCAAGCAGAACCTGCGCATGTACGAGGAAGCGGGTGTGGACCAGATCCTGCTGATCGCCCAGTCGGGCCGGACCAGCCACGAGCACATCTGCGAGTCGATGGAGTTGTTCGCGCGCGACGTGATGCCGGAGTTCCACGAACGGCACGAGGCGCTGGAGCAGGAGAAGGAGGCCCGGCTGCGCCCGGCGATCGAGGCGGCCATGGCGCGGCGCGCCGCGGTGCCCGCGGCCGACCCGGAGTACCGGATCCCGCCGACGGTCGCGCGGCCGGCCAAGAAGTGACCCGTCAGACCGCACCGTGCCAGGCCCGTGCGATGGCTTCGGTCCGGCTGGTGACCTTCAGCTTCTCGAAGATCCGGGTGAGGTGGAACTCCACGGTGCGGCGGCTCAGCCGCAGCACCTTGGCCATGTCGCTGTTGCCCTGCCCGGCGCACAGCAGGTCGAGGATCTCCCGCTCGCGGTCGGTGAGCCTGGCGGCGTCGGGCTCGGCCGCGGGCGGGCGGCAGCGCCGGTCGACGATGACCAGGTCGGGCCCGGCGATCTGCAGGACGCCCAGCAGTGCTTCGCCGGTGATGTCCTCGAACAGGTACGCGTCGCAGCCGAGCGAGAGCCAGCGGGACACCCGCCCGGCGTTCTCGGCGGGCCCCAGTACCGCGAGCCGCACTCCCGGCCTGATCGCCCGCACCGTTCTCAGCAGGCACAGGCGGTCCGCGTCCTCCATGCCCGCACCGAGCAGGAGCCAGGGATCCTCGGCCCGGCCGATCAACCGGCGCAGCACTTCCTCTTCGGCGGGAAGGGTGCCGAGGTGGGTCAGTTCCAGTTCGGGGACCGCGCCGGCCCGGTCGAACACCCCCGCCGGCCAGGCGCCGGCCACCAGGACCGGCGCGGTGGTCATGCATGTGCTCATCACGATTTCTCCTCCGGCAGCTAGGGAAAGCCGTCGGTCCAAGCTATGGCCGGGCGGGTGCGGCCACATCGCTCACTCTGCTACGGAGGTTCACCCATGACCGAGCCGGAACCCCTGTCCACCGCTCAGGAAGCGCTGTGGTTCATCCACCACATCGTGCCGGACAGCGCGGCCTACAACATCGCTTACGCGTTGCGGCTGCGGGGAGAACTGGACGAGGCCGTGTTGTCCCAGGCCGCCCGGGCGATCGGCGCGCGGCACGAGCTGCTGCACTCGTTGTTCGCCGCCACCGACCGCGGGCCGCGGCGGATCGTCGGCAGCCCGGACCTTTTCCGGTTGCGCAGCGTGGAAGTCGAGCCCGCCGACGATCTGCCGGGACTCGTGCGCGCGGAAGTGGCCCGGCCGTTCGACCTGTCGCGGACCGGGCCCGCGCGGCTCACCCTGTTCCGCCGCGGGCCCGCCGAGTCGGTCCTCGTCCTGGTGGCGCACCACATTTCGACGGACTTCATTTCCGAAGCCACCATCCTGCGCGAACTGCTGGACGGCTACGCGACGCTGCTGGCGGGCCGTGAGCCCGAGTGGGAACCAGTCACCGGGACCTACGCCGATTTCGTCGCCGCTGAGCGGGAACTGCTCGAATCACCGCGAGCCGCGGAACTCGCCGAGTTCTGGCGTGCCACCTGCGCCGGTGCCCCGGTTTCCCTGGACCTGCCCGTCGACCGCCCGCGGACCGGTGCCCAGCGCCTGGTCGGCGCCTCGCACGTGTTCCACCTGCCCCCGGACGTGGTGAAGGCTCTGGTCCCGGCGGCCCGCGCCTGCGGGGTGATGCCGCTGAAGTACCTGTTCGGCATGTTCCAGGCGCTGTTGCACCGCTACAGCGGCCAGCCGGACTTCCTGATCGGCTGCGTGGCCGACACCCGGCCCCGGACCGCCCGCCAGGCCATCGGCCCGTTCGTCAACTCGATCCCGGTGCGGGCCCAGCCTGGGTCGGACGCCACCTTCCGCTCGATGGTCGTGGAGGCGAACGCGCGGATCGCGCAGGGCATGGCGCACGTCGACTACCCGTTCGCGCTGCTGACCCGCGCGCTGGACCGCTCACCGGACCCGGGCGGGCAGCCGTTGCTCCAGGTGATGGTCAGCCTGATGTCGATCAACCCGGCCGAGCCGCTGCTCGCGCTGGCCGCGGGGGAGGACGGCTTCGAGATCGACTACGCCGGCTTGCGCGTGTCCGGCTTCGAGGTGCCGCAGCAGGAGGGCCAGTTCGACCTGACGCTGGAGCTCACGCGCTCGGCCGCGTCGGTGCGCGGGGTGCTGAAGTACGACACCGACCTGTTCGACCAGGGCACGATCGAGCGGCTGGGGCGGCACTTCGTGGCGCTGATCCGGGCCGCCATCGCCGACCCCGACCAGCCGGTCAGCGCGTTTTCGCTGGTGGACCCGGACGAGCGGGCCCGGCTGCTGGCGTTCAGCAACCTGTCCTGAGTGCGGGGATTCACCAACCGAACCCCGGTGGTGTGGTCCGCCCACCGCCGGGGGTGCGGGCGGTACGGCACCACGAGATTAGGCCCGGTTCCCTGCGAGCGTGTGGCTTTGGGTTGACTTGCCCACGGGGGGTTCCTAACCTCGGGGACAGCGGAGGAAAGCAGGTCCGGATTTTCGTGCGGACCGCTCGCCCAATCGCTCTTTTCGGTATTTCCTGAGCACCCCGGTCGCCTTTCCGGCGGCCGGGGCGATTGTCGTGCGCGCTTTTTCGGTCGACTGGGAGAAAACTGTGAATATCCTCAGTATTCACCTCGGTGGAAGGGATTCCGATTCCTGCGGATAGCCGGTCCGTCCGCCCCGCGTTTACGTTTCGGTCGTTGATACGCGGAATGGGTGACGAGGATGGCTGAACAGTTCGGGAAAGCCTGGCACGACCGTGACCGTGAGTGGTCGGCGCTGACCGCCGCGCTCACCGCGCTGAGCGGTGGCGCGGGCGGGGTGGTGCTGGTGGAGGGTGAGCCGGGAGCCGGCCGCAGCCGCCTGCTGGCCGAGGCCGTGGCCGCCGCCGGGGAACACGGCGTGGTGGCCTGCTCGGCGCGGGCCGACGAGCTGACCCAGTGGACCCCGCTGGCCCCGCTGGCCGACGCGCTCGGCGCCACGGTGTGGGCGCTGGCCCGCCCCGACGACACCCCGATGCGCCTGTCCGCCCGGCTGCTGGGCGAGATCGAGGACCGCGCCCGCCGGGCGCCGCAGCTGATCGTGCTGGACGACGTGCAGTGGGCCGATCCGATGATGCTGGCCGCGCTGCAGTCCTTCGCCGGGCACCTGCGGGACAGCCCGGTCACCTGGCTGCTGGCCCGGCGCGACGGCACCGAACAGGGCCCCAACGGCGCCGCCGCGGCCCGCCTGTTCGACCGGCTGGCGGAGGCGGGTGCGGTGCGCCTGCGGCTCGGCCCGCTGTCCGGCGAGGCCGCGGCGGCACTGGCCGGTGAGGTGCTCGACGCCCCGCCCGGGGACGACCTGGCCGCGCTGATCGCCGAAGCGGGCGGGAATCCGGCACTGCTGGTGGCGCTGGCCGAGGGCTGGCGCGAGGAAGACGCCGTCCGGGTACGTGATGGACAGGCGCGAGCGGTCACCGAGCGGCTGCCCGCCCGGCTCATCGAAGCGGTCCGGGACCGGCTGAGCGGCTTCAGCGCCGACACGGTCGGGGTCCTCGAGGTCGCCGCCGTGCTGGGCCGCACCTTCCACGCGGCCGACGTCGCCGAGCTGCTGGGCCGGACCGCCGCGGGCATCGCCAGCGCGGTCCGCGAGGTGGTCTGCTCCGGGGTGCTGACCGGTGGCGCCGCGGTGGCCGAAGGCGGTGAACTCTCCTTCCGCTGCACGCTGTTCCAGCGGGCGATCGGCGAGACCATCCCGGCTTCGGTGCGCACCGCGCTGCACCGCCAGGCCGGTCTGCTGCTGCTCGGCCGGGGTCTCGACGCCCGCGAATCGGCGGTGGACCACCTGCTCAGCGGCGCCCTGCCCGGAGACACGCAGGCCGTGCGGGCGCTGGCGACCGCGGCCGGGCGCGTGGTGGACACCGAACCGGCCGCGGCGGCGTTGATCGCGGAGAAGGCGCTCGCCCTGACCTCGGCCGGTGACGCCGAGGTGCCGGGACTGGCCGTGACGCGCGCGGCCGCACTGCTGCGCATCGGCCGCTTCGACGAGGCAACCGAACTGATCTCCGCGACCCTCGTGCAGTCGCCGCCGCCCGAAGCCGTGGCGCGCCTGCGGACGATCGCGGCCTCCATCCAGGTGCTGACCGGCCGTGGCACCCAAGCCGCGACGGAGCTCGACGCCGACGGCGACGCGGAGACCCGTGCGGTCCGCCTCGCCGCGTTGTCCGGCACCGAAGCCGGGGTGACCCTCGCCGAAACGTCGGCGGACCAGGCCGGTGCGGTCGGCGCGGTCGCGCGGCAGTTGCTGGCCGACCGCGAGTGGTCCGGCGGGCGGGTGGCGGAAAGCCTGCGGCTGAGCCGCTCGGCCGCCGCGTGCCCGGTGCCGGAGCTGGCGGGTGTTCCGCTGCCGCACCCGGCGCTGGTGCTGGCCGACCGCCTGGCGCAGCTGGGTGAGTTCGAGCAGGCCAAGACCGTGCTGGCGGATATCGCCGCCCGGGTCGGGCAGGCCGGTCACGTACCGCTCGACGCCGCCGTGCGGGTCACGCGGGCGCGGATCGCGCTCTGGGCCGGTCGGCTCGAGGACGCGGTGGACGCGGCCAGGGGAGCGGACGGGGTGGCCGGCGCGCAGGCCGTGCTCGGCGAAGTCGCCCTGCGGCGCGGTGAACTCGGTGAAGCCGACGAGCACATCCGGCGGTACCGCGAACTGACCGGCCACGACGCCGTCACCCGGACCTGGCTCGAACTCCAGCTGGCCTCGGCCCGCCTCGACCCCGCCGACGTCCTCGTGCTGCTCGGCACCGAGCGCCCGGGCCCGCCGCTGCTGCTGCACCCGGCGGCGGCCGGGTGGCTGGTGCGGACCGCGCTCGCCGCCGGTGACACCGGGCTGGCCGGTTCCGTGGTGGCCGAAGCGGCGGATCTCGCCGTCCGCAACCCGGGGTGCGCGCCATTGGCTGCGGCGGCCGCCCACGCCGCCGGCTTGTTCCGGGGCAAGGCGGGCAAGCTGCGCGAGGCGGTGGCCGCGCACGGTCACGGCTGGGCGCGCGCGTCCGCGGCCGAGGACCTCGCCGGTTTGCTCGCCGACGAAAACAAGCCCGCGGCCGAGGTGGTCCGAGAACTCGATACCGCCTTGGAGACCTACCAGTCCGCCGGTGCCGTGCACGACGTGGCGCGGGTGCGCAGCAAACTGCGCGCGGCGGGGGTGCGGCGACGGCACTGGACCTACGCCGAACGCCCGGTTTCGGGCTGGGGCAGCCTGACCGACACCGAGCGCGACGTCGCCGAACTGGTGGCGCAGGGGCTGACCAACCGCCAGGTGGCCGCGCGCATGTTCGTCTCGCCACACACCGTGCACGCCCACCTCGGGCGCATTTTCCGGAAATTGGGCGTGAATTCCCGGGTCGAACTGACCGGACTGCGATTCCAGGTCGCGTGAAGCGCAGCACACGTGCCCCTTATCAGATTTTCGCGGATTGTTCCGCATCGGCCCGCAGGGAGATGATGACTTTATGCACCAGCGTTCCGGAATTCGGCGAAGGCGGCCGTCATGCCACTGATCACCGAACCGCACCAGTTCAACGTCGGCGATCTCTACGTCGATCTGCTCGGCATCGTCGGGCAGCCGCTCTACCTCAAGTGCGAGGGGTTCAACTTCGCCGGGTCGATCAAGCTGAAGGCGGCCGCGGAAATGGTGGCCGCCGCCGAGCGCTCGGGTGCGCTCGGGCCGGATTCGGTGCTGGTGGAGTCCTCCTCGGGCAACCTCGGGGTGGCGCTGAGCATGATCCTCGCCGGCCGGGGCCGCCGGTTCGAATGCGTCACCGACAGCCGCTGCAACCCGGCGGCGGTGCGGTTGATGGAGAGCTACGGCGCGGTGGTCCACCTGATCACCGAACCGGGTGCCGACGGCGGCTTCCTGACCGCGAGGCTGGACCACGTGCGGGCCCTGTGCGCCCGTGACGACCGGTACGTCTGGCTGAACCAGTACGCCAACCCGGACAACTGGGGCGCGCACTACCGCACCACCGGCCCGGAGATCCTCAAGCAGTTCCCGGACGTGGAGGTGCTCTTCGTCGGCGCGGGCACCACCGGCACGCTGATGGGCTGCGCGCGCTACATCCGCGACGAGCAGCTGCCGGTCAAGGTGATCGCGGTGGACGCGGTGGGTTCGGTGACCTTCGGGCTGCCGCCGTCGCGGCGGCTGATCCCCGGGCTGGGCACCAGCACCCCGCCGGCGATCTTCGACGCCTCCTTCGCCGACGAGGTGGTGCACGTGAGCGAGCCGGACTCGATCGCGATGTGCCGCAGGCTGGCCGGGCACGGCTTCCTGTTCGGCGGCTCCACCGGCACGGTGCTGGCCGGGGCGCTGGACTGGCTTTCGCGGAACCCGATGTCCGGTACCGGTGTGCTGATCGCGCCGGACCTGGGAGAGCGCTACCTCGACTCGATCTACGACGACGGGTGGCTGGCAAGCAACTACGAGACGGAAGGGGCGCGAGGATGAGCACGAACAGCGCCGAAATCGCCGAGCGCAAGGCCGTGATCAAGGAACTGGCCTGTGACGCGTTCGAGGTGGAGCCCGAGGAACTGGCCGAGCACACGCTGTTCGACGAGGACCTCGGCGTGGACTCGCTGAACGCGATCGACCTGCTGGCCGCGCTGGAGAAGCGGTTCGGCGTGGAGATCGACCAGGTGGACCTGTCGCAGCTGACCAGCCTGGCCACGGTCTACGAGTTCGTCGCCGGGGAACTGGGCTGGGAGACCGGGGTCGCCACCGCGCAGCCGGTCTCCGGGGTCGTGGGCGCGACCTGATGACCGCCGTGCCCGCCCGCCGGGTGGTGATCACCGGCATGGGCGCCGTCTCCAGCATCGGGATCGGCCTGGCCGAGTTCGCCGCGGGCCTGCGGGCGGGCCGCTCCGGGGCCGGTCCGGCGACCGCCTTCGACACCACCGGCTTCCCTTCGGAACTGGTCTGCGAGGTCACCGGCTTCCGGGCCGAGGACTGGCTTCCCGGTCCCCTCGACCACATGGGCAAGCCGGGCCGGTTCGCCGCGTCGGCCACCGCGATGGCGCTGGCCGACGCCGGGATCGACGCGGAGGTACTGCGGTCGCGCCGGGGCATGGTCGTGGTCGGCACCACCGACGGGCAGTCCCAGGACCTGGACAGCCTGGTGGCCACCACGGTCACCGACGGGCCGGAACACCTGGACCCGGCGCTGACCTCCCGCCTGTCCGCGCAACGGCTGGCGCTCGACGTCGCCGGCGCGTTCGGACTGTCCGATGTGGACGCCTACACCATCGGCACGGCCTGCTCCGCGGGCAACTACGCCGTCGGCGACGCCTTCGACGCGGTGCGCAGCGGAGCGGCGGAGTACGCGCTCGCCGGGGGTGCCGACGTGGTCAGCCGCCGCAACTTCGCCAGCTTCCACCGTCTCGGCCTCGTCGCGCCGGACGCCTGCCGCCCGTTCGACACCGGCCGCGCGGGCATCCTCAACGGCGAGGGCGCGGGAATCGTGCTGCTGGAACCGCTGGAGACGGCACTGGCCCGCGGCGCCACCATCCACGCGGAAGTGCTGGGCTACGGCCTCAACTGCGACGGCAGCAACCCGGTGGCACCCGACCGCTCGAGCGTCGCGCGCTGCATGCGGCTGGCGCTGGACGACGCGCAGGTCAAACCGGAAGAGGTCGACCTGATCTCCGCGCACGGCACCGCCACCAAGCTCAACGACATCACCGAATGCGACGCCATCCGCGACGTCTACGGCGACCGGCCACCCCGCACCATCTCGCTCAAGTCGATGCTGGGGCACGCGATGGGCGCGTCCAGCGCGCTCGCCACGATCGCCTGCACGATCGCGCTGGAGCAGGGGTTCGTGCCGCCGACGATCAACCACCGGGAGACCGATCCCGCCTGCGGCGTCGACTGCGTCCCGAACCGGGCGGTCGAAGCCGAGCTGAAAGTGGTGCAGAACAACGGTCTCGCCTTCGGTGGCAACAACGCCGTGCTGCTGCTGGGCCGCTACGAGAGGACTCCGTCATGACCGCGGCTCACCCGGTGATCACCGGCTGGTCGGCGGTCTCGCCGTTCGGTGCCGGGGAAGCCGCCTTCGCCGAGGGTGTCCGCGCCGGTCGTGACACCGCCGCGCCGCCGGGGGAGGACTGGGCGGTGCCCGGACCGGCCGCCTGCCTGGTGCCGGACTACGACCCGAAGGCGCTGGTCGGCGGCAAGGTCGGCCGGGCGACCGACCGGGCCACGGTGTTCGCGCTGGCCACCGTCGGGCACCTGGCGAAGCGGGCGGAGACCAAACCCGACGACCGCACCGGCCTGGTGCTGGGCACCACCTCGGGCAGCCTGCGCAGCACGATGAGCATCACCCGCGACTCGCTGGTCAGCGCGAAACCCCACCAGGTGGACACCAAGGTGCTGCCCGCCGCGGTGATGAACTACGCGGCCGCCCAGTGCGCCATCCGCTACGGCCTGACCGGGCCGAACACCACCATCGCGGGCGGCCCCGGTGCTGGTCTGTTCGCGCTGGCCTACGCGAACCGCCTGCTCGCCGCCGGGCGCGCCGACCGCGTGCTGGCCGGTGCGGTGGAGGAGTTCTCCACCGAACGGGCCTGGGTCAGCCACCACAACGGCGGCGGGGTGCTCGGCGAAGGCGGCGTGGTCTTCCGCGTCGAACCGCACTCCGACGCCGGGCTGGCCGAGATCGTCGCGGTGCACAGCCGCGTGGTGCTGGCCGGTGACGTGGCCGAAGCCTTGCGTGACACCGCTTCCGCGCTGACGGCGTTGACGGCCCAGGCGCCGGACGACATCTGGGCGGCCGTCCCGGCTACCGGATCGGCCGCGGAACGTGCGGTGGCCTCGGCGATGTTCGGTGACCCCGCGCTCGACCGGGTCCCCGGCACCGGACTGATCGGCGACACCGGCGCGGCGGCCGCGGCCTTCGCCGTGGCGGCCGCCCTGTGCGCGCCCGGCCCGCCCGGCCGGCTCGTGGTGGTGCTCTCCGGCGACCCGGCCGGCAGCGCCGCGGGAATCCTGTTGCGAGTGAAGGGAAATTGATGTCTGCAGGGGTGGCCCTCATCAGCGGCGGAGCCAGGGGGATCGGCCGGGCGTGCGTGCGCCAGCTGGCCCAGGACGGCTACGACGTGAGCTTCTGCTACCGCGCCGACGAGCGCGCGGCCACGGAACTGGAGAAGGAACTGGGTGAAGAGGGCACCCGGGTGCTGGCGATGCGCGCCGACGTCACCGACGGCGCCGCGGTCCGGGAGTGGGTCTCGCGCACCGAGCGTGAACTCGGCCCGGTCACCACCGCGGTCACCGCCGCGGGCATCACCGCCGACACCCCGCTGGCCACCATGCCCGACGACAAGTGGACCAGCGTGCTGCGCACCAACCTCGACGGGGTGTTCACCGTCTGCCGGGCGGTGGCCTTCCCGATGATGAAACGCCGGGCCGGGTCCATCACCACGGTGTCCTCGGTGACCGGCATCTACGGCAACGCCGGGCAGACCAACTACGCGGCCTCCAAGGCCGGGATCATCGGCTTCACCAAGTCGCTGGCCAGGGAGGCCGGCCGGTTCGGCGTCCGCGCGAACGTGGTGGCGCCCGGCCTGATCGACACCGACATGTCCGACGCCATGCCGGAGAAAGCCCGCAACCACCTGATCGAATCGATCGCGCTGCGCCGCGCCGGCAGTCCGGAAGAGGTCGCCGAACTCGTCGGTTTCCTCGCCTCCGAGCGGGCCGGGTACATCACCGGGTCGGTGCTGGAAATCCACGGCGGCTACGGCGGCTGAGCGCACCGGAAGGAGCTAGGCATGGGCAACGGGGCACCGGGCCGGTCGGGCCGGGTGGTGGTGACCGGGATCGGCGTGATCTCGGGCATCGGCATCGGCAGGGCGGGATTCCTGGACGGGCTGCTGGCCGGGCGCGGCAGTGCCGCGCCGGTCACCGCCTTCGACGTGACCGGGTTCGAGTACGGCAAGGTCTGCGAGGTGCCCGAGTTCGCCGTGGACGAGGAGCGCCCGCACTACGGCCGCGCGACGCAGATGATCGCCGCGGCGGCGCTGATGGCGGTGGAGGACGCCGGGATGGCGCTCACGCGGTTGCGGGCCGGACGTGGCCTGATCGCCGTCGGTACCACCGAGGGCGAAGCCAGGGACGTCGACGAGATGACCACCACCGAGGTGAACAAGGGGCTGGCGGACCTCGATCCGGTGCTGGCGCGCCGGGCGCGCCTGGGCCGCATGCCGGTGTCGGTCGCCGACGACCTCGGTCTGGAGGACGTGGAACTGGTGACGCTGCCGGACGTCTGCGCCGCCGGGAACTACGCCATCGGCTACGGCTTGGACGCGTTGCGCGCCGGTGAGGTCTCCTACGCATTGGTCGGTGGCGCGGATTCGCCGTGCCGCAAGTCGTTCGCCGCCTTCTACCGGCTGGGCGCGCTCGCCCGCGACGAATGCCGCCCGTTCGCGGTGGACCGCACCGGCGTGGTCCTCGGCGAAGGCTCGGCGATGCTGCTGCTGGAACCGCTGGAGTCGGCACTGGAACGCGGCGCGCTCATTCACGCCGAGGTGCTGGACTACAACTTCAACTGCGACGCCGGGCACCCCACGCGGCCCTCGGAAGAGCGGGTGACCCAGTGCCTGCGTGGCGCGCTGGACAACGCCGGGGTCAGCCCCGCCGAGGTCGACCTGGTGATGGCGCACGGCACCGCCACCAAGGCCAACGACCCGATGGAGGCCGCGGCGTTCACCGAGGTGTTCGGGGACCTGCCGGTACCGCCGGTCGCGGCGATCAAGTCGATGATCGGCCACACCATGGGCGGCGCGGCCGCGCACTCCGGTATCGCCGCGATACTGGGGCTGGAGCACGGTTTCCTGCCCCCGACGATCAACCACACCACCACCGATCCGGAGTGCCCGGTGGACTGCGTGCCGAACCGGGCGCGCCGGGCGGAACCGAAGATCGCGCTGGTCAACTCGCTCGGCTTCGGCGGGCTCAACGCGGCCGTGGTGCTCAAGCGGTTCGACCGCCAGGCGGAGGGGATCGGCTCATGATCATTTCGGCGATGTCGGTGATTTCCCCGTACGGACTGGGAAAAGCCGCCTTCCGGGACGGGTTCACCGCCGGCCGGTCCGCCTTGTCCAAAGTGGACGTGGCCGACGACCTGCCCTACGTCGAGGCCGGTGTGGTCGACGGCGAAGCGGTCAGCGTGCTCCTGCGTGACGACTGCGACCTGAACAGCCGTTCGCAGCGCTTCATCGGCCGCCCGTCCAGCCTCGCGGTCGGCACGCTGGCCCTGATGCTGCGCGAGCACGACCTGCTCGGCGAGTACGCCCCCGCCCAGCGCGCGCTGGTGCTCGGCGGTGATCTGACCACCACCGACCGCGCGATGGACCTGATGTACGACTCGCTCACCGAGGAACTGCCGTACCACGTCAACGCCAAGCAGTTGCCGAGCACCGCGATGAACTTCCCGACCACGCAGTGCGCGGTCCGGTTCGGCCTCCAGGGCCCGAACTCCACCATCACCTCCGGCCGGGTGACCGGGTTGTCGGTGCTGAACTACGCCCGGCGGCTGCACCGCGCGGGCCGGGCGCCGATGGTGCTCGCCGGCGCGGTGGAGGACCTGAACGCACGCCGGTCGTGGATCACCTGGCACGGGCTGGCCGGGCAGGAGCCGCGCCCGCTCGGCGAAGGCTGCTGCGTTTTCCTGACCGAGAGCGCGGAATCCGCCGCCGAGCACGGCCGGACCCCGATGGCCGAGGTGCTGGCGCTGGAGTTCGGCACCACGCTGGATCCCGCCCGCGCCACCGAAGCGCTGACCACCCGCATCCGCCGAGCGCTAGCGAGCGCCGAGGTGGACGCCGCCGACGTCGACCTCGCCTTGCTGTCCGGAGTGGACGGTGACGCCGAGCACGCGGCGGTCACCGGCGTGTTCGGCGCGGACACTCCGGCGGTGTTCCCCGGCGACCTGATCGGGGACACCGCGGGGGCGTCCGGCGCGTTCCAGCTCGCCGCCGCGTTGTCCGACCCCGCGGCCGGACTCGCCGTGCTCACCGCCGTCGACCCGGACGGCCAGGTCGGCTGCGGTGTCGTCCGAATCCTTTCCCGCCACTGAACGAGGAGCCCGAAGTGCCCACTGTCCCGTCCTTCGCCGTGATCTCCGGTGCGCAGGTGCTCGATGCCCTGCACGGTCAGGAAAAGCACGTGATCGACCTGGTCGAGGCGGCCTACCGGACGCACGCGGCCGGGCACACGGTCAACCCGCCGTCGTACTTCCTGCGTTTCCCGGACCGGCCGTCCTCGCGGATCATCGCGCTGCCCGCCTCGATCGGCGACGACGTGCGCGTCGACGGCATGAAGTGGATCTCCAGCTTCCCCGGCAACGTGGAGAACGGCCTGCCGCGCGCGTCGGCGGTGCTGATCCTGAACGACCACGACACCGGATATCCGTTCGCCTGCTTGGAAAGCTCGGTGATCAGCGCGACCAGGACGGCGGCGTCGGCCGCGCTGGCCGCCGACGTGCTCAGCCGCGACCGCGGCCGCCCGAAGCGGGTCGGGTTCATCGGCGTCGGCCTGATCGCCCGCTACCTGCACACCTACCTGAACGCGCTCGGCTGGAGCTTCGAGGAGACCGGCGTGTTCGACCTGTCCGCCGAGCACGCGGCCGGGTTCGTGGCCGGGGTGGACGGTGACGCACGCGTGCACGAGAGCGCCGAGTCGCTCATCCGCGATTCGGACCTGGTCGTGTTCGCCACCGTCGCGGGCAAGCCGCACGTGCACGACCCGGCGTGGTTCGCGCACAACCCGCTGGTGCTGCACGTGTCGCTGCGGGACCTGTCGCCGGAGATCATCCTGGACTCGGTGAACATCGTCGACGACGTGGAGCACTGCCTCAAGGCCGACACCTCGCCGCACCTGGCCGAGCAGGCCACCGGCAACCGCGACTTCCTCGACGGCACGCTGAACGACGTGCTCACCGGCGCGCTCACCGTGCCGGCGGACCGGCCGGTGGTGTTCTCGCCGTTCGGCCTCGGCGTGCTCGACCTCGCGGTCGGCAAGTACGTCTACGACACCGTCACCGCGACCGGCGACCTCACCGAGATACCGGACTTCTTCGCCGAGCTCAAGCGCTACGAACGGGCCCGGTAGCCCGGCGGTCCCTGCTCCACGCGGCGCAGCACCGGCCCGAGGCGGTGCAGGTCGTCACTGCTTTGGAGCTGCCGCTCGTCCCACCAGGTCGCACCGGCCTCGGCGAGCGGTCCGACGAGTTCCCGAGCCTCGGCGGGGTCACCCGGGCTGACCCCGCCGAGCACCACTTCGAACGGGCCGGTGCGCTCGCGGTGCTCCCGGACGAAGGCGACCAGTTCGCGGACCTCCTCGACGGCGGGCGGGTGCCCGTGGGTGGCGCTTTTGAACAGCGGCACCACACCGTCCCACCTCGCCGCCCGCAGCATCGGCCTGCGGTGCGGCCAGAAGCCCCCGATCCAGACGGGCGGGCGTGGCTGCTGCACGGTCGCGGGCAGCAACTCGACGTCCTGCACCCGGTAGTGGCGGCCCTCGTGGGTGACCGGTTCGCCCGACCAGTAGCGGTCGAGCAGGCCGAGGCCCTCGTCGAGGCGCTGGGCGAGGACCACCGCGTCGGTGGTGTCGCCGAAGCTGCCGAACTCGTCCTCGATCGGGCCGCCGATGCCCGCGCTGAAGATCACCCGGCCGCCGCTGAGCGCGTCCAGGGTGGCCACCTGGCGGGCGAGCTGCTCCGGCCGCCGCCGCGCCACCGGCGTGACCAGGGTGCCGAGGCGCAGTCGTGAGGTCGCCAGCGCGGCCGCGGTGAGCAGCATCCAGGGGTCGCCGAACGGCAGGCCCCGGCGTTCCCGCTTGTCGTGCACGACGTGGTCCCAGACGAACAGGCCGTCCCAGCCGGCGTCCTCGGCGGCCTTGGCGACCCGCGCCACGGCCCTGGGGTCGGCGAAGTCGCCGAAGTTCGGGATGTTGATCGAGTAGCGCACCCGCGCATCGTCCGGCACCACCCCCGCCGGGGGCAACCGGATTTCTTTTCCCGGCGGTGGCGCACGCAATCGCACAGTGCTTCCCGCGATAGTCACTCATTGGGGTGTAGTTGATTCCGGCGTGTCGCCGACGGGGCGACTGACCTGCGGTGATGGCCCTGGACCACGGCGCGACAGGTAAGGCTTGCCTTCAATTCACTCCGGTTGCGAGCGGCCTTTCCGGGTGGGACGGTTTTCCTACTGACGCAATTCCCACCACAGAAACCTTTGCGAGGTGCGGCTGAGATGACTTCCACCGAAATGCCGGCCGTGCGCGAGTGCACGGTCACCGGGTGTTCCTACAACCACGACGGCTGCCACGCGTACGCCATCACCGTCGGCGGCAGCAACGGCGCCGCCGACTGCGACACGTTCGTCTCCCTGAACACCCAGGGCGGGCTGGACAAGGTCGTCGCGCAGGTCGGCGCCTGCTCGCGTACCGACTGCGTGCACAACTCCAGCCTCGAGTGCTCGGCACCCGGGGTGCGCGTGGGGCCGGGCAGCGGCGACCACGCGGCCAACTGCCTGACCTACACCCCGCGCTGAGCAGCGCGCGCGAGGCGGCCCCGGGCACCGGCTGACCGGGGCCGCCATCCGCGATCGCCGTGCGATCCTCCGCGAACTGCTGAGCACGGCGGGAACCTAGTGGTATCAGGACAAGTAGCCGCGATGTGCGGATGGTCAGGCGTCCGGCGCCACCCTAGCGTCGGTACATGACCGAAACCCTGGGCATCAGCGTTCTCGACCCGGCCGGGATCTCGCCGGCGCGCATGAGGAGCGTGCTGGGGCACTTCGCGACCGGGGTCGTGGTCATCACCGCGAAGGGACTGGCCGGACCGGTCGGCTTCACCTGTCAGACCTTCGCTTCGCTCTCGCTCGACCCGCCGCTGGTGATGTTCTCCCCGGCGCGGACGTCGAGGACCTGGCCGAGGATCCGCGAGGCAGGCCGCTTCGGCGTGAACATCCTCGCCGAGGGCCACGAGCACCTGAGCAACCAGTTCGCCCGGTCCGGCGCGGACAAGTTCGCGGGCGTGGCGTGGCACCCCACCTCGTCCGGCGTGCCGGTGCTGCACGACGTGTGCGCGTGGATCGAATGCACCGTCGAAGCCGAATACGACGGCGGCGACCACACCATCGTCACCGGCCGGGTCCAGGCCATGGGCGCCGAAACCACCCCGGCGCCCCTGCTGTTCCACCGCGGGCACTACGGGATCGGCACCTAGACTCCGCCGTCGCGGTACCGGCGAGTCCCACGTCCAGGCACCCCAACCCCACGTTCAGGCACCCGAACCCCACGTTCAGGAAGCCGAGTCCCACACTCGGGCACCCGAGTCCCACACTCGGGCAGCCGAACTCCACACTCGGGCAGCCGAGTCCCACATTCACGGCAGCGGACAGCCGAGGGTGGGGGAGGGCGAATGCTATGAGTGGGGCATTACTTGCAATGGATGCAAGTAATGCCCCACTCCTAACATTCCTCAGGGGAGGGTGAGGGTGGAGGTGCCGCCGTCGAGTTCGAGGTGGGAGCCGTCGGCGTCCGGGAGGGCGCCGGTTTCGCGAGGGTCGTAGCCGGTGACGGTCAGCTGTACGCGGTGTCCGGCCGGGACGAGGTACGAGGTGGGCAGGAGCGCGAACCGCACCCGCGTCGTCTCGCCGGGGGTCACCGGGGCGGCATCCGCTGACCAGGCGCGGTGCCACGGAACGCCTTCCGGCAGCGCATACGGCGACGGGTGCTCCGCGCGCAGCGAAACCTGTTGCCGCCCTTCGGTGATGACCGTGGTGGTGCCGTCGGGGGCGACGTCTTCGAGGTAGGCGAACACATGCGCGTCGCTCCGGTCCACGCGCAGCCACAGCTCGGCCACCGGGGTGCCGGTGATCTCGGTGTCCCGCTCGAGCACCGGACCGGTCCACCCGGTGCCGCTGCCGGGGATGTGGCATGGCTGGATGACCGCGCCACTGCCGGGATCGGACGGGCACCGCACGCCGGTGCCGACGGTGAACCCACGCGGTCCGGTCGCCGGGGAGCCGAGCACGCCGTCACCGCCGAGGGGCGTCGGCGTGCCGCCGGTGGGCCAGCTGGTGGCCGATTTCCAGGTCAGGCCGGTGGCGTCGGCGCGGTCCGAGGACGGGGTGGCGTAGTGGATCGGCGGGTCGGCGTCGATGCCGGTGTCGATGCCCTTGAGGTGCCGGTCGAAGAACCGGTGTGCTTCCTCGATCAACGCGAAACCCGCGTTCTCGCAGTGCTTCCACGGCCCGATGAGCAGCCGCGAGCCCGGCACGTTGAGCAGGGACGCGATGCCCTGCCCCCGCAGTTCGTCCCGCCAGCCGCCGACCACGTACAGCGGTATGCCCGAGTCGCGGATCGCCCCGGCGTAGCTGCCCGAACTGCCTTCGCTCCAGAACCGGGACTGCACCAGCGGGGAGAAGCTGTCGCGGAACGGCATGCCGCGCCACAGGTCGGCGAGCACGGTGGACTGCTGGTGCTCCTGCGCGGCCTGGGCGAGCAGCACCTTGTCCGGGTCGCCGTCCACCGGCTGGTTCTCCATGTCCTGCGCGACCGTCCGCGCCGGGCCGAAGCCCCACTGCGCGGAGATGCCGCCGACCCGCCAGGCGTCGTACTTGTCCCACGAGAAGCATCCGGCGAGCACGGCCTTCAGGTGCGGTGGCCGCACGGTCATCGCGTGCATGGCGGCGTCGCCGGTGTTGGAGCAGCCGTACATGCCGACGTTCCCGGTCGACCACGGCTGCGCGGCCAGCCATTCGGTGACCTCGTAGGCGTCCATGGCTTCGATCCGGTCGTTGTAGCCGCGGCGGGCGCCGAAGGACTGGCCGTTGCCGCGGCGCGCGACCTGCGCCACCACGTACCCGTGCGCGGCCAGTTCCGGCATCGCCTGGAAGCCGCCGGTCCGCGGGCCGGCGCCGTCCTCCGGCTTGCGGTCGATCGACAGGCTGTGCTGCCACAGCACCGGGAAGCGGCCCGGTGCGGCCGGCCGGTCCAGCCGCACAGCCAGCCGGGTGCCGTCGCGCATCGGCAGGTAGAACGATTCGCTGACCCGCTCGGGGTACCCGGCTTCGGGCCGGTACGAGCCGAAGGAACCCGCCGCGGCCGCGGGGCGGTCGGGGACGAGCAGGAAGGCGGCGACACCGGCGACCACGAGGGTGATCGCCGCTGCCAGTATCAGGCGTGAACGTCGGGACATCGATGTCCTCCGGGATTCAGTGCGCGGGAACGGCTTCGCCGAGAGCGGTCTCCCGGACGAAGGAGATCGCCAGCAGCGCGAGCACGGCGATCGGGAGCGTGGCGAGGAAGACCAGCTGGAGTCCGTGGGTGTAGGACTCGCGGACGGCGTCGGCCAGCGGTGGTGGCAGCGCCGCGACCTGGGCCGGGGTACCGAGCAGGCGGCGGACGGCCTCGTCGGTGACGGGCAGCCCGGCTGCGTCGAGCGCGGCGGGGAGGTCGGCCCGCAGCCGCGCGGCGATCAGCGCGCCGAAGGCGGCGACCCCGACCGCGCCGCCGAGCGTCCTGGTGAAGGTGGCTGACGAACTCGCGACGCCGACGTCACCGGGGTCGACGGCGTCCTGCGCGGCGAGCACGAGCACCTGCTGGGTCAGCCCGGTGCCCGCGCCGAGCAGCGCCATGCCCGCGGCCACCTGCCACGCCGGGGTCGTGGTGCTCAGCGGGGCGAGCACGGCCAGCCCGGCGACCAGCAGCGCGCACCCGGCGGCCGGGAACCGCTTCCACCGCCCGGTCCGCGCGATCAGCCTGCCGGTCACCGCCGAGGTGACGATCATGGTGCCGATCTGCGGCAGCATCAGCAGCCCGGCGGCCATCGCGCCGTGCCCGTGCACCACCTGCAGGAACTGCGGCAGGTAGATGATCCCGCCGAACATCACCGTGCCGACCAGCAGTCCGGTGGTGCAGGCGATGGTGAAGGTGCGGCTGCGGAACAACCGCGGCGGCAGGATCGGGTCGACGGCTCGCAGTTCGCGCCACACGGCCAGCAGCGAGGTCAGCAGCACGGCCGCGCCGAGCGCGAAGGTGGCGGGTGACGGCCACGGCCACGCGACCCCACCGGCGGACAACAGCACCACCAGTCCGCCCGCGGCCAGCGCGAGCAGTGCCGCGCCGAGGTGGTCCAGCGGCGCACGCGGACGTGATGGCCTGTGGTCGGGGGCGAGCCGGATGAGCAGCGCGGCCACGACGGTCACCGGCACCACCCCGAGGAAGCACCAGCGCCAGCCCGGACCGCCCGGCGTGACCAGCAGCCCGCCGAGCAGCGGCCCGGCCACTGAAGCCGTGCCGAAGGAGAGGCCGAACCAGCCGGTGTAGCGGCCGCGTTCACGAGCCGGGACCAGCACCGCGACCAGCGCGTTCGCGCAGGCGAGGATGCCGCCGCTGGCCGCGCCCTGCAGCGCGCGCCCGGCCACCAGCCAGCCCATCGACGGCGCCAGCCCGGCGACCAGCGAAGCCACGACGAACAGCGCGGTGGCCGCGAGCAGCATCGGGCGCGGGCCGCGCCGGTCGGCGAGCTTGCCCCAGACCGGGGTGGCCGCGGTCATCGTCAGCAGCGCGGCGGCGGCCACCCAGGCGACCTGGTCCTGCCCGCCGAGTTCCCCGGCGATGGTGGGCAGCGCGATGCCGATGATCGTGTTGGTCAGCGAGCCGGTGAACAACGCGACCAGCGCACCGGCGAGCACGGGCGCCGCCCGCTCAGCCACCGAGGACCTCGGCCTCGAGCCAGTCGCCCACCGACCTGTCCAGGTACGCCGGGTCGGAGCGGCGGGCGTCCACGTTGTCCGCGTGCAGTTCGAGCACCGGCACCCCGGCCGCCCGCAGCGCCCGGGTGGTCGCCCAGCTGCCGCGGGCGTCGTCGGAGACCAGGTGCACCACGCCGTCGGCGCCGTGCGTGCGGGCCTGGTGCACGTACCACTCGGCCGACCACGGCGGGGTGTAGAGCTGGTCGGAGAACGCCGCGAACCGGGCGGCCAGCGCGCGGACCGGGTCGCCGCCGTAGCGGAGGTAGCCGTCGGCGGCGATCGCCAGGTACATGGACCAGACGAACACCGCGCCGTAGCGGTCCTGGAAACGCCGGTAGAAGTCCAGGTCGAACCAGAGGCCGCGGCCGATCCACATCAGCCGCGCCCGCTCGCCCTCGCAGACCGCGGTGCCCGCGGCGATCCGCGCGGCCACCTCGTCATGCAGGGCCTTGGCGGCGTCGCGCGCCCATTCGGTGCCGCGGTGCCACTGCGGGATCATCACCGCCGGGATCCCGTCGGTGACCGCGATCGGGCACGGCCGGGCCGCCGCGATCAGGTCGCGGGTGCGCCTGTTCCACTCCTCCTGCTCGTTGACCAGGTCCATCACCTCGGTGAACCGGCGCTCGGAGAACCGCCGCCCGGTGGTGGTTTCGAGGAACCGGATCAGGCCGTGCAGCTCGCCGGTCATCAGGTCGAGCCGGTCGGTGCCGACCGCTTCCTCCCACCGGTGCGGCATCAGCTCCCACCAGCGCTCAGGAACCGTGTCGGCGGCGGCGCTCTCGAGCGGGTAGAAGGTCACGCCGGGCTGCTCGGCCCAGACGTCGAAGATCTTGCGCGAGGCGTCGCCGGTGGTCTCCGCGAGCACGATCGACGGCATCGGCAACCCGCCCCACGGCCCGGATTCCGGGGCGAACGCGCTGCCGAGGGAGGTCGAGCTGTACTGCTCGGTGTAGTCGGGGTAGCCGCGTTCCCGCAGCCGGGCCAGTTGCTCCTGGGTGTGCTGCTTCGCCGCGACGATCGAGGCCCACCACTGGTTGACCACGTACGGGATGCCCATCGCGCGGAAGATTTCCTGCGGCGCGTCGGCGTTCACCAGCGCCAGCGGCGTGCCCGCGGCGACCTGTTCCTTGAGGTCGGCGAACCACCGGCGCTGGTAGGCGGTCGCGGCGGCGGCACTGGGGAGTCGGCTCATCGGGGCACCCCGGCGAGGTCGATGCTGCCGTACTCCTGGCGATCGACGAGCGTGGCGGGCACCCCGGCGGCTTCCCGCTGGGCGGGGAAATCCCACGGCGGCGCGTCGTCGTGGCGCCGGACGTAGGACAGCAGGCTTTCGGCACCCCGTTCACGCAGGGCGGCTGCGGTGTGCGCGGCCCGTTCCGCGATGGACGCCCGTGGCGCCGCGGGCCCGGCGAACTGGTACCGCTCGGCGAGCGCCAGCTCGGTCGGTGCCCCGACATCGGCCACGGCGAGCAGGTCGCCCCAGTCGTGGTCCTCGCCGACGATCAGCCGGCCCGCGTCCTCCAGCGCCTGGTAGACCGCCGGCGTGTCGTGACTGCTGCCGGTCAGGTACACGGGACGACCGGGCCGCGGTTCGCCTCCGGGCAGCGTGGAAAGCACTTCCTGCACCAGTTTTTCCGCTTCGTCGACGGGCATGGCGGTGGTCACCGAGACCAGCGACAGCGCCTCGGTGCCGGTGAGCCGCCGCTCGCCGCGGTGGGTGCCGACTTCCCGGAGCAGGCCCCGGACGCGGTCGTGCGCGGCGATGGCGGCGGCCAGGTCGTCGTCCCCGATCCGCTGTCCCGCCACGGCTTCGAGCCACGACCGGAACTGACGCACCTTGGCGAGCACGTACCGGGTGGTCGTGTGGTGCGGCAGGTGCAGCACGTCGACCAAGTGCAGTGGCGGCAAAGCGATAGACGGCTCCACGCGCCGGATTTCCCGCAGTACGTAGAACAACCGCAGCGACGCCTCGCAATCCCGGGACAGCACAAGGACATCGAGGTGGCCATAAGCGCCCTCGAGCAACCGGGTGAGTACCGAACAGGCGACCGCGTCGAGCCCGCCGCCGAGCCGTTCCCGGCCCGCGCTCGCGTCCTCGTCCGGGGACCCGGTCAGGCGCAGCGGCAACAGGCCGGCGGCGGTCAGCAGTTCGACCGGCACGTCGGCACCGACGTACCCGGCCACCGGGCGCCCGTCCGCCCGCCAGCGCGCGACGGCGTCATTCCGATCCGGCAGCAAGGGATCCTCCGAAGGGGTGAGGTCGGTGCCGTGAATGTGGCTTTCACGGCACATTCCGCCGTGAAAGCCACATTCACGGCACAAGCGGGGCTTAGATGACCGAGTCGGCGGCCAGGGCGGCGACGGTGTCTTCGCTGTACCCGAGCAGTTCGCGGTACACGTGGTCGTTGTGCTCGCCGAGCGCGGGCGCGGGCCCGTCCAGGCCGACCGAAGCGCCGGAGAACACGATCGGCAGGCCGGTGGCCGAGAGGTCGGCGACCGCGCCGTGCCGGGGGTGGGTGATCGGTACGACCTCACGCCGGGCGCGGACCAGCGGATCGCGGACCGCCTCACGGGGTTCGCGGACCTCGGCGGCGGGCACGCCGTGTTCGGAGAGCCGGTCCACCACTTCGGTCGAGGGCAGCGTGCGGCACCAGTCGCCGATCAGCGCGTGCAGTTCGTCCGCGCGCCGCACGCGTTCGTCCCTGGTCCGGTAGCGCTCGTCGTCGACGAGGTCCTCACGGCCCATCGCCCGCAACACCCCGCGGGCGAACGAATCGGTGGGCGCGCACAACGCGATGTGCCCGTCGGCGGTGGGCAGGATGCCGAACGGCGCCAGCCGCGGCACCAGCGAACCGGTGCGCTGCGGCAGCCCGACCGCTTCGAAGGCGTCGAACGGCTCGCACGCCACCAGCGAGGTCAGCGCGCCGAGCATGGACACGTCCACGTGCTGCCCCTGCCCGGTGGTTTCCGCCTGCAGCAACGCCGAAACCGTGCCGACCACGGCGAACAGCGGCGCCAGCAGGTCCCCGATCGGCAGGCCGAACCGCACCGGGTCGCCGTCGGGCTCACCCGCGGTCATCATCACCCCGGACAGCGCCTGGATGATCGAGTCCATCGCCTTGCCCGACCCCGGCCCGCCCTGGGTGCCGAACCCGCTGATCGAGGTGTAGACCAGCCGGGGGTTGAGCTCCCGCACGGCCGCGTAGTCGATGCCGAGGCGGCTGGTGACGCCGGGGGAGTAGTTCTCCACCAGCACGTCCGCGTCCCGCACCAGGTCGGTGAACACCGCCTTCGCGCGCGGGTCCTTGAGGTTCAGCGTCACGCTCAGCTTGCCGCGGCCGCGCACCAGCATCGACACCGACATGTCGTCGTCGTGCTTGCGGCCCAGCGCCAGCCCGTCGCGGCCGAGGTAGGGCGCGTTGTTGCGCGAGGTGTCCCCACCGGTCGCGGGGTTCTCCACCTTGATCACGGTGGCCCCGAGCCCGGCGAGCAGCAGGGTCGCGTAGGGCCCGGCGAGCGCGGTGGTCAGGTCGATCACGGTGCGGCCGGCGAGCGGCTGGTCGGTCATGGCTGGCCCTCCAGGGCTGGAACGCGGCCGGCTCCGGCGAGCAGGACCTGGTCGCCTCGGCGGACCAGCTCCCCGCCGAGCCGTGCGCGGGCGGTGATGTCACGGAGGTAGGCGAGTACGGCCTCGCCCTCCGGGGAAGCGGGTTCGAGCGGCACGGGCCTGCCGTGGTCGTCGATGTGGCACGGCACGACCCCGGCTTCGGCCAGTCCGTCGCGGTCGAACCGGCAGACCGCGACCACGGTGTTGCGGCTCTCCGGGTGGAACGGGTAGAACGGCAGGTCCGGATCGGGCGCGAACCCGTAGAGCGCCTTGCGTTTCTCCGCCCACGCGGCCCGTTCCGCGCTGTCGCCGCCCTCGGACGGGGTGAGCGCGCGGGTGACGGTGACGAAGTTGCCGAGGCCGTGGAAGATCGGCTTGCCGCGGTGGACCTCGATGCCGCGCATGATGTGCGCGTGGTGGCCGAACACCGCGTCCGCCCCGGCGTCGATCGCCGCGCGTGCCACCGGGCTCTCGTACATCGCCACCGCCGCCGGGGTGTGCCCGACGCCCTTGTGCAGCGCGACGAGCACGACATCGGCTTCGGCGCGCAACGCGGAGATGTCGGCGGCCATCGCCTCCAGGCTGTCCGGATCGGCGAAGGTGTAGATCCGTGGCGGACCGCCGGGACTGGCGTGGTCGAGTTCGTAGTGGGTGAGCACGTGGACGTACGCGCAGCCCGCCTTGCGCGAGGTCGCCCAGGATTCACGCGGGCCGACGCAGTTGTACGACAGCACGCCGATCCGCAGGCCGTCGCGCTCGACGACGGCCGGGGTGCGGGCCTCGGTGAGGTCGGCTCCGGCGCCGACCGGGACCAGCCCGGCCGCCCGGGCGTGTGCCACGGTGTCGGTCACGCCGACCTCCCCGGCGTCGAAGATGTGGTTGCCCGCCAGGGTCACCACGTCGAACCCGGCCGCGGCGAGCGCGCCGAGCGCGGCCGGGTCGGCCGGGGGCGCGGGCACGTCGGTGCTGATCTGCGTGGTGGTGGTCGAATGCGGGACCTCGACGTGCCCGATGGCGACCTCGGCCCGCCGGAACAGCGAGGCCGACGGCGCCAGGAAGCTTGCCGGGTCCGGTTCGTCGAGGATGAGGTCCCCGACGGCGGTGATGGTGATCAAGAGACTGCTTCTTCCGTGTGCCGGGACAGGAACGCACGCAGGCGCGGGCTGCGGGGATTGCCGAAGACCTCGGCCGGGGTGCCGGATTCGACGATCCGGCCGGCTTCCATGAACACGCAGCGATCGGCCACCTCGCGGGCGAAGGCCATTTCGTGGGTCACCACGATCATCGTCAGCCCGTCGGCGGCCAGCCCTCGGAGCACACCGAGCACCTCGTCGACCAGCTCGGGGTCAAGCGCGCTGGTGGGTTCGTCGAACAGCATGATCCGCGGGCGCACCGCCAGTGCCCTGGCGATCGCCACCCGCTGCTGCTGCCCGCCCGAGAGCTGACGCGGGTAGTGGTGCAGCCGGTCGCCGAGACCGACGCGCTCCAGCAACGCGATCGCGTCCCGCTCGGTCTCCGCCCGGTCACGCCGGTGCACCCGCACCGGCGCTTCGGTGACGTTGCGCAGCGCGGTGAAGTGCGGGAACAGGTTGAACTGCTGGAACACCATGCCGACGCGCCTGCGCTGCGCCGCCGCGCCACGCGGGCTCAGCGGCCGCAGCCGCCCGCGGTGCTCCTCGTAGCCGATCAGGTCGCCGTCGAGGTACATCGAGCCCGCGTCGATCGACTCGAGCTGGTGCACGCAACGGACCAAAGTGGACTTCCCCGAGCCGGACGGCCCGATGACCACCACGACCTCGCCCTCGGCGACCTCGAGGTCCACGCCGTCGAGCGCCTGGTGCGTGCCGAAGGCCTTGCGCACCCCGCTCATCCGCAGTACCGCCTTCACGATGACCCTCCCCGCGCGAAGCGCCGTTCGAGCCTGCGCTGCGCCACGGTCAGCAGCGTGACCACGACCAGGTACCAGACGCAGGCCACGATCAGCATCGGCACGATCTCGTAGCTCTGGTTGTAGATCACCTGCACCGCGTGCAGCAGGTCGTTCATCGCGATCACCGAGACCAGCGCGGTGCCCTTGAGCACGCTGATGAACTGGCTGCCGCTGGGCGGGATGATCACCCGCATCGCCTGCGGCAGCACGATGCGGAAGAACGTCTGCGCCGGGGTGAAGCCCATCGCGGACGCCGCTTCGCGCTGCCCCCGGTCCACGCCGAGCACCCCGGCGCGGATGATCTCGGCCATATACGCCGACTCGACCAGTGAGAGGCCGATGATGCCCGCGGTGAGCGGGGTGATCAGGTCGTTGGCGTTCCAGGTGAGCAGGGCCGGGCCGAACGGCACGCTCAGCGAGATCTTCGGCAGCAGGTAGGCCAGGTTGAACCAGAAGATCAGCTGCACCAGCGGCGGGATGCCGCGGAAGACGCCGACGTAGAGCGTGGCCGCCCAGCGCGCCGGAGCGAAGCCGGACAGCTGCGCGGCGGCGAGCAGCCCGCCCACCAGCGAGCCGATGACCATCGCCAGCACGGCCAGCAGCACCGTGGTGCCGAGTCCGGAAAGGACGGACGGGGCGAACAGGTGCGCGGCGACGACGTCCCACTGGAACCGCTCGTTGCCGATCAGGAAGGCGAGCAACTGCGCGGCCAGCACCAGCAGTACCGCGGTGGCCACCCAGCGCCACGGCCGGAAGCGCGGCCGGGCGGTGGCGATGTCGTGCGCTGTCGCCGTCGCCGGGGGATCGGTGGTCACCGTCATGCCGGCGTCCCGGCGTTGAACTCGGGCTGCGGCACGGTGACGTCGGTCAGGCCCCACTTCTGCATGATCTGCTGGTAGCGCCCGGAGGCGAACAGCGCGCCGAAAGCCTGGTGCAGCACCGGTCCGAGCTGTCCCGACTTCGGCACGTAGAGCGCGAGCTTGTCCGCGGTGGCGCCCTGCTCCTCGGTCTGGGTGACGTAGGTGTAGACGCCCTTCTGCTGGGTGGTCACGTCGATCGCCGCGGCCTGGGTCATGCCCGCGGCCTCGGCCCGGCCGGACTGCGCGGCGAGCAGGGTGGCGTTGGTGTCGGCGAGCCCGATCGACTGCACGGCACCGCGGCCGGTGCGCTCGCAGAACGCCGAGAGCTGACGCAGTTGCTCCTCGACCACGCTGGCGGTGACCACGGCGACCCGCTTGCCGCACAGGGCGTCCGTGGCCGGGATCGGCACTGGCGCGTTAGCCGGGACCACGTAGGAGGTGCGGGTGGTCATCCAGGTGATGGTGTCGAACTGCTTCTCGCGTTCGGCGGTGACCTTCACCGGCCCGTTGAAGGCGTCGTAGCGGTTGGACAGCATGCCCTGCAGCGCGGCGGGCAGGCTGTCGACGACGATCGTCTCGGTGCGCACGCCGAGCAGTTCGCCCAGTGCGTCCTGGAAGTCCTTGTCGATGCCGGTGATGGCGCCGTCGGCGGCGACCGTGCGGTAGGGCGGGTGCGAGTCGCCGGCGAAGCGGATGACCCCGGCCTGCCGGACGGCCTCGGGCAGCGCGTCGTGCAGGGCCGTGTCGGCCCCGGCCGGGGCCGGCTCGGCCGCGGAGTCGCCGACCTGGGCGCCGCAACCGGTGAGAGCGAGCAGGACCGCGGCCGCGGCGGTGAGCCGTCGTGCGGTGGGGGCTGATCGCATGGCGATGGTTCTCCCTGCGTTGGGCCTTGCCAGGCGTGGGTCAGGACAGTCGGGCGGTCGGGACGGTCAGGCACAGCCGGGAATCCGGGAACCGATCATTGCCGACTAGGATGGCGACGAGCGTCGCACGAGGTGTCGCCAATTGCAAGACCCGGTGCCCCGTAGGCTTCCGGGCCGGAGTAACGGGAAGAGGAGCGCGGATGCCGGACACGCCGCAGCGGGCCGAACCGCAGCTGCTGCTGACCTCGCTGCTGGGCGACTACTGGTACTGGCGCGACGAGCACATCCCCTCCGCCGCGCTGGTGCGGCTGCTCGCGGAGTTCGGCATCGGCACGGACAACGCCAGGGCGGCGATGCGGCGGCTGGCCGCGAAGGGCCTGCTGACCACTTCGCGCCGCGGGCGCACCACCGCCTACGGCATCCCGCCACGCACCAGCGGGGTGATCGTCAGCCGCACGCGGCGGATGCTCACCTTCGGCGCCACCGCGCCCGACTGGGACGGGCAGTGGACCGTGGTCGCGTTCTCGGTGCCCGAGCAGGAACGCGAAGTACGCACCGCGCTGCGGTCCCGGCTGCGGGTGCTCGGCTTCGCCGCGCTCTACGACGGCCTGTGGGTTTCCCCGCGTGACCTGGCCGAGCCCGCGATCGCGCTGCTCGCCGAACTCGGCATCGAACGCGGCAGCGTGCTGCGGGCGGCCGAGGTCCCCGGTGGCCCGGCCGCCGGTGGTCCCGCCGCCGCGTTCGACCTCGAACCGCTCGCCCAGCAGTACCGTGAGTTCGTCGAGCGCTACGAGTCGCTGCCGACGCATCTCACGGCGGGCCGGGTGAGTCCGGCCGAAGCCCTGCGCACCCGCACCGAGCTGCGCGTGGACTGGCGGGCGTTCCCCGAGCGCGACCCGGACCTGCCCGCGGTGATGCTGCCGCCCGGCTGGTGCCGCGCCGAGGCGCAACGGCTGTTCCTGGAGATCTACGACCGGCTCGGCCCGCTGGCCGAGCTGCGTTTCCGGCAGGTGCTCGCCGAAACCGACCCGGAGCTGGCCGACCTCGCCTCCCATCACGACAGCGCCCGCATCGCCGAGCTGTACGCGGAACTGGGTGGCGACCAGGAGCACGGGGACACGCCGTTCGAGCGGGCCGTGCGCGCCCGGCGGCTGGACGATCTGCGTCGCGGCTCCTGATCCATCAGGAGTCCTGAGGATTTATGCGTGACCCAGGTCACCACCTCTTGTCAAGAACCTTGACCAGGCCGCAGGCTGTGCGGACATTCATCAGGAACCCTGATGATGTTCGAGCAAGGCCGATCAAGGAGGTTCGGGTGGAGTTCCTCGATCCCGCGCGGTGGTCCGGCAAGGTCTTCACCGGCACGTGGGCGGACGGCGGGTCCGGCACCCGCGAGGTGCGCGAACCGGCGACCGGGGCGAGCCTCGGTTCGGTCGGCGTCGCCGGTGCCGCGGACATCGCGGCCGCCGTGGCACGCGCGATCCCCGCGCAGCGTGAGTGGGCCGCCCGCCCGCACGCCGAGCGTTCGGCGGTGCTGCTGCGGGCCGCCGGGCTGCTGGCCGAGCACACCGGCGCCATCGCCGAATGGCTGGTCCGCGAGTCGGGCTCGGTCCGGTTGAAGGCGGGCATCGAGATCGAGGGCTCGGCGGGGGAGTGCGTGCAGGCGGCCGCGCTGCCGTCCGCGCCCTACGGCGAACTGCTGCCCTCGGCCGGCCGGATGAGCTTCGAACGCCGGGTGCCCGCCGGGGTGGTCGCGGTCATCTCGCCGTTCAACTTCCCGCTGCTGCTGTCGATGCGGTCGGTCGCCCCGGCGCTCGCGCTCGGCAACGCGGTGATCGTCAAGCCCGACCCCCGGACCGCGGTCTGCGGTGGTGTGGTCATCGCCCGGATCTTCGAGGAAGCCGGGCTGCCGGCCGGGGTGCTCCAGGTCCTGCCCGGCGACGCCGAGGCCGGGCAGGCGCTGGTCGAGCACCCGCGCGTGCCGGTCCTCTCGTTCACCGGGTCGACCCGCGCCGGGCGCGCCATCGGCGCCCGCGCCGGGGAACTGCTCAAGCGGGCGCACCTCGAACTCGGCGGCAACAGCGCGCTGGTGGTGCTGGAGGACGCCGACCTGGAGGCCGCCGCCTCCTGTGGCGCGTTCGGCAGTTTCCTGCACCAGGGCCAGATCTGCATGGCCGTGGGCAGGCACCTGGTGCACCGCTCGCTCTACGACCGCTACGTCGAACTGCTCGGCAAGAAGGCCGAACAACTGCCCGTCGGTGACCCGTTCACCGAGGAGGTCGTGCTCGGCCCGATCATCGACGAGGGCCAGCTGGCGCGGGTGCGCGACCTGGTCGACCGCAGCGTCGCCGCCGGGGCACGGCTGGTGCAGGGCGGCACCGCGGAGGGGCCCTTCTTCCGCCCGACCGTGCTCGCCGACTGCGGCCCGTCGATCCCGGCCTACGCCGAAGAGGTGTTCGGCCCGGTCGCCTGCGTCCGTCCCTTCGACACGCTCGACGAAGCCGCGGAGTTCGCCGCCGACTCCGAATACGGGCTGAGCCTGGGCATCCTCACCGCCGACCCGGCCGCCGGGCTGGCACTGGCCGACCACATCCCCAGCGGGCTGGTGCACATCAACGACCAGACGGTGAACGACGACCCGGCTGCGCCGTTCGGCGGGGTCGGCGCCTCCGGTGTCGGCCGGGTCGGGGGAGCCCGCGCGAACGTCGACGCCTTCACCGAAACCCAGTGGGTCACCGTGCGCGCCGAATCCGCGCGCTACCCGTTCTGAGCCCGCTTTCCTGAGAGAGGACCGAAACCCATGTCCGCACCCGCCACCGACCGCGACTCCGCCGAAACGCCCTGGGGGCGGAACGTGCTCGTCGAGTTCGACGAGGGCATCGCCTGGGTCACGCTCAACCGCCCGGAGAAGCGCAACGCGATGAACCCGGCGCTCAACGACGAGATGGTGCGCACGCTCGACGCGCTCGAAGGTGATCCGCGCTGCCGCGTGCTGGTGCTCACCGGCGCGGGCGAAGCCTTCTCCGCGGGCATGGACCTGCGTGAGTACTTCCGCGAGGTGGACGAGTCGGGTGACCCGGCGGTGCAGATCCGCGTCCGCCGGGCCAGCGCCGAATGGCAGTGGAAGCGGCTGTCCACCTGGTCGAAGCCGACCATCGCGATGGTCAACGGCTGGTGCTTCGGTGGCGCGTTCACCCCGCTCGTGGCCTGCGACCTGGCGATCTCCGCCGAGGACGCCCAATATGGACTGTCCGAAGTGAACTGGGGCATCCCGCCGGGCGGGGTGGTCAGCCGGGCGCTGGCCGCCACGGTCAGCCAGCGGGACGCGCTGTACTTCATCATGACCGGCGAGCCGTTCGACGGCCGTCGTGCCGCGGAGATGCGGCTGGTCAACGAAGCGGTGCCGGCCGAGTTGCTGCGTGAGCGCACCCGTGAGCTGGCGGCGAAGCTGGCCGCGATGAACCCGGTGGTGCTGCGGGCGGCGAAGGTGGGCTACAAGATCGCCCAGGACATGCCGTGGGAGCAGGCCGAGGACTACCTCTACGCCAAGCTGGAGCAGTCGCAGTTCCTCGACCCGGAACACGGCCGCCAGAAGGGCATGACCCAGTTCCTCGACGAAAAGGCCTACCGGCCCGGTCTTTCGGCTTACCGGAACGACTGATGCGCGACGAAGGCCTCGGCTCGTGGCCGGTGCGGCGGGCGCGGATGACGCCCGGCCGGATCGCGCTGGTGCACGGCGAGCGGTCGCTGTCCTACGCCGCGCTCGCCGCCCGGACGGCCGCGCTGGCGCAGGGGTTCCGCTCGCTCGGCGTGCGGCGGGGTGACCGGGTCGCCTACCTCGGCCCGAACCACCCCGCCTACCTCGAGACCCTGTTCGCCACCGCGTCACTGGGTGCGGTCTTCGTCCCGGTCAACAGCAGGCTGGCGGCGCCGGAACTGGCGTACGTGCTCGGCGACGCCGGGGTGTCCGTGCTGGTGCACACCGAGGCGGTGGGTCCGCTGGTGGACGCGGCGGCCCCGGCGCTGCGGGAATGCCTGGTCGTCGGCGGCGCGGCCTACGAGGAGTTCGCCCTCGGCACGGCCGCGCCGGCGGACGAACCGGTGGGGCTGGGCGACCCGTGCCTGATCATGTACACCTCCGGCAGTACGGGACGGCCGAAGGGCGCGGTGCTCTCGCACGGCAACCTCACCTGGAACTGCGTCAACGTGCTGGTCGAGTCCGATTTGTCCGGTGGGGAGGTGGCGTTGATCGCCGCGCCGCTGTTCCACACCGCCGCGCTGGGCATGACCTGCCTGCCCACCCTGCTCAAGGGTGGGACCGCGGTGCTGATGGAGGCGTTCGACCCGGCCGCGGCACTGGCGGCGATCGAGCGGCACCGGGTCACGCTGCTGTTCGGCGTGCCCGCGATGTACGACGCGATGGCCGCGCAGCCGGGCTGGGCGTCGGCCGACCTGTCCAGCGTGCGGACCATGCTGTGCGGTGGCGCGCCGGTGCCGCCCGCGACGATCCGGCGTTATCTGGACCGCGGGCTCACCTTCGTGCAGGGCTACGGCATGACCGAAGCGGCGCCGGGGGTGCTGATCCTCGACCCGGAGGCCGTGCGCACCAAGGCCGGGTCCGCCGGGGTGCCGTCGTTCTTCACCGACGTGCGCGTGGTCGACCCGGCCGGGGAACCGGTGCCGCCCGGCGGGCGCGGGGAGATCGTGGTGCGCGGGCCGAACGTCATGCTCGGCTACTGGAACCGCCCGGCGGACACCGACCAGGCGCTGGCCGGTGGCTGGCTGCACTCCGGTGATGTGGCCACAGTGGACGGTGACGGCTACTTCACCGTGGTCGACCGGCTCAAGGACATGATCATCTCGGGTGGGGAGAACATCTACCCCGCCGAGGTGGAGGCCGCCGCCCTCGACCACCCGGACGTCGAGCTGTGCGCGGTGATCGGCGCCCCGGACCCGAAGTGGGGCGAGGTGCCGCGCGCGGTGGTCGTGCTGCGGCCGGACGCACGGCTGAGCGCCGACGAGCTGCGCGCGCACTTCCGCGAACGGCTCGCCGGGTACAAGGTGCCCAAGTACATCGAGTTCCGCGACGAGCTGCCACGCACCGGCTCCGGCAAGATCCGCAAGGCCGAACTGCGGGCGGGGTACGCGTGACCCGGGTACCGGATCGGGTGACGGAGGTGCTCGGGCACGATCACCCCATGGCCGAACCGCTCACCCTCTACCTGGTCAAGCGGCTGGAGCTGGCGATCCGCGCGCGGATGGACGAGGCACTGCGCCCCAAAGGGCTGACCACGCTGCAGTTCACCGCGCTGACCGCCCTGCGCCGGCGGCGGGGCCTGTCGTCGGCGCAGCTGGCGCGCCGCTCGTTCGTCACCCCGCAGACGATGAACGAGATGGTGCGCTGGCTGGAGGAACGCGGGCACATCGAACGCACCCGCGACCCGGCGAACCGGCGGGTGCTGCTGATCGGCCTCACCCCCGCCGGCGAAGCCCTCCTGGACGACTGCGACCCGCTCGTCGAGTCGATCGAACAGGACCTGCTCACCGCGATCCCCGCCGTGCAGCACCCCTTGTTCCGCCAAAGCCTGGAACTCGGCTACACCGCCCTGAGCGACCACACCCCCGACCCCTAACCCCCACCAGCACGCCCCCCACACACCCGCCCAGCCGCCCCCACGTCCACGCAGCCGAACCACACACTCGTGCAGCCGAACCCCACGTTCGCGCAGCCGAACCCCACGTTCGCGCAGCCGAACTACACGTTCGCGCAGTCGAGCCCCACACTCGCGCGGCCGGACCTCACGTTCGCGCAGCCGAAACCCGCACTCGCGCAGCCGAACTACACACTCGTGCAGCCGAACCCCACGTTCGCGCGGCCGAACTCCACACTCGCGCAGTCGAAGCCCGCACTCGCGCAGCCGAGTTCCGCATCCGGGGCCATGAGTACTTCGCCGTCACGTGGGCCGATTCCCGCGCACCAGGTGAGTGGTGATCAGACACCCTGGCGCCACACGGTGGGACGCAGTCGCTCTGCCCGTGTGCGCCAGTGTTCCCGCCGGTACCGCACGACGACCACCGCGAGCAGCAGGCTGGCGATGAGGGCGGCCAGCGCGGCGACGCCGGGGAGTTCGGCCATCGCGGCGAAACTGACTGCGGTGAGCCCGCCGAGCACGGTGACGGCCAGCAGGACAGCCGCGCTCGCGCGGGGGTGCCAGTGCCACCGGTCCCCGGCACGGATTTCGTCCAGCATCCCCGCGGCCTTCTCGATCAGTCCCCGATCACCCGTCTCGAGGTCGAGGATCCGGCGCGCGGCGCGGTCGCAGACCTCGCGTTGCCGCGCACTGGTGATCACCCGGGCTTGGTCCCTGGTGACGCTGCAGGCGTCGAACGCGTCGCGGCAGAGTGCCCAGCCCAGCTCTCGACGAATGCCGGGATCCCCCTGGTCGTGGGTGAACAACCGTTCCAGCTCGGCCGTGGACATTCCCCGATCCGGGTGATTTCCGGTGTTGTCTTCGTGCACTTGTAACACTCCTCCGCCGGTATTCGACCCACCATGCACGAACCGGCCGTCGAAGTGCAAGCCGGAAATCGCCCCGAACCGGAAGGTGAAGTTTTTGCGATCTACGGCTGGGCTCGGTTCGCGTGCGGTCGCTGTCCTCGCCGGAGTGAGCAATTTGGCGGTTTGCGGCGCGGTTTACGCGGGATGGGCACTGGCGCCCGGTGGATCACCGACAGCGTCACCAGAGTTCTGGCCGACTGCGACACCAAGCCCGAATTCAAGCACCACAACGGTTCCAGTGCCGACGAGCACGAGCGCGCCGGACGGGGAGCGGGTACGCGGACCGGCGGGACTCATCACCGTGGTGCCCAGGGGGTGGCCCTTGAGCACGTTGCCGGAACCGGGCAGCATGCAGGCGAACAATCCGGCCGACTCGCGCGTGGTGCTGAAATTCGGTGGCGCCGCGCCGGAATATTCCAGCGACATCTACTCCTACCACCTGGATTACGAACGGAAGATCGCGAAAAGGCCCGGTTATCAGTTGTACGGCCTGAGTCGCGCGAATGCGCACGGGCACGAGGCGGTCGAGTGGGAATTCGAGTGGCGTGCGCCAGAAGGCCGACGGTACGTGCGGTCGGTGTACTGGCGTACGGCGGGTATCGAGTACTTCGTGTACGCGCACGCACCGGCGGACCGCTGGAGCGAGTTCGCGCCCGTCCTCGGCGCGATGCTGGAGAACGCGACGCCGTGATCGACGAGGAAGGGAAATCATGACCCACCACGGGACATACGCGCCACCGGCTCCACAGTGGACCGCGCCGGACGACACCACGAGGTACCTCTGCGCCGCGGCCCACCTCGACCCCGGGTACGCCAACGCCGCGCTCAAGGAGTACCTCGTCGAGCCGACGCGTGCGGTGCCGCCGTCGCCGGGGGTCGACGCCGCCAAGGTGCTCGGCGAGGCCGTGCAGGCACGGGTCAGGAGCAAGCTCTTCGACGGGCTCGCCTTCCTGGCGATGCTGGTCTTCGTGGTGGTGAGCTGGGGGACCGTACTGCTCATCGGGTGGATCGTTCTCGCGCTGGTGGTGGCCGCCGTCGACTTCGTGCGCCGCGCCGCCCAGGACGGGCCGAAGATCTCCCCGCGGGTGGTGGTCGGGCTGCTTGCCCTCGCATTGGTCCCGTTCGTCCTCGAAACCGAGTTGGTGACGGCACTTCTCGACGGATCTCCGGCTTCGAGATCCACGACCCGGACCGCGGACGACGACACGGTCCAGATCCTCGTCGGCCTGCTGATGGCCTTGGCCGGGCTGGGCGTGCTGGTCTTCCAGCGGTGGTCGACCTGGCACCTGCTCGTTTCGAAGTTCAGCCGCGGCGCGCGGGATACCGGGCGCGCGCCCGCGGCGGAGTTGTTCGGCGGCTTCTACGACGGGCAGGTACAGCGGTACCAGCGGCCGGCGCCCGGTGGCGACGCCGCGCCACTGGTGGTCTACCGGGGGTACAACCCGTTCGTCGGTTCAGGGGCGGTGCGGGATCCGTGGTCGATGGCGATCCCGCTGGAACGCCTGCGCGAGGGGAAACGCGACGGTGCCGGTCCGCTCAGCACGGCATCGGTGTACGACGGCATCCGCCGGGCCATCGAAGAGCTCCGCGAAGCCTCGGAACTGTCCCCGGACAACCGGTTCCGCGAGCTGCGGGTCGGTGGAACGGTTTTCGTGCCCGCCGCCGAACTCGTCGACCACTTCCACACCCCGCAGGCGGTGCCCTACCTGCCGGATCCGGACGCGCCGCCGAACGGCTACCTGGACCGGGAAGAGCTGGACCGCGTGCGGCTGGCGCCACGGGAGTGGGCTCGGTACTACCTGTCCGCCCAGGTCGAGACCTGGGACCGCGACCTGGTGCTGACCTTCTACCTGCACGTCGCGGTCTGCGACAGCACGCTGTACCTCGAGTGGACGCCGTGCGTGCTGACGCCGCTCCGCCCCGAGTACCGCGCGCTGGACCAGATGCGAGCCGGCTCCTTCACCCCGGTGAAACAGGCACTGCTGGACTGGCTCAAGTTGCCCGCGACCATGCCCGCGCGCGTCTGGAACCTCTGTTCGTGGATCCCGCGGCCCAAGCGGGAGGCCGGGGTCCTGGACCCCGAGCGCTATGGGGCGTCGAAGAGCCTGCGGGAGCTGGCCGCCGGTTCTCTTTCCGGGTACTTCCAGCTCCTGGACGTGGAGCGCTACGACAAGATCCTGGACAGCCGGATCCTGCCGACGATCAGCCGGATGCTGCGGGCGGCGGGCTACTCCGCGGCCACGTTCGAGCAGCAGGCGTCCGTGGTGGTCAACAACGGCGTGAACATCCACGGGCCGAACCACGCGCCGATCGTGCAGAGCGGGCGCAACGACGGCTCGATCTGGGCGCGCGGCGGCGAAAAGCCCGGGGAATCGAAGAACGGGGGGAACCGGTGAGCGAGCGCTACCACAACCGGATCGACATCGGCGGGGACAGCACCGCTCCGATCGTCCAGGCCGGCCGCAATGACGGGGTGGTGGTCGCGGTCAGCGGTGGTGCCGTGGTGGTCCCCGACCAGCTGATCGCCCTGCTCGACCAGTTGCGGGCGGGGGTCGGCCGGACCGACCTGCGCGGACGAGAGGTGGTCGAGGACAGTCTCGCGGACCTCACCGAGGACGTCCGGGCGTTGCGTGATCGGGGAGCTGCGGCCGAGGTGAACGCCGCGGTGGCGAAGAGCCGGTGGGAGAAGGTCCGGTCGCTGCTCGGCGGCGCGGTGCAGTTCGCGCCGCTGGTGGTCGCCATCTCGGGTCACATCGAGAAGCTCTTCGGGTGAGGCTCGCCCATTCGTGTCGCGGTTGTTCGCCGGTGGTTTGACTCCGCGTCACGAACGGGCCAGCAAACGGGTGAACGCTGTCCCGGCGAACCCGATCTTGGAGGAACCGTGGACGAGACCACCCCGCGTCATCTTGGGCGACGATCGCTGTTGCGTGCCGCTGTCGGCGCGCCCGCAGCTGTAGCGGTTTCGTCGGCGCTGTGGCCCGGTGGCGTGGCGCAGGCGGCGGAACCGGCGGGGCCGGTCGACCCGCAGGACCCGCGGTTCACCCTCGCCGTGCTGCCGGACACGCAGTACCTGTTCGACGAGGGCGGTTCCGACCCGGGCCCGGTGCGCGAGACGCTGATGTTCCTGCTGCGCAAGCGCCGCGAGGACAACATCGTCTTCCTGGCCCACCTCGGCGACGTCACCGAGCACGGCACCGAGGCGGAGATGCGGTCCGCCGACGAGGTCTTCCGCACGATCGACGGGCGCCTGCCCTACAGCGTGCTCGCCGGGAACCACGACGTCTCCGGGGACGACCAGCGCGGCGCCACCCCGTACCTGCGCACCTTCGGCCCGGACCGGTTCCGCCGGATGCCCACCTACGGCGGCTCGTCGCCGGACGGCTACCACAGCTTCCACGTGCTCACCGGCGGCGGCAGGCAGTGGCTGGTGCTCGCGCTCGACTGGCGGATCTCCGAGCGCGGCATCGCTTGGGCGCAGGGTGTCCTGGACCAGCACCCCACGCTGCCCGCGATCCTGACCACGCACGAGATCGCCTCGGCCGACGAGCAGGGCCAGGCGGCGCTGTCGGGCTACGGCGACCTGCTGTGGAACCGCCTGATCCGCGGCAACGACCAGATCTTCCTGACGCTGAACGGGCACTACTGGCCGTGCGGGCGCACCACCCTGACCAACGACGCGGGCAATCCGGTCCACGTGCACATCACGAACTACCAGGACCGGTACTACGGCGGTGCCGGGATGCTGCGGTACTACCGGTTCGACCTCGTGCGCAACGTGATCGACGTGGAGACCTTCTCGCCGTGGCTGCTGGGTCAGCGGCCGGAGCAGCGCAGCGCGTTGCAGGCCGAGCACGTCGAGCTGAGCGGGGACGTCGAGCGGTTCAGCGTCGAGCTCGACTTCGACCGGCGGTTCGCCGCGTTCGCACCGCCGGTGGTGCCGCCGCCGCGCCCGCCGTCGGCGGTGCTGGTGCCTGGCACCGTGGCGTACTGGCGCTTCGACGCGGCGGGCACCTCGCCGGGGCCGGACGGCTCGCCGGTGGCCCCGGGCACCGTCGCCCGCGACCTCACCGGGCAGGGCAACGACCTGCGGGCCGAGCGGCTGCACGGCAGCGCGCCCGAGGTGCTCACCTGGTCCGCCGAACACCACGACGGGCAGCCCGCGCACGCCAGCCTCCGCTTCGACGGCGGGAAGGCACCGAACCGCGGGGCGGTGCTGCGCACCGGGCAGGACGCGCCGATCAACGGCATGCCGTTCCTGGACGGCTACACCATCGAGACCTTCATCAAGCTGCCCGAGCCGTTCACCGGAGACCACGCGTTCATGGGCATCCTCAGCTGGGAAGGCCGGGCGGGGGACGCGGGCAAGACGAGCGGCTGGTCGCCCGAGGAACCGACGTGCAGCCTGAACCTCTCGGGCGAGCGGTTCCTGCAGTTCGTGGTCTACCCGAAGCACACCGACGCGGACCCGACCTCGTGGAGCCACGCGCTGCCGACCGGCCGGTGGACGCACGTGGCGGTGGTGAACGACGCCCGCCGCACCACGGTGTACGTCGACGGCTCGCCGATCGCCCGCAACGCTTCGGCGGAGTCACGTGGCATCGCCACACTCGGCAAGCCGTTCGTCATCGGGGCGACGCAGTTCGCCCTGTCCTACGGGCACGGCTTCTACGGCTGGGTGGGGGACACGCGCGTGGTGGCGCGGGCGCTGCGGCCGGAACAATTCCTCCGGAACTGATCCGCGTCCCGTGTCGAAATCGGGAAGCCGGCCGCGTACAACCAGCATGATGAACCCAATCAGCGAGCTGGACCAGCGCTTCACCGCGACCCTGGAGAAGAGTCCCGCGAAGGGCGGGCACACGTACCTGGTCTGGCCGGGCTCCGCGGCCCACTTCGGTACGCGGGGCCTGGTCAAGGTCCGTGGCACCATCGACGGGCACCCCTTCGAGAGCGCCTTCATGCCCCTCGGCGACGGGCGGCACAAGCTCCCCGTCCGCGCGGAGGTCCGCAAGGCGATCGGCAAGCAGGCGGGGGAGGAGGTCACCGTCGTCCTCACCGAACGCCTCCTCCGCCGCGGGTGACTCACTATCCTGCTCGGCATGTCCGGGCCGGGTGAACGCATGCTGGAACTGCTGTCGCTGCTGCAGAGCGGCCGCGACTGGCCGGGTGCCGAACTCGCCGAGCGCCTCGGCGCGTCCCCGCGCACGCTGCGGCGGGACCTCGACCGGCTGCGGGACCTCGGGTACCCGGTGCGCTCGGAGCGGGGGCCGGGCGGGAGCTACCGGCTGGTGGCCGGGCGGGCGCTGCCCCCGCTGATGTTCACCGACGACGAGGCGGTGGCCGCGGTGGTCGGCCTGCGGTTCGCCGCGCTGGCCACCGGCGATCCCGGAGCCGGGAGCGCGCTGCGCAAGCTGGAACAGGCGTTGCCGCAGCGCCTCCGGTACCGGACCGAGGCGATCTCCGCGGCGACCGAAGGCACGCGACCGGTGGCGGGAGCGGATTCGGCGGTGGTCGCCGCGCTGGCCACCGCGGCGACCGCGCACCAGCACGTGGAGTTCGAATACGTCGATCGCGACGGCGCTCGTTCGCGGCGCCGCGTCGAGCCGTACCGCCAGGTGCTGCTCGGCCGCCGCTGGTACCTGCTGGGCCACGATCGCGACCGCTCGGCCTGGCGCACGTTCCGGCTCGACCGGATCTCGGCGGTGGCGGTGCCGGGCACCACCTTCCGCCCGCGCGAGCTGCCGGCCGACGGCGTGACGATGTTCGCCGGCGGCGGCACCGGGGGAGCGGCGATCCGCTTCGAGGCCCCGGTCGAGACGGTCGCCGAACACCTGCGCGCCGAAGCCGGGGCGCTCACCCCGCTCGACGACGGGACCTGCCGTTACGTCACCGGCGCCGACGACTGGGCGTGGCTGGCGGTGGCCGTCGCCGCGGTCGGGGTGCCGTACCAGGTCGAAGGCCCGCCCGAGTTGATCGAGCAAACCCGCCTGCTCGCGGCACGCGCCACGGAGGCCACGACAGGTGTATAACGACTTATTCAGCGCCGCTCTGATGCGTCAACACACCCGGCCTCTCGTGGAGCACGACCCCGGGGACTGAACGCTAGGAGTGGGGCATTACTTGCGTTCATTGCTAGTAATGCCCCACTCATAGCATTGGCCCGGCCGGGCAGCAGGTGCCGAGGTAGGAGATGCCGTCGAAGAAGGCCTTGGCGGCGAGGGCGTCGGCGAAGTCGCTGGCCGGAGGCCCGGATCAGTGGTGCCGGCCAGGGGATTCGACCCGCGTGGCGCCGGGGCGGGTCCACTGCGGCACGGGACGGCCGGTCGCGCCCCAGGTGGCGTTCCCGTCCGCGTCCGAACTCCAGAACCAGCACGACGCCCGGCCCTCCGGCCAGCCGCCGGGCTTGTCCTCCCACGCTTCTCCGCGGCCGTAGGGCGTCATGTCCAGCAGGCCCAGGGAGCTGTTGGCCGGCTCGTTGCCGCGGCCCGTCGTGGAGTAGGTGAGGAAAACGCGGTCGCCGTCGCGCAGGAAGCAGGCGAGGTACCCCATGTCGCCGCCGATCGGTTCGTCCAGGCCGCGCACCGAGTACCAGGGCTCGGTGTAGCCCATGAATTCGACGAAGGGCGCCACCTCGTCCCACGGGCCCGTGGTCAGGACGGCGAACGAGACGCCGCGCGCGTTGAGGTAGGCCGCGTCCCTCGCGTGCCAGGCCGTGGTGGTGCAGCCGGGGCACTGCCCGTGAGGCGGTACACCGTCGTGCCACATGTGTTTGTAGACCACGAGTTCGTCGCGGCCTTCGAACAGGTCCAGGAACGGGATCGGCCCGTCGGGTCCGGCGATCTCGACCGTCCCGTCGAACTCGACCATCGGCAGGCGGCGCCGAGCCGCGGCGATCGCGTCGCCCTCACGGGTGTGGGCCTTCTCGCGGATCAGCAGCTCATCGCGCGCGGTCTGCCAGGTGGCCCGATCGACCACGGGCGGGCGGCCAGGTGCGTTCGTCATGATGACCTCCTTTACGAACTCGACGAACGCACCGGCGCCGTTTCGACATCGCTGAAGGAGAACGCCTGCCTGCTGTGCCGGAGCAGTTCACGGAGGGCGGGACTGCTCGTCCCCTTCCACACCAATGCCAGCAGCGCCGGGACGTCCACGTCGTCGAGGAGTCGCGTGGTCAGGCGGTCGCGGTAGCTCGCGGCCATCGATTCGCTCAGCACGGCGACCCCGAGCCCGCGCGCGGCGAGATCGGCGATCGCGTCGGCGGCGCTGGCCTGCAGGCCGATGCCGGGGTGGAGGTCCTGGGCCGCGCAGGCCTGGTCGAAGACCGTGCGCAGACCGGTGCCGGGCGGCATGCAGATGAGCGGGTGCTCGACCAGTTCCCGCAGCCCGACCCGCGGGGCTTGGGCGAGCGGGTGGTCCTCGGGGACGACCGCGACCAGCCGGTCGCTGACGATGGTGAGCGCGTCGAGCCCGGCCGGGGTGGCGACCGCGGTGCCGACGAGCGCGAGGTCGAGCGTGCCGTCGCGGACTCCCTCGACGAGCCGGTCGGAGTTGTCCTCCAGCAGCGAGAGCTCGACGCCGGGGTGGGCGCGGTGGAAGGCCGCGAGCGCGTCGAACAGGGGAGTGACGGTGCAGCCGATCACCATGCCGATCGTCAGCCTGCCGCGGATCAGGTCGGTGACCTCGCCGACCGCCTGGCTGAGGGAACCGGCCGCGGCGAGCGCGGTGCGGGCGTGCTCGAGCGCGGCCTTGCCGGCGACGGTCAGCGTGGCCGTGCGGGCGGACCGGTCGAACAACTCGGCACCCAGTTCCCGTTCGAGCTGGCGGATCTGGGCGCTGACGCCGGATTGGCTGATGTGCACCCGCTCGGCCGCACGCGTGAAGTTCCGCTCCTCGGCGACCGCGACGAAGTACTCCAGCTGCCTCAGCTCCATGAGCGAGGATTCTAGCTCTGCGGGGAACCAGCTTCGTGGCTTCTCAACGCGGTCAGGTCGCCCGGGCTGCGCGGCACGGCTTCGAACTCGGCGAAGACGCCGTAGTGGTCGCTCGCCTGCACACCGCCGACCGGTTCGGTGAACACCCGGCGGCACTCCGCGACGGCCAGCGGCGGGCCGTGGATTCCGGCGCGCAGCATCACGTAGTCGATTCGCCGACCCGCCTCGGCGGGCATGTCCCCGTCGCGCACGAGGACGTTGGCCGGGGAGAAGGTGTGCCCGGCGTCGTCCGGGTGCTTGGCGCGCCAGGCGTCGACGTAACAAGTGCTCATACCGTCGAGCGATTGCCTGCCGGTCCAGAAGCGGACGCTGGCCGAGTCCGGTTCGGCATCGAAGTCGCCGGTGAGCACGACGGTGGTGGCCGGGTCGGGCACCAGCCGCTCGACGAACCGCGCCGCGGCCACCGCCTGCCGCTCGCGTTCGGCTTCGTAACCGTAGGGCCAGCTCGGTTTGTGGTGCACCAGCCACAACGGCGACGGCGCCAGCACCTCGGCGGCGACCGTGGCGCACCAGGCGGACCGGACTTCCCGGCCCGCCGGTCGCTGGTCCAGTTCGTGCACCGCCCCCAGCGGCCACCGGCTCGCGGCGACCGCGCCGACACCGTCATCCCGGCCGGAATGCCAGGCGAAGTGCCACCCCGGCCCGAGCAGTCCGACGATGTCGTCGCCCACTTCCTGCAGCGTGATCAGGTCGGGTGCCAGCGCGCGGATGCCCTCGGCGATCACCTTGCGGCGGCGTGGCCAGTCCGCGAGTTCGGGCGTCAGCGCGTTGAAGGTCACCACCCGCATGAAGGCGAACGTAGCGGGTACAGCGGGGTGGACCGAACTGGAGGCAATCGAAAATGCGTACTTCACGTCGCCCGATCCAGGTCCTCGCCCTGCTCGTCGGCATCGCCTTCCTGGTGGTGGGCCTGCTGGGGTTCATCCCCGGCATCACCGGCGGTGACCTCCACTTCGCCGGCCCGCACTCCGAGGCGGAGCTGTTCGGCGCGTTCCAGGTTTCGGTGCTGCACAACCTGGTGCACCTGCTGTTCGGCGTGCTCGGCATCGCCGCGTTCTTCGCGCCCGGTCCGGCTCGCGCGTTCCTGATGATCGGCGGTGGCCTGTACGTGGTGCTGTGGATCTACGGGGTGGCGCTGGACGACGAGAGCCCGACGAACTTCATCCCGCTGAACAACGCCGACAACTGGCTGCACCTCGGCCTCGGCGTGGGGATGATCGCTTTCGGCGTGCTCGGCACGGTGCTCGAACGGGCCAAGGGCGAATACCCGCGTGATCCGGTCGACGCCGATTCGGCCGCTGATTCAGACCGCTGACCACCCGTTGTCCACCGGCAGGATCACGCCGTTCAGATTGCTCGCGGCGTCGGAGGCGAGGAACACGATCACCTCGGCCTGCTCGGTGGGGTCGGAGATCCGGCCGAAGTTGCCCAGGTAGGGGCCGAGCGCGGACGGGCCGTGGCCTTCGCGGGGCAGTTGCGTGGCGATGGCGGTCATGGTGGCGCCGGGGGCGATGGCGTTCGTGCGGATCCCGGAATCGCGGTACATGATCGCCAGTGACTTGGTGAGCCCGACGATGCCGTGCTTCGACACGGTGTAGGCGGTACCGGCGGCACTGCCGCGCAGCGCCGCCTCCGACGCGGTGTTGACGATGGCGCCCTTCCCGCGTTCCAGCAGGTGGGGGAGGACCGCCCGGCTCAGCAGGAACGGCGCGGTCAGGTTGATCCGCAGCACCCGCTCCCACTCCTCGTCGGTGACGTCGGCGGCCGCGGTCATCGCGTCCATGATCCCGGCGTTGTTCACCAGCACGTCGATGCCGCCGAACGACTCCACGGCGGTCACGGTGACCCGGTCCACGACGGCCTGCTCGCTCAGATCGCCCACGGCGGCCACCGCGGTGCCGCCCGAGCCGGTGATCTCCGCGACCACCGCTTCGGCACCTTCGGCGTTGAGGTCGGCGACCACCACCCTGGCGCCTTCCGCGGCGAAGCGGAGTGCGGCCGCGCGGCCGATCCCCGCCGCCGCGCCGGTGACGATCACGCTGCTGTGCTCGAGTCCGCTCATGGAGACCTACTTTCTGGCGCGTGGTGACATTTAAGGCACAGTGTGCCAGATAGTAGGCTGGGCCCGTGGGGGACCGGAGCACGCTGGGACGGCCGCCGCTCACCGAGCGGCGCAAGGCGGAGACGCGCCTGGAGATCGCGCGTGCGGCGGTGCGGTTGTTCACCACGCGCGGGGTCGCGGCCACCTCGGTCGAGGACATCGCCGCGGCCGCCGGCATCTCGGTGCGCACGTTCTGGCGCTACGCCACCGGCAAGGAGGACAGCGTCCAGCCGCTGCTGACCGCCGGGATCGACCTGCTGGCCGGGGTGCTGAGCGAGTGGCGGCCGGGGGAGGACATCACGGCGGCCTTCGACGAGGCGGCGCGCGCGACGGTCGCCGAGGTGCCCACGATGGTCGCGCTCGTGCGCCTGGCCCAGGAGGAATCGGGGTTGCGGGCGGTCTGGTTGCGGGCGCACAACGACGCGGAGCTGGTGTTCGCCGACACGATCGCGCGCTCGACCGGCAGAGCCGCAGGGGACCTGCAGGCCCGCGTGCTGGCCGCTATCGTGAACGGCGCGGTCCGCGCGGCCGTCGAGCACTACGCCGAGGGCGGGCGGGCCGACTGGAGCGATCTCGCCGTGGTGGTCCGGGAGGCGCTGCAGACCGCGATGCGGGCCTTCGACACCGAGCCAGGTGTATAACGACCTATTCAGCCGCGCTCTGAGCTTGCCATTCCGGGGCCAGCACAGACCAGACTTCGAGGTCGAACCGCTCGCTGCGGTGCAGGGTGTACTCCCGGAGCACGCCGTCGCGCCGCATGCCGAGCCGGCGGGCGACCGCGATGCTGGCTTCGTTCTTCGACGCGGCGCGCCATTCGACGCGGTGGATGCCGCGTTCTTCGATCGCCCAGTCGATGAGCACCCGCGCCGCCTTGGTCACCAGGCCTTGGCCCGACGCCGCGGGTTCGAGCCAGCACCCGGCTTCGGCGACGCCCTGCGTGAGGTCCATCGTCCGGAAGAGCACGCCGCCGACGAGCGTGCCGTCGCGGCGGATGCCGTGGAGCCTGCCGGTGTCGCTCGCGGCCTTGTCCGCGTACGACTGGAGGTAGGCGCGGCTGGACGCCAGGTCCGTGACCAGGTCCGGCAGGCCGACGTACTGGCCGATGAACTCCCGGCCGCGGTCGATGTTGGCGAGGAACTCTTCGGCGTGCCACGGCTCGAGCGGGCCGAGCTCGGCGTCCCCCAGTGGAATCGAGTACATGGTCCCGACCGTTCCACCGCACCTGTCCGGAACCGGCCGCACCACGAGTATTGACTGTCGTGATCTGGCTCACATAGCGTCGAATGCCGGAGTGAATCGTTTCAAAGCCCCGCGTTCCCCGTTCGGAAGGCAGGTAGTGCGATGAGTCCGGTTCGTGGCAGAGGCGTGCGCGCGGTGTTGGCGGCGGTGGTGGTGCTGACCGGTTTGCTCGTCCCCCTCCCGGCCGCCGCCGGTGACGGGATCGGCGTCGGCGCGCTGACCGTGAACGATCGGATCAGCCCGCTCGGCATCGGCGGGGAGGCACCGCACTTCGGCTGGGCGTCCATTTCGGACGAACAGAACGTCGTGCAGAGCGCCTACGAACTGCGGGTGGGGGAGACGCCCGAATCGGGCGAGGTCTGGACGAGTGGCCGGGTCGCTTCGGCGCGTCAGTTCGACATCGCCTACGAAGGCCCGGCGCTGCGGTCGCAGACCCGGTACTTCTGGCAGGTGCGGGTCTGGGACGGCGTCGGCCGGGAGAGCCGGTGGAGCGAGCCGGCGTGGTTCGAGACCGGCCTGTTCGGCGAAGCGGACTGGGGCGGCGCGGCCTGGCTCACCGACCACGACGAGGCCCTCGGCTGGGCCGACTACACCGTGGACACCGAACTGAGCCTGAGGGCCCTGGCCGCCGGGGTGTTCTTCCGCGCGCCGGACGGGCAGAACGGCTACCTGTGGCAGCTCAGCGTCGCCGATGGCACCGGCCTGCCGAAACTCCGGGTGCACAATCGGATCAACGGTACGTACAACCTGCTCGCCATCGTCGACATCTCCGCCGCGGTGACCCAGGAACAGTTGCTCGCCGGGCGCACGCGCTTCACGGTCGCGGCCGCCGGCGAGACCGTCACCACCTCGGTCAACGGCACCCGGGTGGACCAGCGAGCGGTGGCCGACTTCGCTGCGGGCACCTTCGGCTACCGCGTGGTGAACGCCAACGAAGGACAGGAAAAGGCGGTCATCCACCGGGCCACCGTCACCGGTGCCGACGGCACGACGCTCACCGAGGTCGACTTCGCCGACGGTCGGAACCCGTTCTCGGGCGGCACCGTCGGCCCGGAAGGGCTGGACCTGTCGGTCACCGCCGAGGTGCTGTACACCCACCGGCCCAGTCTTCCTTTGTACCGCAAGGAGTTCGTGGTCCCGGCGGGTAAGGAGGTGAAGCAGGCGCGGGCGTATGGCGCCGCGCTCGGGGTGTACGAACTGAGCCTCAACGGGGTCAAGGTCAGCGACCAGGAGCTGGCGCCCGGCTGGACCGACTACCGCACGCGCGTCCAGCACCAGACCTACGACATCACCGCGCAGGTGCGCGAGGGCGCCAACGCCTTCGGCATCGCGCTGGCGCCGGGCTGGTACGCCGGCCGCGTCGGCAACCACCCGCCGGGCGTCTACGGCTCGAACCCCGCGGTGGTGGCGCAACTGCGCGTCGACTACACCGACGGCAGCCACGACTGGGTCCGCACGGACACCTCCTGGCGTACCGCGCCCGGCCCGTTCGTGCTCGCCGATCTGCAGACGGGGGAGACCTACGACGCGCGGCTGGCGCGGCCCGGCTGGAACAATCCCGGCCACGACGAGTCGGCGTGGACCGCGCCGGATACGGCCGAATCGGCGACCGCCCGCGTGGTGCCGCAACCCGACGAACCCGTGCGCGAGACCGAGCGGAAGCCGGCGATCGCCCGTACCGAGCCGAAACCGGGCACCTTCGTCTACGACCTCGGGCAGAACCTGGTCGGCGTGACCCAGGTCCGGCTGACCGGCACCGCCGGGCAGACCGCGACCATCCGCCACGGTGAGGTGCTCAATCCCGACGGTACGCTGTACACCGAGAACCTGCGGGGTGCCGCGGCCACCGACCGGTACGTCTTCGCCGCCGACGGCCCGGTCGACCACCGGCCGACGTTCACCCAGCACGGGTTCCGCTACGTCGAGATCACCGGCGTCGCCCCACCGGCGGTGGACGAGGTCGAGGGCGTCGTCTGGGGTTCGGACCTGCGCAAGACCGGGAGCCTGAGCACCTCGGACCCGATGCTGAACCAGTTGCAGAGCAACATCACCTGGGGGCAGCGCGGCAACTTCCTGTCCGTGCCGACCGACACCCCGGCCCGCGACGAACGCCTCGGCTGGACCGGTGACATCAACGTGTTCGCGCCGACCGCTTCGTACAACCAGGACACCCGCGCGTTCCTGCGCAAGTGGCTCGGCGATCTGCGCGCCACCCAGCGCGAGAACGGTGACTATTCGTGCGTGGCCCCGGATCCGGCCAATGCCGGTCCCGGTGGTGTCGGCTGGAGCGACGCGGGGATCACCGTGCCGTACGCGTTGTTCCAGGCGTACGGCGACACGGCGACCGTGCGCGAGCACTACCCGTCGATGAAGCGGTTTTTCGAGTTCGTGCGCGGGGGAGCGGGCCCGGACCTGATCGACGACGGGCGCGGCCGGTTCGAGGACTGGCTCAACCTCGACGATCCGACGCCGAGCGGGGTGCTCGGCACCGCGTACTTCGCCGAGAACGCGCGCATGCTTTCGGAAATGGCTCGGGCGCTGGGGGAGCAGGCCGACGCGGACACCTACGCAGCCCTGTCCGGCGAAATCCGCGCGGCGTTCACCCAGGCCTTCGTCAATGGCGACGGGGTGGTTTCCGGTGGCAGCCAGACGGCGTATGCGCTGGCATTGGGCATGAACCTGGTCCCGGCGGAGCTGCGGGCTAAGGTCGCGGACCGGTTCGTCGAAAAGATCGACTCGCGCGGTGGTGCGCTCACCACCGGCTTCCTCGGCACGCCGTGGTTACTGCCCGCGCTGAGCGGAAGTGACCGGTTCGATCGGGCGTACGGCCTGCTGATGCGGCAGGAGTACCCGTCGTGGGGTTACGAGGTGAAGATGGGCGCCACCACCATGTGGGAGCGCTGGAACTCGATCAACCCGGACGGCAGCTTCGGCGATCCCGCGATGAACTCGTTCAACCACTACGCCTATGGCGCCGTGGGGCAGTGGATGTACCAGCACATCGGTGGCATCTCGGCGCTCGAGCCCGGGTACCACAAGTCGCGGATCGCGCCGCGGCCCGGCGGTGGGCTGACCAGCGGCGCCGGTTCGTTCGATTCGGCCTATGGGCCGGTGAAGTCGTCCTGGAGCAACGATTCCGGTGGTTTCCGGCTGTCGGTCGAAGTCCCGGTGAACACGACCGCGGAGGTGGAGATCCCGGCCGCGTCGGCGTCGGCGGTCACCGGCGGTGAAGCCGGTCTGGCGTCCTCCTACGCCGACGGGGTGCTGACGGTGACGGTCGGCTCGGGGCACCACCAGTTCCAGGCTCCGCGGATCGCCACCACCGGCTGATCCGGTCGTGTCAGACTCGGTGGCATGACTGGGGTGGAGGACATCAGGCAGGTCAGCGATCGGTACGTGCTCGGTGACGGTGCGCGCCCGCGGTACAGCCAGCTGCTGCACGGCAACTTCATCGGGCTGGGGCCGCGGCGGGACGAGTTCGTCGGGCAGCTGATCGAGGACGCCGCGCGCGTTACCGACGAAGAGCTGGGCCTGATGCTCGACGAGGGGAACTGGCGGCCGATGCTCACCGCGGCCTGGCTGGTTGGGGTGAGCCGCCGCGAGGTGTTCCGCAGGCGGATCGGCGAGCTGCTGCTGGAGAGCGACCGCGTCTACGCCGGGCAGGGTTACTGCTACGCGCTGGCCCGGCTCGGCGCCACCGCGGACGCGGCGATCCTGGCCACCTACCTGGACCGCTACCTGCGGCAGCTGAAGTCGCGGTACGACCAGGAATGGGCGCTGCTCGCCCTGCGGCGCGTGGATGCCGGGCTGGGGACGCGGTACGCGGACCAGTTCACCTGGCCGGGCGGTCTGTGGCACCCGTGGGCGGCGGCCAACCACGCCGAGGGGGAGCAGTCGCGGGAGCTGATCACCCTGGCGTGGTCGCTGATCGACGAGGCCGAGCAGCGCCTGCCGGGTCCCGATGGCTCTGGTGGGTGAGGAGCCGCAGGGCGTCGGCGGAGGCCGGGTCGTTCGGGGTGTAGATCTCGAGCCGGTGGCCGGGGCTGTCCGGCTGGAGCCAGACCTGGTAGGTGACGTCGACCGCGCCGACGGTGGGGTGGCGCAGGTCCATGGCGCCGACCGTGCAGTCGGCGACGTCCCCGGTCGCCCACAGCGTCGCGAACTCGTCGCTGCGCATGGTGAGTTCGCCGATCAACGCCGCCAGGCGCGCGTCCGTGGGGAAGCGGCCCGCGGTGAGCCGCAGGTAGGCGACGTGGATGCGGGCGAGTTCGGCCCAGTTGTGGTGCAGGTCGCGCAGGAGCGGGTCGAGGAAGAACAGGCGCGGGATGGACGGCCGGCGCGCGGGGTCCTCGGGCGCGTCGAAGGGGAGGTGCCCGGCGAAGAGCGCGTGGCCGGTGCGGTTCCACGCGAGAACGTCGCCACGCCGCCCCAGCACGAACGCCGGCATCGCGTCCGCGAGACCTTCCAATAGCGCGAGAACCCGCGGGTGCAGCACTTCCGGTGGCGGTTCGCTGAGACCGGGATTCGATGATCGGCGCGCGAGGTTGTGCAGGTGGAGGGTTTCGACCGGATCGAGTTGCAGCACCCGGGCGAGCGCGTCGAGCACCTGCGCGGAGGCCGTTTCGGCCTGGCCCTGTTCGAGGCGGGTGTAGTACCCGGCGCTCACGCCCGCGAGCTGGGCGAGCTCCTCGCGGCGGAGTCCGGGGACCCGGCGGGCGGTCCCGTAGGTGCGCAGGCCGATCTCGGCCGGGGTGACCCGGCCGCGGCGGCTCTTCAGGAATCCTCCGAGGCTCTCCACGACCTCGAGCGTAGGCGGCGTGCGCGTGCCGTGGGTGTACCTGCTGGGTCTACCCACGACGCGGGGATGGCTGGGCTTCGCGCTCTGCCGGAGATTCGGCGGCATGTCCCGACAGCACACGCACAACCCGCCCGGCCTGCGAGCCTGGGCCGGGCTTCTGGTGATCCTCGGCCCGGTCCTGCTGGTCTCGATGGACGGCTCGATCCTGTTCCTGGCGATGCCCCGGATCGGCCAGGCCCTCACCCCGAGCGCCGATCAGGCCCTGTGGATCCTCGACAGCTACGGCTTCGCGGTCGGCTCCCTGCTGATCGCCTTCGGCAACCTCGGCGACCGGTACGGCAGGCTGCGGCTGCTCGTGATCGGCACGACGGTCTTCGGCCTGGCTTCGGCGGTCGCGGCCTTCGCACCGAACGCCGAACTGCTGATCACCGCCCGCGCGCTGATGGGCGTGGCCGGGGCGACCCTGCTGCCGTCGGCGCTGGCCGTGCTGAGCGAACTGTTCGCCGATCCGCGGCGCCGGGCGCAGGCCATCGGGATCTTCGCCGCCGCGTTCGCCGCCGGGTTCGCGATCGGCCCGGTGCTCGGCGGTGTGCTGCTGGAACGGTTCTGGTGGGGTTCGGTCTTCCTGATCAATCTGCCCGTGCTCGCCCTGTTCCTGGTCCTCGCGCCGATCCTGCTCCGCGAGGTGCGGACGGTCCGCTCCGGTCGCGTCGACGTGGTCAGCGTGGTGACCTCGGTGGCCGGGCTCCTGCTCGTGGTCTACGCCCTCAAGCACTCCGCCGCCGAGGGCCTCGCGGTCGTCCCGGTGCTGGCCGGGATCGCGGGCCTGGTGCTGCTGGCGTGGTTCGCCCGGCGACAGCGGCAGCTCGAACACCCGCTGGTGGAGTTCAGGCTGTTCCGTGACCGCGTTTTCACCGTGGCGATCATCACCGGGTTGCTGCCGCTGGCGGCGTGGTCGGCGGCCGCCTATCTGGCGGGCGTCTACCTCCAGTCCGTTTTGGACCTGCCGGTGCTGCGGACGGCATTGCTCGCGCTGCCCGGCGCCGCGGTGCTCACGCTCACCTGCGTCGTGACGCCGATGGTGGTCGACCGCGTCGGCAAGCGGGCCGCGCTCGTGGCCTGCCACTTCTCCATCGCGGTCGGCCTGTTGTTGCTGGTGCTGACCGCGACCACGGGCGGGGTCGGCTGGTACGTCGCGTCCACTGTGGTCGCGGGCCTCGGTTACGGCATCTCGTTCGCCGTCGTGGCCGACACCGCGGTCGGCGCCGTGCCGCCGTCGCGGGCAGGGGCGGCGGGAGCGATCGCCGAGACCAGCAACGAGATCGGCAACGCACTCGGCATCGCGCTGCTCGGCTCGCTCGCCGCCCTGATCTTCCGGCTCCAGGGACCCGGCCTCGCGCCCACAGTGGACGAAACACTGGCGCTGCCGTTGGCGGCCGGGGTAGGGGAGGAGGCGAAGGCCGCCTTCGTCAACGGTCTGCACACGGTCGCCGTGGTGGCCGCAGTCCTGCACCTGGCGCTTGGCGCCCTGGCCCTGCGGTGGATCCCGAAGACGGCTGACCATTCAAATGTATAACGTCCTATACCGCTGGGCTTATTGGGATAAATCCTCACCGGTGCTGAAAAACCAGCACCGAGGTCAGCGAAGGAGTTCGGTCAGGACGGCGATGCTGTCCTCGCGGTGTCCCTGTTCGACGGCCCGGGTGAGCAGGTCGTGCATCGGGGCGTTCCAGGAGAAGTCGACGCCGGACTCCCGCGCGAGTTCGTGGTCGTGCGCGATGCCTTCGTAGAACAGGCCGAGCGAGGACGCGGGCCGGGAGTAGTCGCCGGTGTCGATGTGCTCGGCGAGGCTGGGCAGCACGGCGCCGATCATCTCCAGCCACTTCACCGTGTACGGCACGAGCGAGGCGGCGGGCAGGCCGCGTGCGGTGACCAGCGCCGCGCCCTGGAAGAAGCCGAGCAGTGCGGGCAACAGTGTGCCGCCGACGGCCGATTCGTACAGCGCGGCCAGGTCGACGTCGGTGCCGAGGAACACGGTGTCGCCGCCGAGGGCGCGCAGGAGTTCGACGTGCCGGTCGAACACGGCCTTCTCGCCGCTGTAGTAGAGCAGGGTGCCGGGTTCGCCGACCGCGTCCGGCACGTTCTTGACCGCGCCGTCGAGGAAGTCGGCGCCGTGCTCGGCGGCCCATGCCGCCATTTCGCGGGCGCCGGCGGGGGTTCCGCTGTTCAAGGTGATCAGGGTGCGGCCGGTGAACGCGCCGGCGGCGGGTTCGAGTGCGGTGAGGGTGGCGTCGTAGGTGGTGAGGCAGGTGATGGTGAGCGGGCTGGCGGCCACGGCGCGGTCGATGTCGGGTACTTCGCGGGAGGTGAGCGCGGGTATGCGGCCGGGTGTGCGGTTCCACACGGTGACCGAGTGCCCGGCGTCGACGAGTGCCTGGGCGAGCGCGGCTCCCATGGCGCCGAGGCCGGCGACGGTGACGTCTGTGCTGTGCATGCGCTGATCCTCGCCGGGTGCGTACCTTGGGGGAAGTACCTACATTTTTGTTCGTATGGGGGAGTCGATGAAGCGGCGGAACTACACCTGCGGCCTGGACGCGGCGGTGGACGTGATGGGCGGGAAGTGGAAGGCGTTGATCCTGTGGGCGTTGCAGGACGGTCCGCTGCGTTTCGCCGAGGTGCGGCGGGAGGTGCCGGGGATCAGTGAGCGGATGCTGATTCTGTCGTTGCGGGAGTTGGGATCCGCGGGTCTGGTGCACCGGGAGGACTACCGGGAGGTGCCGCCGAAGGTCGAGTACTCGCTGACCGGGTTCGGGCGTTCGTTGCTGGCCGCCATGGTGCCGCTCGGCGAATGGGGCGAGCAGAACATGGCGGAGTTGGAGGGGTTGCCCCGTACCTAGGCGCTGTCCTGTAAGTCTGGTCGATGGGCTTCGTGATCCAGGTGGTTCCTGGCGGTGCGGGCGATTCGGCCTCGTACTGGCCGTACTCGGCCGAACTCGCCCGTGCCGCCAGGGACCGCCTGGGCGCGGAGAGCGCGAGCGTGACTCGCAGGACCGCGCCTAGGGTGAGATCGTGGCGTGGAGGTTGCCGTCTTCGCCTTTGAGGCAGGCGGCGGTGGGGGCTTCGCCGGTGAGGAATTCGCCGAGGCAGCGGCCGAACTGGGCGTGGCCCGCGGCGTTGGGGTGGAAGGATTCCTGGATCGCGTGGTTGGCGCGGTCCACAGAGGACAGATCGGTCCACTGGACGGTGAGGCGGCTGAACCATTCCTGGGCGGCGTTGGGGCCGCCGCTGCAGGCTTCGTGGCCGGCGCCGGCGCGGGAGAGGTCGAGGAAGCGGGCGCCGGTCTGGGTGGCGGCGGTGCGCAGGCCTTCGGTGAGCTGGGTGATGCCGGGGCCGGCGACCCAGTCGAGGTCTTCGGTGCGGAAGGGGCAGCCGTTGAGGTTGCGGAACTCTTCGGGGATGCCGGGGCCGATGGGGGCGGCGTAGGACTGGAGCACGAGGTCGTAGTCCTCGGGGTCGTAGCCGCGGTCGGCGAGGGCTTTCTTGACGTCGGCGACGGCGGTCACGACGCGGGGGACCATGGCGTCGATCCGGGGCTGCCATTCGGTTTTGAGGCGTTCGCTGCAGGGGGCGGCGCGGATGTCGAACCAGGACTGGAAGCACTCGGAGATGAGCTGGGAGAAGTGGGGTTCGTCGTTGGCGCCGACGGCGATGACGACGGCGGCGACGCGGTGGGTGGTGGTGAGTTCGCCGAGGCGCTGGGCCTGGGAGGTTTCGGTCCACTGCTTGGCGTCGCCGAAGCCGACCTGGGCGGAGGGGGCGCCGGAGCAGGCGAGGTTGATCTTGGTCTCGATGTCGGGGACCTGGGTCTCGTGCACGGTGGCGTTGGGTGAGCGGTGGCACCAGTTGCCGTTGAGGCCGTTGGTGTCGGGGGTGTAGAGGCCGGCGCCTTCGCCGGAGAGGGTGCTGTCGCCGAGGGTGACGAGGGTGAGGGGGCCGGTGCCGGGTGGGCCGGGTGGTTCGAGGGGCCTGCCGGGCTGGGATTCGGGTCCGGCGAGCACGAAGATCGCCACCAGGGCCGTCACGAACGCGAGCGCGCCCGCGCTCACCCACCACCGATACCGTCGCATCGGGGCCCAGTCTAGGAGATCAGGTCTGTGGCACGGGTAAGGCGACCGCGTCGGGAAGTTCGCGTTCGACGTGCCGGACGCGGGGACGCAGGTAGGTGGCGGTGATCACCAGCAGGAGCGCTGGTCCGGCGAGGAGGAAGACGACGGCGATGCCGCCGCCTTGGCCGAGGCCGAGGTTCTGCGCGATGGGGGTGCCGAAGAGTTGGGCGACGGGTCCGGCGAGGCCGTAGGCGAGTGGTTCGGCGGACCAGGCGACCATGCGGCGGATGGCGAAGACGCGGCCTTGTTTGTCCTGGGGGGTTTTGAGTTGCCAGAGGGTGGAGGTGGCGGCGTTGGTGACGGCGTAGCCGCCGAGGATGCCGAACATGCCGGCGGCGAGCATCCAGACGGATTGTTCGAGGCCCATGGCGAGGACGAGGACGGCGTGGCAGGTGGCGACGGTGAGGATGGCGCGGATGAGGCGCTGGGGGCCGCGGGTGGTGCTGATGAGGAGGCTGACGATGGTCATGCCGGTCCAGCCGATGGCGTTGACGATGCCGAGGTCGGCGGGGGTGTGGGTGCTGAGGACGAGTGGGGGGACGAGCACGATGGCCATTTCCATGACCAGGTTGTTGGCGGCGAAGAAGAGCAGGAGGCCGAGGAGTCCTGGGCGCCGGCGGATGAAGCGCCAGCCTTCGAGGAGTTCGTCGCGGTGGGAGACGGGGGTGGGGTCGGTGCTGGGGTGGCGGGGTTCGGTGGGGAGCCAGCGGAAGGAGTAGAGGAGGGTGCCGAGTGCGGCGGCGAGGGTGAGCAGGTCGATGACGAGGAGGCCGCGGAGGCCGACGAGGGCGTAGAGGCCGCCGCCGAGGAGGGCGCCGAAGACCTGGCCTGCGGCTTCGATGAGGGAGACGCGGCCGTTGGCTTTGCCGAGGTCGTCCTTGGCGACGAGTTGCGGGACGAGGGCGGAGAAGGCGGGCCATTGGAAGGCTTTGAAGATCGCGCCGAGGCCGACGAGGACGTAGATGTGCCAGAGCTGGAGGGTGCCGGTGGTGTGGAGGAGGACGACGCCGGCGGGGGCGAGTGCGGCGCCGGTGTCGGACAGGAGCATGACGCGGCGGCGGTCCCAGCGGTCGACGAGTGCGCCGGCGACGGGGAGGACGAGGAGGGCGGGGAGTGAGGCGGCGAGGATGAGGGTGGCGAAGTAGGTGGGGGAGCCGGTGTCGAGGAAGACCCAGACGCCGATGCCGAAGGTGGTCATCGCCGAGCCGATGAGGGAGACGCCTTGGCCTGCCCAGATCAGGTTGAACACGCGCACGTCAGCGTCCTTCGGGTTCGGTCACGGCGTGGTGGAGGGTGGTGAGGAAGTCCTGCAGGCGTCGTTCGATGCCGTCGGGGGTGAAGAGGGTGGTGTTGTGTTCGAGCCAGCCGGAGAGGCCGTCGGGGGTGCGGTAGCAGCGGAGGTGGAGTTCGTAGCGGCAGGTGCCGCGGTCGAGGGTGGTGGGGGTGGTGGTGAGGCCGGTGAGGTGGCCGTCGGGGGTGGGGAGGTTCTGCATGCCGAACATGACTTGGCAGCGGGGGCGGTCGAGTAGTTCGTGGGGGGTGTGCTGGTGTTCCCAGGCTTCGAGCACGGTGTGGCGGACGCGGGTGAACAGTTCGCGGAAGGTCGGGTGGCCGCGGAGGTCGGCGGGGATGGACAGGATGTTGGCGTAGGGGCCCGCGGTGTGTTCGCTGGCGGGGTCGGGGCGGTTGCTGACGGGGACGGCGAGGGGGAAGCGGTCCTGGCCGGTTTGCCGGTGGAGCCAGCGTTGGGTGGCGGCGAGCAGGACCATGAATTCGGTGGTGCCGGTTTCGGTGGCGAGGGCGCGGACGGCGTGGGCGGTGGCGGGGTCGATGTCGAAGTAGCGGGTGGCGCCGTCGAGGGTGGGCCGGTCCGGGCGGGGGTGGTCGGTGGGGAGGTCGATTCCCGTTGGGGTGCCGTCGAGCAGCCGGTTCCAGAAGTCCACATCGGACTGCTGGGCGGGGCTGTAGCGGGTGACCGGGGGGAGGTGCGGGGTGCGGCCGTCGAGTTGGGCGTTGTAGTACTCGGTGAGGTCGCGTTGGAGGATGGAGAGGGTCCAGCCGTCGGCGGCGATGTGGTGCACGGTGAGGGCGAACAGGTGCTTGCCCGGCCCGAAGCGGATGAGGGCGGCGCGGATGGGTGGTTCGCCGGCGAGGTTGAACGGGGTGCGTAGTTCGGTCTCGGCCTGTGCGGTGGCTTCGGTTTCGGTGGTGGCGGTGCCGCGGTGGAAGCGGATGAGCACGTGGGGTTCGGTGTGGGCGCGGTCGGTGAAGCGGGTGCGCAGGATTTCGTGGCGGGCGACGGTGGCGTCGACGGCGCGGGCGAGGGCGATCTCGTCGAGTGGTCCGTCGAGGATGGCGGCGAAGCCGACGTGGTAGGCGGCGGTGCCGGGGTGTTCGCGGGTGTGGTCAAGGATGGCGCGCTGGGCGGGGGTGAGTTCGGTGGTGGATTCCGTGCGCGGCAACGGTTCGGTGGTGTTTCCGGTGCGGGCGTCGAGCCACGCGGCGAGTGCGGCGACGGTCGGGGTGTCGAGCACGGTGCGCAGGGGCAAGGAGAGCCCGAAGGTGCGGCGGATGCGGGCGGCGAGCTGGGCGGCGAGGAGGGAGTGGCCGCCGTGGGCGAAGAAGTCGTCGTCGCGGCCGGTGTTCTCGCGGCCGAGCAGTTCGTCGAACAGGGACGCGAGGACGGCTTCGGTCGGTGACTTGGCCGTGTCGGGGGTGTGTTCGGCGGGGGTTTCGAGTGCGGCGAGGGCTTTCTTGTCGACCTTGTTGTTGGCGGTGCGGGGGAGCGCGGGCAGGGCGTGGATCCGGGACGGGACCTGGTATTCGGGCAGCAGGCCGCGGAGTTCTTCGCGCAGGGCGGTGCCGTGGAGGGTGGCGGGGGTGACGTAGGCGGTCAGGTGCGCGGGGGTGCCGGTGGCGAGGACGGCGGCTTCGGTGACGCCGGGCAGGCCGCGGAGCACGTTTTCGATGCCGGTGGGTTCGACGCGGTTGCCGCGGATCTTGACCTGGTCGTCGAGGCGGCCGAGAAAGCGGAGGGTGCCGTCGTGGTCGCGGCGGGCGAGGTCGCCGGTGCGGTAGGCGCGGGCGCCGGGTTCGCCGGCGAAGGGGTCGGGGACGAAGCGTTCGGCGGTGAGGCCGGGCCGGTGGTGGTAGCCCTGGGCGAGGCGGCTGCCGCCGATCCACACTTCGCCGGGTACGCCGAGGGGGGCGAGGTCGCCGTGGCGGTCGACGATCCAGACGCGGGCGCCGGCGACCGGGTGGCCGAGTGGTGCGGGGCCGTCGGTGCCGGTGGTGATGGGGTGGCTGGTGGTGGTCATGGTGGTTTCGGTGGGGCCGTACTGGTTGACCACCAGTGGTTCGCCGCCGAAGGTGGCGCGGGTGCGGGCGCAGTCGGCGAGGTCGAGTGCTTCGCCGGCGGTGAGGACGAGGCGCAGGTGTGGTCCGTGTCCGGTGCCGGCGGCGCCGAGGATGGCGCGCAGGAGGGTGGGGACGACGCTGAGCAGGCAGGTGACCTGTTCGCGGTCGATGGTGTCGAGGATGGCTTGGGGGTCGGCGGCCTGGTCGTGGTCGAGCAGGACGACGCGGGCGCCGGTGGTCAGGGGGCCGAAGAGGTCGCGGATGGCGGCGTCGAAGGGCAGGGAGGCGAGCTGGAGGACGGTGTCGCCGGGGCCGAGGCCGAAGTGGGTGCCGAGGTAGTCGGCGAGGTATTCGGCGGCGGCGTGGTGCGGGGTGCGGACGCCCTTGGGTTTTCCGGTGCTGCCGGAGGTGTAGACGAGGTAGGCGAGGTCGTCGGGGTCGATGGTGATCCCGGGTGGCTCGGTGTCGTCGGTGAGGGTGAGTTCGTCAAGGACGAGGGCGGCGCCGCTGTCTTCGACGAGTTCCTGGCGTCGTGCCGGTGGGTGGTGTGGGTCGAGGGCGAGGTAGGCGCAGCCGGCGCGCCAGGTGCCGAGGATGGCGACGGCCTGGTCCGGGCCGCGTTCGAGGTTCAGGGCGATGAGCTGGCCTGGCTGGACGCGGGTGCGCAGGTGGTGGGCGAAGCGGTTGGCGTGTTCGTCGAGTTCGCGGTAGGTCAGGCCTGGTACGGCGGGTGCGCCGGGGGTGCGGGTGGCCTGGGCGGTGAAGAGTTCGGGCAGGGTGCGGTGGTCGCCGGTGGTGGTGGACCGCTCGTTCGTGAGGGCGGCGCGTTCGGCGGGGGTGAGGACGGGGTGCTCGGTCAGTGGGGCGTCCGGGTCGGCCAGTGCGCCGTCGAGGAGGGTGAGCAGGTGCCCGGCGAGGCGTTCGATGCGGCCGGGTTCGAACTGGGCGGTGCGGTAGACCAGCCAGCCGCTGGTGCCGTCCTCGTCGAAGAGCAGGTTGAGGTCGGCCTTGGAGTGCGCGGGCACGAAGGGTTCGGGTTCGAGGACGACGTCGTCGGCGAAGTGGGTGGTGCCCGCCATCGGGTCGATGGTGACGCTGTAGCGGGTGAGTGCGGCGCCGTCGAGGCCGAGGTCGTCGACGAGCCGGTCGAAGGGCAGGGTGCGGTGTTCGTAGGCGGCGAGCACGGTGTCGCGGACGGTGTGCAGGAGTTCGCGGTAGCTGCCGGTGGTGGCCAGGCGGAGGACGACGGTGTTGAGCAGCAGGCCGGCGATGTCCTCGAGTTCGGGGCGGGCGCGGTCGGCGACCGGCATGGTGAGCACGAGGTCGTCGTGGCCGGTGTAGCGGCTGAGCAGGGCGGCGTAGGCGGCGAGCAGGCCCATGAACGGGGTGCAGCCTTCGTCGGCGGCGAGCGCGGTCAGCCGGGTGGTGTGCTCGGCGGGCACGGTGAAGTGGTGCGCGGCGCCGGCCGAGCCGCCGCGGTCGGTGTGGTCGGCGGGCAGGTCGGGTACGGGTGGCAGGTCGGCGAGCTGGGTGCGCCAGTAGTCCAGTGCGCCGGTGTGGTCGAGGCGGTTCTGCCAGGCGGCGTAGTCGGCGGCGGCGAGGCGGCGCCGGGGCGGGGTGGTGCCGGTGTAGGCGGTGCGCAGGTCGTCGAGCAGCACCTTGATCGACCAGCCGTCGACGATGGCGTGGTGGAAGGTCAGGGCGAGCACGTGTTCGGTGTCGCTGAGGGTGATGATGGCGGCGCGGGCGAGGGGGCCGGTGGCCAGGTCGAAGCGGTGTGCGGCTTCGGCGGCGAGGATGGCGTCGAGTTCGCCGGGTGTGGCTGTCACGGTGGTCACCGGGATCGGTGTCTCGGTGAGGGCGCGTTCGGGGCGGCCGTCGGTGGCGGGGAACGCGGTGCGCAGGGCTTCGTGGGTCGCGGCGAGGGTGTGGATGGCGGCGGTGAGGGCGCCGAGGTCGAGTGGGCCGTGCAGGCGGCAGATCGCCGGGAGGTTGTAGGCGGGGTCGCCGGGGTCGAGCTGGTCGACGAACCACAGGCGGGCTTCGGCGGCGGAGAGCGTGGTGCGGTCTTCGGCGGGGGTGACCTCGGGCAGGGTGGAGCCGGTCACTTCGGTGAGCCGGGCGGCGAGGCGGGTGATGGTGGTGGCTTCGAACAGCGTGCGCAGCGGGACGGGTACGCCGAGGGTTTCGCGGACGCGGCTGGCCACTTGGACGGCGAGCAGGGAGTGGCCGCCGAGGGCGAAGAAGTCGTCGTCGCGGCCGACTTGGTCGACGCCGAGCACTTCGGCCCAGATTTCGGCGAGCTGGCGTTCGGCGGGGGTTTCGGGGGCGAGGTAGGGCTTGGCGACGGCGCTGTTCTCGGCGGGGGCGGGCAGTTCGGCGCGGTCGGTTTTGCCGCTGGAGGTCTGCGGGATGTGGTCGAGGTGGGTGTAGGAGGCGGGGACCATGTAGGCGGGCAGGTGCGCGGCGAGCCAGTCGCGCAGGTTCCCGGGTTCGGGTGGGGTGGGTGCGGTGACGTAGGCGGCGAGCTGGTCGCCGCGGACGACGACCACGGCCTGGTCCACGGTGTCGTGTTCGGCGAGCACGGCTTCGATCTCGCCGAGTTCGATGCGGTGGCCGCGGAGTTTGACCTGGTGATCGATGCGGCCGAGGCAGTCGAGTTGCCCGTCGACGCGCCAGCGGCCGAGGTCGCCGGTGCGGTAGAGGCGGTCGCCGCCGAAGGGGTCGGGGACGAAGCTTTCCGCGGTGCGGTCGGGGCGGCCGAGGTAGCCGCGTGCGAGCTGGACGCCGCCGACGCAGATCTCCCCCGGTACGCCGATGGGTTGGGGGCGGAGGTCTTCGTCGAGGACGTAGCAGCGGGTGTTGGCGATGGGCCGGCCGATGGGCACGCCGGGTTCGCCGTGGTGGGTGTCGCCGGCGGTGACGAGCACGGTGGTCTCGGTCGGGCCGTAGGCGTTGATCAGTGTGGCGTCCACTGTGGACAGGAAGCTGTCGCGCAGTTCGGGTGGCAGGGTCTCGCCTGCGCTCTGCACGAGGTCGAGCGAGTCCAGTGAGCCGCCGTCGGCGGCGACGAGCGCGGCGAGCATGGTGGGTACGAAGTGTGCGCGGGTGACGCCTTCCTGGGCGATCAGGCGGCGCAGGTAGCCGGGGTCGCGGTGCCCGCCGGGTTCGGCGACGACCAGCCGGGCGCCGCCGTGCAGCGCGGTGAACAGCTCGGCCACGGAGACGTCGAAGGTGACGTTGGTCTTGAACAGCACGGCGTCGCCGGGTGCGGGGCCGTAGGTCTCCAGTTGCCAGCGGATGTGGTTGTGCGCGGCGCGGTGGCTGAGCATCACGCCCTTGGGCCTGCCGGTGGAGCCGGAGGTGTAGAAGACGTAGGCGAGGTCGTCGGGGTCGACGCGCACGGCGGGCGGGTGGCCGGGTCCTTCGGGGATCTCGTGGAGGTCGACGGTGGCGCAGGTGGTCACGCGGCGGGCGAGGGTGGCGTCGGTGACCACCAGTTCGGCGCCGGCGTCGTCGAGTACGCCGGCGGTGCGGGCGTCGGGGTTGTCGGGGTCCAGTGGCAGGTAGGGGGCTCCGGAGCGCAGGACGCCGAGGATGGCGACGACGAGGTCGGCCGAGCGTTCGAGCAGGATGCCGATGGGCTGGTCGGGGGTGGCGCCGAGGCGGATCAGGTGGTGGGCCAACTGGTCGGCGCGACGGCCGAGTTCGCGGTAGGTGACCTGCTCGCCGTGGCCGGACAGGGCGATCAGGTCTTCGTCCACTCCGGACAGGTCGGCGAGGTTGGTGGGGGTGCCGTAGTCGGCGGCCGGTCCCGGCCAGTGCCCGGTGACCAGTGCGCGTTCCGCGGCGCTCATCAGCGGCAGGTCCCCGACCGGGGTGGCGGGGTCGGCGACGGCGGCGCGGATGAGGTTTTCGAGGTGCTCGAGCAGGCGGGCGGCGGTGGCTTCGTCCCAGCGGTCGCGGCCGTACTCCAGTTCCAGTTCGAGGCGCCCGTTGTCCTCCCCGGCGTCGAGGGTCAGTTCGAACTTGGCGTCGCCGGTGCCGGGGCGCGGTACGTAGGTCATCAGCACCTCGCCCAGGCGCACCGGCTCGCGGTCGACGGTGATCCAGTTGAGCAGCACCTGGAATACCGGGGTGGCGGCGAGGTCGCGGTCCAGTGGCAGTTCGCCGACCACGGTCTCGAAGGGCACGTCCTGGTGGGAGAACCCGGTGGCGGCCGTGGCGCGGACCTGGGCGAGCAGGTCGGCGAAGGGGGTGCGCCCGTCGAACCGGGAGCGCAGCGCCACGGTGTTGACGAACAGCCCGATCAGCGGTTCGGCCTCGGGCACGGTCCGCCCGGCCACCGAGGTGCCCACGACGATGTCGGACTGGCCGCTGTAGCGGTGCAGCAGGCTCTGGAAGCAGGCGAGCAGCACCATGAACGAGGTGACGCCGCTGCGGCGGGCGAGGCCGTGCAGGTCCGCGGTGAGCGCGGGGTCCAGGTGGGTGCGGACCAGTCCCGCGCGGCCGGTGGGTGCCTGTGGCCGGTCGGCGGGCAGTTGCAGTCGTGCGGGGGCGTCGGAGAGCTGTTCGGTCCAGTAGTCGAGCTGGGTGCGGTAGGCGCCGCCGGTGAGCTGGTCGCGTTGCCAGGCGGCGAAGTCGGCGTACTGCAGGTCCAGGGGCGCGGGTTCGGGCAGGCCCGCGTAGCCGTCGGCGAGTTCACGCAGCAGGATGTCGATCGAGGAGCCGTCGAAGGCGATGTGGTGCAGCGTGAGCACCAGGTGGTGGCTGGTGTCCCCGGCGTGGATCAGCAGTGCCCGCCACACCGGGCCGGTGCGCAGGTCGAACGGGCGGCGGAACTCGGCCAGCACCTGCGCGTCGAGGTCGGGTTCCTGCTCGGCGCGCCGTAGTTCCACCGGTGTCGCGGCGACGACCTGGAACTCTTCGGCGCCCCGGCGTTCGTAGACGGTGCGCAGGACCTCGTGGCGGCGTTCGACGCGGCGCAGCGCGCTTTCGAGCCGGTCGGCGTCGAGGGGTCCGTCCAGCCGGAAGGGGAACAGCACGTGGTAGGTCGCCGCGTCCGGGTGGAGTTCTTCCAGGAACAGCATGCGTTCCTGCGCGGGCGAGGCCCGGCGCGGTCCCGTGGCTCGCGGGATGGTCCGTGCCTTCGCCCGCGCGAGCCGCTTCTCCAGTAGTGCTTGGAGACGGGTGTCCGTGCTCATGCGTCGAGTTCTTCGAGCAGCGCGGCCTCCACGACCGCGGAGAACTCGCCGAGGGTCTGGTTGTCCAGCACGGCCGTCATCGGCACGTCGACCTCGAGCGCGGCCTTGACCCTGGCCATCAGCTGGGTGATCAGCAGCGAATGCCCGCCGAGGTCGAAGAAGTTGTCCACCACCCCGACGCGCTCGACCCCGAGCACCTCGCTCCACAGGTCGGCGATGGCCTTCTCGACCGGGGTGCCCGGCTCGAGGTAGGGCACGGGCGGCTGGGGCGCGGGCAGGGCGCGGCGGTCCAGTTTCCCGTTCGGGGTGACCGGCAGCGCGTCCAGCACGACGAGCTGCGAGGGCACCATGTACGCGGGCAGCCGCTGGGCGAGCTGCTCGCGCAGCACGGCGATGTCGGGTTCCTCGCCGGGGGCGCGGACCACGTAGCCGACCAGCTGCTCGTCGAGCACCAGCGCCACGGCCGAGGCCACGCCGGGCCCGGCGGCCAGCGCCGACTCCACCTCGCCCAGCTCGATCCGGAACCCGCGCAGCTTGACCTGGTCGTCCTGGCGGCCGAGGAATTCGATGGTGCCGTCGGCCCAGTACTTCGCGCGGTCACCGGTGGCGTAGAGCCGGGCGCCGGGCACGTCGCCGAACGGGTCCGGGATGAACTTGTCCGCGGTCTTGGCCGGGTCACCGTGGTAGCCCAGCGCGAGGCAGTCCCCGCCGATGTAGAGGTCACCGGGCGCGCCGACCACCGCCGGGCGCAGCCCACCGTCGAGCACGTAGTAGCGCGCGTTGTCGATCGGCCTGCCGTAGGGGATGCTCGCCCAGCCCGGGTCCACGCGCTCGACCGGGAAGAAGTTCGACCAGATCGCCGCTTCGGTCGCGCCACCCAGCGCGATCACCCGCGGCGCGCCGAACGCGGTGCGCACGGAGTCGGGCAGCGTGACCGGGACCCAGTCGCCGCTGAGGAACACCAGCCGCAGCGAGTGCTCCGCCCGCGGGCCGCGCAACGCGAAGAACGGCTCCAGTTGCTGCAGCGCCGCCGGGGCGGAGTCCCAGAAGGTGATCGGCTCCTCGTCCAGGATGGACAGCAGCCGCCGCGGGTCGCGGATCTCCTCGTCGGTGGCCACCCGGATGCTGCCCCCGGCGGCGAGCACGCCGAACACGTCGTACACCGACAGGTCGAAACCCAGCGAGGTGAGGAACAGGACCCGGTCGGCCGGGCCCATGCCGTAGGTGGTGTTGACCCATTCGATCAGGTTCACCACCGGCGCGTGGGACAGCAGCACACCCTTCGGCGTGCCGGTGGACCCGGAGGTGAAGATGACGTAGGCCTGGTCATCGGGTTGCGCCCGCCGGGGCCGCGGGGCGCCGGGCCCGGGGTCGTCCAGTGCCCAGCCCGGGGTGCCGTCCGGTTCGCCGACCCACAGGACCTCGCGCTCCCCGAGTTCGCGGGCGGCGGCGACCTGGTCGCGGTCGGTGATCAGCACCGGTGCTTCCAGGGTGGCGAGCAGGGCCTGCGCGCGCTCGGGTGGCAGCGACGGCTCGATCGGGGCGTACGCGGCCCCGGCCTTGAGGACCCCGAGCAACGCGACCACGGTGTGCACGCTGCGCCGCAACCGCAGCGCCACGAAATCACCGGGGCCGACCCCGGAGGCAGCGAGCCGGCGCGCCAGCTTCCCCGCCGCGTCATCCAGTTCGGCGTAGGTGAGCCGGTCCTCGCCCTGGACGACGGCGAGCGCGTCCGGCGTGCGGGCGGCCTGCGCTTCGACCAGTTCGTGGATGCAGGCCGGGTCCCGGCGCACCGCGGTGTCGTTCCACCGCCGCAGGATCCGGTTCTCCTCTTCGGGGGAGAGCACGGTGAACTCGTGCAGTGCGGTCGCGCCGGACCGCACGACCATCTCGTTCAGGAGCCGGTCGAGGTCGTCGAGCAGGCGGCGCGCGTCGGCGGAGCTGATCCGGTCGCGCGCATAGTCCAGCCGCACGCGCAGATTCGGCTCACCGAGGTCCAGGCGCAGTTCCAGGGCGTGCCGGATGCCGGTGTCGTGGTCCCAGCGCACCACCTTGTCGAACAGGGCGGTGCCCTCGGCCAGCCCGGCGAGCGCGGACAGTTCGGCCTCGGTGGGTGCGGGCTGCGCGAGCCCGGCTTCGAGGTGGGCGCGCAGGCTCGCGAAGAACGCGGTCAGCGGCAGGTCGTACCGCAGGCGCACCCGCAGCGGCGTCGGCTCGTCCACCCCGGCCGGGCGCACCCCGAACACCACATCGGAGGTGCCCGCGTGCGCGGCGAGCACCAGGCTCCAGGCCGCGGTCACCACGTGCTCCGGTGGCACCCCCGCGGGCGCGCCCGCCTGCTTCAGCCCCGCCAGCGACGCGGACTCGCACTCCACGGTGCCGTTACCGGCCTCGTCACCGGCGGCGCGTTCACTGCCGAGCCGGGTCGGCTCGGCGAAGCCGGCCAGCCGATCGGTCCAGAATTCCTGGTTCACCAGGGGCCTCCTCATCCTCGAGCAGTTTCGGCAGCTCGTTCGCGATGGTCCGCAGCGGATCGAGCACCGGCGGCCCGCCCGCCCGCGCCCGCCACCACCGGGTCAGCAGGTGCACCTCGGTGCACCCGGCGATCACCCCGCGGCAGCCGTACCGCGCGGCCAGGTCCTCGGCCTGCGCGGCGAGCTCCGCGCCCACCGGTTCGCGCTTGAGCCGGTAGAGCAGCCGGTGGATCTCCTCCTGCGGGCCCGGCGGGGGCAGCACCACCCGGTGCGCCACCGACGGCCAGCGCGGGTCCGACTCGAACACCTTCGCCGCGCGGGTCCCGCTGGTGGCCAGCAGCAGGTACGGGCCGTCGCCACCGACCTCGAGATCGTCGAACACCACGTCCACCAGCGAGATCAGCTTCGCCCGCAGGCCGGGGTCGAGCCGCCGGACGAAGTGGTGCGCGGTGACGCAGGTCAGCACGATCCGCGTGGCGCCCTGATCGGCCAGCGACTGCAGCCGCTGCCGCAGGCGCGCGGTGAACTCCACGTCCCGGCCCTCACGGATGGCTTCGGTGCGGTCGGGGAACGCCGGATCCGAGTCGAGCAGGCAGCGCGGCAGCTCCTGCTCGGTGGCCGGGCCGTGCCGCTCGTCCGCGGTCTCGTAGACCGTGCGGAGGAATTCGGCCGAGGCGTAGGGCCCCATGCCGCCGAGAATGCCGAGCACCGCCGCCACACCCGGCTCCTCTCCTTCAAGTCCGGGTTAAACCCGCTGGACACCGCCGACGAGTGTGGCGCTTGCGAAGGTCGAAGCGGCCCGGTCGCGGCAGGGTTTAGAAATCCCCTTAGGACGTGCCGCGTGGCCCTGGCCACCCTCTGCGTACGCCGCTATGCATGGACCTCGCGGATCCGTTGAGCGCTGGGGGCGGCGTGGTCAGGCTTCGCACACCGATCCGTGAGCGAAGGGGAATCCCCGTGCAGCCGACCGACTCCCGCCTGGAATCGTGGCTAGTCCAGCAGATCGCTTCACGGACCGGGCTGGACCCCGACGCGGTCGACCGCGAGGCGCCGCTGACCGGCTACGGACTGTCCTCACGGGACGCGGTCATCCTCATCGGGGAACTCGCCGAACTGCTCGGGAAAGACCTTTCCCCGACCCTGTTCTGGGAACACCCCACCATCCGGGCGCTGAGCACCCACCTCGCCGGAACCGGAGGTGATCCCGCCCCCGCGGCACGGGAACGCGCCGACGTCACCCCGGACGAGCCGATCGCGGTGATCGGCCTCGGCTGCCGCTTCCCCGGCGCGGACTCACCCGCCGAGTTCTGGGACCTGCTCGACCGCGGCGGTGACGGCATCGCCGACGCGCGCCGCCGCGAAGCCCCGGACCTCGGGCGCACCCACGGGCTCCTGCGCGACGTCGACGGCTTCGACGCCGGCTTCTTCAGCATCTCCGCCCGCGAAGTGCCCGCTGTGGACCCCCAGCAAAGGCTGCTGCTCGAAGTGGCCTGGGAAGCGCTCGAACACGCCGGGATCGCCCCGACCTCACTGGCCGGGACCCGCACCGGGGTCTTCGTCGGCATCAGCACCAGCGACCACGCCCGCTCCGGCGCCGCGCTGAGCGCCTACAGCGGAACCGGGCAGGCGCTGAGCATCGCGGCGAACCGCCTGTCCTACTTCCTCGACCTCCACGGCCCCAGCCTGGCCGTGGACACCGCCTGTTCCTCGTCACTGGTCGCGGTGCACCTGGCCGCGCGCAGCCTGCGCTGCGGTGAAGCCGAAACCGCGCTCGCCGGCGGGGTCAACCTGCTGCTCTCACCCGAGCTGACCGAGGTGTTCGGCCAGGCGGGCATGCTCGCCGAGGACGGCCGCTGCAAGACCTTCGACGCCGGCGCCGACGGCTACGTCCGTGCCGAAGGCTGTGGCGTGGTCGTGCTGAAAACCCTGTCGGCGGCCCGGCGTGACGGCGACCGCGTGCTGGCGGTCCTGCGTGGCTCGGCGGTCAACCAGGACGGGCGCAGCAACGGCCTGACCGCGCCCAGCGGCGCCGCGCAACAGCGAGTCGTCCGCGACGCCCTCGCCGAAGCCGGGCTCACCCCCGCCGACATCGACTACGTGGAGGCCCACGGCACCGGCACCCCGCTCGGCGACCCGATCGAGACCCGCGCGCTGGCCGCCGTCCTGGGCGAGGGCCGGGAAACGCCGTTCCTGCTCGGCTCGGTCAAGACGAACATCGGGCACACCGAAGCCGCCGCGGGCATCGCCGGGCTGATCAAGGTCGTGCTCATGCTGGGCCACCGGCGCGTCCCACCCCACCTGCACCTGCGTGAGCGCAACGCCGAGATCGCCGCCGGGCCGTTCGAAATCCCCGAAACCGCGCGGGACTGGGCGAGCAGGCACGGACCGCTGACCGCCGGGGTCAGCTCCTTCGGCTTCGGCGGCACCAACGCCCACGTGATCCTCAGCGAAGCGGAGAAAACCGGCACTGCGGGCGGCAACGAACTGCGGCCCCGGCACGTGTGCACCCTCAGCGCCCGCACGGAAACCGCGCTGCGGACCCTCGCCGCGAGCTACGCCGAACTCGACGAGCCCAACTTGCGCGACCTCTGCTTCACCACCAACGTCGGCCGCGCGCACCTGCGTCACCGCGCGGCCTTCGCGGTGGGCACCCCCGCCGAACTCCGCGACCGGCTGACCGGGATCGCCACCGGCACCCCGGCCATGAACGTCCACATCGGACAGAAAAGCCCGGCGGGCCCCGGCGAGCTCGCGTTCCTGTTCAGCGGGCAGGGCGCCCAGTACGCGGGCATGGCCCGCCAGCTCTACGCCACCAGCGCCCGGTTCCGCGGCCTGCTCACCGACTGCGCCGCACTGTTCGAGACCCACGTCGGCAAGCCGCTGACCGCGGTGGTGTTCTCCGGTGACCAGCTCGACGAGACCCGCTACACCCAGCCCGCGTTGTTCTGCCTCGAATACGCCCTCGCCCGGCTGTGGCTGGACTGGGGAGCCGAACCGGCGTTCCTGCTCGGCCACAGCGTCGGCCAGTTCGCCGCGGCCTGCGTCGCCGGGGTGTTCGACCTCGCCGACGGCCTCCGCCTGGTCGCCGAACGCGGCCGCGTGGTCCAGGAACTGAGCGAACGCGGCGCCATGCTCGTGGTGTTCGCCGACGAACCCACCGTGCGCGCCGCCCTCACCCCCGGACTCGCCATCGCCGCGGTCAACGGCACCGGGAACATCACCGTCTCCGGCGAACCCGCCGAGATCACCGCACTGGCCGAAACCCTGACCGGACGCGGCGTGAAGACCAAGGTGATGAGCAGCGCGTGGGCGTTCCACTCGCCGATGATGGCCGCCGCCCGCGACGCCTTTGCCGCCACCGCCGCCTCGATCACCTACCGCGAACCCCGCATCGCGCTGGTCAGCGACCTCGACGGCCGCCTGCACCACCCCGACGCCGCTTACTGGACCCGCCACCTCACCGACACCGTCCGCTTCGCCGACGGCATCCGGCTGCTCGGCGAACTCGGCTGCACCCACTTCGTCGAAGTCGGCCCGCAGCAGGTGCTCATCGGCGCCGGGCGCCGCGAACTGCCCGGCCGCGTCTGGGTGCCCTCGCTGCGTGAGGGCGTCGGCGACTGGGACGTGCTGACCGGCAGCGCCGCCCGCCTCTACGCCCACGGCCGCGACCTCGACTGGGCCGCGTTCCACCGCGGTCACCGCGCCACCCGCACCGACCTGCCCACCTACCCGTTCGAGCGCGAGGCGCACCGGCACCCCGGGGGAAACACCGTGACCACCGTAAAGACCGAAGCGCCCGGCACCGACCCCGTGCTCCCGGCACTGGCCGAGGTGCTGGCCACCCTGCTCGAAACCGGCGGCCCGATCGATCCCGACGTGTCCTTCCTCGAACTCGGCGCCGACTCGATGACCCTGTTCCAGACCCTGCAGTCGGTGCAGCGCACCTTCGGCGTGTCGATCGCGATCAGCCGCCTGTTCGAGGAACTCAACACCCTCAACCGCCTCGCCGACCACGTCCGCGCCCACGCCCCGGCCCCCGCGCTCACCACCCCGGCACCCGTCGTGGCAGCCGCTGAGGTCACCGCCGCGGCGGCCGCCGGGACCGAGGTCGGCCGCTTCCTCGAAGTCCACGAGAAGGTCATGGCGCAGGCCTACGAACTGATGCGCGGCGGCACCCCCGCCCCCGCTGCCGCCGTCGCTGTGGTGCCGAAGCGCAAGGACGTGGTCCCGGTCGCGCCCCAGGACACCTTCGTCGCGTTCGCCCCGAAGAAGGCGCAGAAAACCGCCGGGCACCTCACCGACGAGCAGCGCAGGCTCGCCGAGGACGTGGTGACCCGGTTCTGCGAGCGCACCAAGGCCTCCAAGGACCAGGCCGCCCGCGAACGCGCCTACCACGCCGACGTCCGCCACGCCCCGCAGCCGTACCTCACCCTGCGTGAAGCCCGCTACCCGCTGGTGGTCACCCGCTCGGCCGGTTCGCGCGTGTGGGACCTCGACGGCAACGAGTACATCGACCTCACCATGGGCTTCGGCGTCAACTTCTTCGGCCATGGCGAGCCGTTCATCAACGACGCCATCACCGCCCAGCTCGCCGAAGGCATGCAGCTCGGCCCGCACTCCGACCTCGCCGACGACGTGGCCCGCCTGATCACCGAGATGACCGGCAAGCAGCGCGTGGTGTTCTGCAACACCGGTTCCGAGGCGGTGATGGTCGCCGTCCGCCTGGCCAGGGCCATCACCGGCCGCGACAAGATCGCCCTGTTCGCCGGCGCCTACCACGGCTCGGCCGACCCGATCCTGGCCCGCCAGGACCCCTCCGGCGAATCCGTCCCGCTCGCGCCCGGCGTGCCCGAAGACGTCAGCCGCAACGCCCTCGTGCTCACCTACGGCGACGAAGCCTCCCTGGAGGTGCTGCGCGCCCACGCCGGGGAACTCGCCGCGGTCCTGGTCGAACCGGTGCAGAGCCGACGCCCCGACCAGCAGCCCGTCGAGTTCCTCCGCCGCCTGCGTGCCCTGACCAGGGAAACCGGGGTGCCGCTGGTCCTCGACGAGGTGATCACCGGGTTCCGCACGCACCCCGGCGGGGTCCAGGGCCTGTGGGACATCCAGGCCGACATCACCACCTACGGCAAGGTCGTCGGCGGCGGCCTCCCGATCGGGGTGGTCGCCGGGGACGCGAAGTACCTCGACGCCATCGACGGCGGCGCCTGGCCCTTCGGCGACGCGCCCTACCCGCACTCGGTGCGCACCTTCTTCTCCGGCACCTTCTGCAAGCACCCGCTCGCCCTGGCCGCCGGACGCGCCGTGCTCCAGGAAATGCGCCGCCGCGGCCCCGCGCTGCAGGAGGAACTCACCGCCAGGGTCGCCGCGCTGGCCGCCCGGCTCGACGCGATGTTCACCGAGGCCGGGGTCCCGATCCGGGTCGGGCAGTTCGGTTCGCTGTTCCGCCTGCGTTTCCTCGACGAAGCACCGTCCTCGGAACTGGTCGAGCTGTTCCACACCATGCTCGTCGCCCAGGGCCTCTACATCTGGGAAGGCCGCAACTGCTTCCTGTCCACCGCGCACACCGACGCCGACATCGAGCGCATCGTGGTGGTCATCGCCAGCGCGGTCAACCAGCTCACCGCCGCCGGGTTCTTCCCCGGCGCCCGGCCCGCGCTGGCCACCGCCGCCCCCGAGGACGACGACGGCTACCCGCTGAGCGAAGTCCAGCGCGAAATGTGGTTCTTCGACCAGGTCAGCGCCGATCACTCCCGCTCCTACAACGAGAGCGCCGTGCTCGACCTGCGTGGCGAACTCGACGTGCCCGCCCTGCGCGCCGCCGTCGGTGACGCGGTCGCCCGCCACGACAGCCTGCACACCGTGTTCGCCAAAGACGGCTCCCGCCAGCAGGTCCTGCCCCGCCTGGCGCTCGAAGTGCCGCTGGTGGAGGTCTCCGGCGACGCCGTGCGGGCCTGGTTCGACGCCCGCGCCGACGAGGTGTTCGACCTGGCCACCGGCCCGCTGGTCAAGGCCGCCATCCTGCGCCTGGGCCCGGACCACCACCAGCTGTACCTGGCCGTGCACCACGCCGTGGTCGACGGCTGGTCCTTCGTGGTGCTGTTCGAAGAGATCACCCGGCTGTACTCCCGCACCGGCGAGGCACTGCCACCCGCGCCGCAGTACCGCGAATTCGTGCAGCGGCAACTCGCCAAACCCGGCGACGCCGACTACTGGGCCGCCCAGTTCCCGGCCGGGCTGCCCGCGCTGAAACTGCCCACCGACCGCGCCCGCGACGCACGCACGTCGTGCCGCGGCGGCCGCGTCGAAACCCGGTTCGCCGCCGACCGGGTCACCGCGGTCAGCCGCGAACTCGGCGTCACCCCGTTCACCGTCCTCTTCGCCGCCTACGCCCACCTGATGCACCAGCTCTCCGGCCAGGACGACCTGGTCATCGGCGTACCCCAGGCCCAGCGCGACTACCCCGGCGCCGACCGGCTCGTCGGCAACTGCAGCACCCTGCTGCCCATCCGCAGCCGCCTCGACGGCACCCGCACCGTGCGCGAGTACGTCGCACAACTCCAGCGCACCCTGGTCGAGGCCTACGCCCACCCCGACTTCTCCGTCTCCGCACTGGGGGAGCGGCTCAAGCTCGACCCGCGCGCCCAGGTCGTCGGCACCATCTTCAACGTCGACCGCGCCCCGGCCGTGCCCCGCCCCGCCGGGCTCACCGCCGACCTGCTGCGCACCACCCGCCGCTACTCGAAGATCGACCTCGAGGTCGACGTGCTCTTCGCCGGTGACCAGCTCACCGTCACCTTCGAGTACAACGCCGAACTGTTCGACCAGGCCACCGTGCACCGGCACGCCCGCACCTACGAGGAACTGCTCACCACCTTCCTCGAACGCCCCGACGCGCACTTCGACCAGCTCGACCCCTCACCGTGGAACCACACCGGCCACGACCTGGTGCCCGGCACCCTGCCGGAGTTGTTCGAAGCGCAGGTGGCCCGCACCCCGGACGCCACCGCCCTGCTGCACGCGGGTGAATCGCTGACCTACGCCGAACTCGACGCCCGCGCGAACCGGCTCGCCGGGCACCTCGCCGCCCTCGGCGCCGGGCCCGAGGAGATCGTCGTGCTGGCCCTGCCACGCTCGGCGGACCTGGTGAGCACCGTGCTCGCGGTGCTCAAGGCCGGCGCGGCCTACCTCCCGCTCGACCTGGACCAGCCGCCCGCCCGCCTGGCCCAGCTCCTCGGCGACTCCGGCGCGCGGATCGTCGTCGCCACCGGGGAAACCGCCGGGCTCCTGCCCACAGTGGACAGTCTCGTGCTGCTGGACTCGGTTTCTTACGAGCACGCCGAACCCCGGCGCGCCGAGCCGTCGAACGCGGCCTACGTGCTCTACACCTCGGGCTCGACCGGCCGCCCGAAAGGCGTGGTCGTCACCCACGAAGCCGTGTCGAACACCCTGCAGTGGTGGCAGCACGAAGCCGGGTTCGGCCCCGGCGACCGGGTGCTGCTCAAGACCCCGATGACCTTCGACCCCTCCATCCTCGAGTTCTTCTGCCCGCTGTTCACCGGCGCCACGCTCGTCGTCGCCGAGCACGACGGCCACAAGAACCCCGCCTACCTGGTGTCGCTCATCCGCGAAACCGGCGTGACCTGCGTGCAGTTCGTGCCCACCACCCTGCGCGAGTTCCTCGCCGAACCCGGCGCGGCCGGCTGCACGAGCCTGAAAACCGTGATGTGCGCGGGCGAAGCACTGCCCACCACACTGGTCGAGCAGTGCTTCGACACCCTGGGCGCCCAGCTGTACAACCTCTACGGCCCCACCGAGGCCTCGATCGACCTCACCTACTGGAAAGCGCGCCGCGGTGTCGAAGCGGTGACCGTGCCCATCGGCCGTCCACTGTGGAACTTCCGGGTGCACGTGCTCGACGCCGACCTGTACCCGGTGCCCCCTGGCCAGCCGGGTGAGCTCTACGTCGCCGGGGCCGGCCTGGCCCGCGGTTACCTCGGCAGGCCCGAGGTGACGGCGGCGGCGTTCGTGCCCAACCCGTTCGAGGACGGCGGCGCCCGCATGTACCGCACAGGTGACCTGGTGCGGTGGTCCGACGAGGGCGAACTCGAGTTCCTCGGCCGCGCCGACACGCAGGTGAAACTGCGTGGCGTGCGCATCGAACTGGGCGAGATCGAAGAGGCCCTGCGCGCACTGCCCAGGGTCGACGACGCGTGCGTGCTGGTGCGTGACGAGCAACTGATCGCCTACCTGGCCGGGGACATCGCCGAGCCGCTGCAGCTGGTCCGCTCGCTGCGGGACGTGCTGCCCACCTCGATGATCCCGGCCCAGGCCCTGGCGCTCGACACGCTCCCGACGCTGACCAGCGGCAAGGTCGACCGCCGCGCACTGGCCGGACTGGCGCTGCCCGAAGCGGAAACCTCCGCCGAAGAACCGCGCACCGCCGCCGAAGCCCGGCTCCTGACCATCTGGACCGAGGTGCTCGGCCACCCGGCGGGCCTGCACGACGACTTCTTCGCCCACGGCGGCACCTCGCTCTCGGCGATGCGGCTGCTCACCCGCGTCCGCGGCGAACTCGGCCACGAACTCACCGTGCGCGACCTGTTCGCCGCCCCGACCGTCGCCGGGCTCGCGAGCCGCTTCGCCGCCCCGACCGTCGCCGGGCTCGCGAGCCGCTTCGCCGGCCACGCCGACACCCGCCCGCCGCTGGTCCCCGTGCCGCGGGAGAAGCCGGTGCCGCTGTCGTTCGCCCAGGCCCGGCTGTGGTTCCTCTACCGGCTCGGCGGCCCCAGCCCGATGTACAACATCGCGATGTCGTTCCGGCTGGACGGCGACCTGGAACCCGCGGCGCTGCGGGCGGCGTTCGGCGATGTCGTCGGGCGGCACGAAAGCCTGCGCACCACGGTCGCCGAGATCGACGGCGTCGCCGTCCAGCACGTGCACCCCGCCGCCGAAGCCGTCGTCGACTTCGCCGAAGGGACCCCCGAAGACGCCGCCGAGCACGCCTTCGACCTGGTCGACGAACTGCCGCTGCGGGTGCGGCTGCACCGCGCCGGGCCCGCCGAGCACGTGCTGACCGTGGCCCTGCACCACATCGCCGGGGACGCCTGGTCCTTCGGGCAGCTCGCCCGCGACCTCGCCACCGCCTACGAAGCCCGGTGCGCGGGCACCACGCCGCGGTGGACACCGCTGCCGGTCCAGTACGCCGACTACGCGGTGTGGCAGAGCGCCATGCTCGGCGACGAGAAGGACCCGGCGAGCCTGGTCTCCCGCCAGCTCGCGTTCTGGAAGACCAACCTGGCCGGGCTGCCCGTCGAGCTGAACCTGCCCTACGACCGGCCCCGCCCCGCCACCCCCACCCAGCACGGCGCCAGCCTGGAGTTCGACCTGGCGCCCGACCACCACGACCGGCTGCTCGGCCTGGCCCGCGAGTGCGGCGCCAGCTTCTTCATGATCGCCCAGGCCGGGCTGTCCACCCTGCTCACCAACCTCGGCGCGGGCACCGACATCCCGCTCGGCACCCCGGTCGCCGGGCGCGCCGACACCGCGCTCGACGAACTCATCGGGTTCTTCGCCAACACCGTGGTGCTGCGCACCGACACCGGCGGCAACCCGGCCTTCCGCGACCTGCTCACCCGGGTCCGCGAAGCCAACCTGCCCGCCTACGCCCACCAGGACGTGCCCTTCGAGCACCTGGTGCGCGTGCTCAACCCGCCGCGCTCCCGCTCGAGGCACCCGCTGTTCCAGATCATGCTGGTCTCGGAGAACACCGAGCAGGTCGACGTCGGCCTGCCGGGACTGCGGATGCGCGAGGAGCCGGTCGGCTCCACCACCGCGAAGTTCGACCTGGTGCTGAGCCTGCGTGAACACCACGCGCCGGACGGCACCGCCGCCGGTGTGCGCGGCTCGCTGGAGTACAGCACCGACCTGTTCGACGAGGCGACCGCCCGCGGCCTCGCCGGCGGGTTCGTGCGCCTGCTGGAAACCGTGGCCGGGAACCCCGGCGTGCGCTGTGCCGAAATCCGCTGAACCACCGCAGGAGGCAACGATGAGCGACGAGAACGACCGCCGGTACCGGGTCGTGGTCAACCACGAGGAGCAGTACTCGATCTGGCCGGAACACCGCGAGAACCCGGCCGGGTGGCGGGACGCGGGCCGCAGCGGCACCAAGGACGAATGCCTCGCCTTCGTCAGCGAGGTGTGGACCGACATGCGGCCGCTGAGCCTGCGGGTGCGGACGGAGGCACGCGCGAATGCTTGAGCACGCGCTGCGTCCCGACCCGGGACACCGCACGCTGGCCGACGTCCTCGCGCGCAACCTGCCCGCACGCGCCGACGAACGAGCGGTCGTGATCCTCGACCGTGAAGGCCGGGAAGTCGACGAAGCCACCTACGGCGAACTGGACCGCCGCGTGCGGGCACTGGCCGCGCTGCTGCAGCAGGTCGTGGCGCCGGGGGAGCGGGCGCTGGTGATGACCCCGACCGGCGTGGATTTCCTCGTCGGGTTCTTCGCCTGCGCCTACGCCGGGGTGATCGGCGTGCCCGTGCCACCACCGGAAGCGGGCGCGAAACAGCTCGCGCGCCTGCGCAGCATCGTCAAGGATGCCGCCCCGGCCGCGATCCTGACCACCACCGAGATCGCCGAGTCCGAAGTGGCCGGTGAACTCGGCGCCGCGCAACTGGTGGTGATCTCCGAGGTCGACCCGGACCTGGCCGAGCTGTGGACCGATCCGGGGGCCACCGGGGAGCAGGTCGCGTTCCTGCAGTACACCTCCGGGTCCACCGCGGAACCCAAGGGCGCGATGATCACCCACGCCAACGTCGCCGCGAACCTGGCCGCGGTCTGGCACCTCGCCCACGTCGAACCCGACCACCCGCTGCGGGTCGTGAGCTGGCTGCCGCTGTTCCACGACATGGGGCTGCTGCAACCGCTGCTCACCTTCTACACCGGCGGCCAGGTCGCGCTGATCCCGCCGATGGAGTTCCTGCTGCGGCCCGCGGTGTGGCTGGAGGCCATGTCGCACTACCGCGGCGAGTTCTCCTGCGCCCCCAACTTCGCCTACGACGTCTGCGCCACCAAACTCACCGACCGGCAGCGCGCGGACCTGGACCTGAGCAGCTGGCGGGCCGCGGTCAACGGCGCCGAACCGGTCCGCTACGACACCCTGGAACGCTTCGCCGCCGCGTTCGCCCCGGCGGGCTTCCCCGAGTCGGCGATCACCCCGGCCTACGGACTGGCCGAGGGCATGGTCTACGTCAGCGGCTCGCGGGAACCGTCCGACCCGCGCTACGTCGACCTGGACGTACTGGAACTGGAGAAATCCGGACGGCTCGTGGACGCCGCGTCGGGTGGCCGCCGGATCGTGGCGTGCGGCCGGGTCCCGTCGAACCTGGACGTGCGGATCGTCGACCCGGCCACCGGCGAACCGTCCGAAGAGGACCGCCCGGGTGAGGTGCGGATCGCCGGCGCGAGCATCTCGGCGGGCTACTGGCAGCGCCCCGAAGCCACCGAGGCCAAGTTCGGCGGCGGCTGGCTGCGCACCGGCGACCTCGGTTTCCGGCGCGACGGCCATCTCTTCGTCCTCGGCCGCCTCGACGACATGATCATCGTGGACGGGCGCAACCACTACCCGCAGGACGTCGAACTGACTGTCGGCGAAAGCCACCCGCTGCTCGACCCGAGCCGCTGCGCCGCGTTCGCCTACGACGAGGACGGCCAGACCCGCCTGGGCATCCTGGCCGAAACCCAGCGAGGCGCCCCCGTCGACGACCCGGCGGCCGTGGCCGAGGTGATCCGCCACGCCGTCGCCGCGGAACACCAGCTCGGTGCCGCGGCCGTGCACGTCCTCAAACCGGGCGGCCTGCCCCGCACGACGAGCGGGAAGGTGCAGCGCGCCAAGAGCCGCGCCCTGCACGAAGCAGGCACCCTGCCCACCTGGTGAGCCCCTCGATCAGCTGCCGACCCCCCGACAGCTCGCGCTGAATGCTATGAGTGGGGCATTACTTGCAATGGACGCAAGTAATGCCCCACTCATAGCATTCCGAGCCGGGGAAGGGGGTCGGGTTTGTTTGCTGCTCAGTCGAGGGCGGCGGTGAGGACGCCGTCGAGCAGGCGGACCCGGCGGTCGGCGATGTCGTGGACGCGGTCGTCGTGGGTGGCGGCGATGACGGCGGCACCTTCGGCGGCGCAGTCCCGCAGCAGGCGCAGGACCGGGACGATGCTGGCGCCGTCGAGGTGGGCCGTGGGTTCGTCGGTCAGCAGGACCTTCGGCCGGGCGCTGACCGCGCGTGCCAGTGCGACCCGTTGCTGCTGGCCGAACGACACCTCCGCCGGGTAGCGGTCGGCGAGGGCGCCGACACCCAGTGCGTCGAGCAGGGTCTCGACCCGGGCGGTGATGTCTTCGCCGGTGGGGCGCAAGCGCAGTGGCAGCGCGACGTTCTCCGCCACGGTCAGTTCGTTCGCCAGACCGAGGGCCTGGGGAAGCACCGCGCAGGTGTGCCACGGGGGCGCGTCGCTGATCGGCACGCCGTCCAGGTAGACCGAACCCGAGTCGGGTGAGTCGAAACCGCCCAGCAGGGCGAGCAGCGCGCTCTTCCCGGAACCCGAGCGGCCGGACACCGTGGTCAGTTCCCCGGCGTGCACCTGCAGTTCCAGGCCGCGCAGCACTTCGACGTCCCCGCTGGGATGGGCGAAGCGCCGGTGCAGGCCCACCGCGCGCAGAGCCGGTTCGCTCATGCCGCCACCCGCCCTTCCCGCAACCGCACCACGTGCGAGCCGAGGGCGATCAGGCGGTCGTCGTGGGAGGCGACCACCACGGTGAACTCGTCGGCCACCAGATCGGCCAGGGTTTCCAGCACCAGGTCCGCCGACGCCTCGTCCAGCTGGGAAGTGGGCTCGTCGGCCAGGATCACCGCCGAGCCGCGGGCGAGTTCGCAGCCGAAAGCCAGTCGCTGCTGCTGCCCGCCGGACAACGCGGTGAGCCGCCAGTCCGCGGTGTGCGCGAGGCCGAGCCGGGCCAGGATCGCCGCCGCGTCACAAGCCCTTCGCGCGGAACGCGCCGCCGCGTGCAGATTGTCCTCAACGGACAGATACTCGAGCAGGTTGTCCAACGGCTGCTGGAAAACCACGCCGAGGTGGTCCCGGCGCAGCAACCGGCGGGACCGGTGGCCGAGGTTCGTGGTCTCGGTGCCGTCGAAGCACACCGAGCCGCGGGAGGGCCGGTCGACCAGGCCCAGCACCCGCAGCAGCGTCGACTTGCCCGAACCGGACGGGCCGGCGAGCACGGTCAGCTCCCGGTGCGGCACGGTGAACGCGGCGTCGTGCACGGCGGTCACCAGACCGGCCGGGGTGGGGTAGTCGACGCCGACCCCGTCGAGCTGGAACATCGGGACGTCAGGCACGCAGCAACTCCGCGGTCCGGGCGGTGCGCACCGAACGCACCGCGAGCCAGCCTGCCATGGCCACCACCAGCACCGCGGCCGTGGTCGCGCCGAGCACGAACAGCGTCGGATCCGGCGGCACCGACCGCGGGGCCAGCCAGCGCGCCGGGTCGAACCGCGGTGCCGAGATCGCCGCGACCGCGACCCCGCACGCCACCCCGGTCACCAGCGCCATCCCGGCCAGCGCGCCGTGCTCGATCAGGTGGCTGCGCAGCAGCGCGCGCGGGCGCATGCCCATGCGCAGCACCAGCGCGCCGGCGAGCGCGTTCTGCCGCCGCCGGACCTCCACCGCCACCAGCAACGCCAGCACCGCGACCACGCCCAGCACCCCGCCGAGCAGCACCACGAAGCTGAAGGTCCACTCCACCAGGAAGAACGGCAGCGAGTCGAGCGCGGCGTCGCGGCTGACCGCGTTGGGGTGCGCCAGATCCGCCGCGGCCAGCGCGCCGACCAGACCGGACAGCGGCAGCTCGGACAGCACCGTCCACTTCGGAACAGTGGTGAGCTGGGCCGGGGACAGCGCGGCACGGGAGATCACGTAGCCGGGCTTGCCGCCGATGATCGGGAACAACGCGAGGTCGGCGACCGGGTGGGCGTCGGGCAACCCGGGCAGCGCGGTCTTCTGCCCCGGCCGGTGCCCGACCCGCAGCGCGGGCACGCCGTCGGGGCCCGGTGCGCCGAGCTTGTCCAGCAGCGCCGGGTCGAAGTCGCCGAGCCAGGCCGATCCGGTGAACGAAGCCGGGTCGACCACCAGCACCACGCTGCCGGTGCCGGTCAGCTCGCCGACCACGGTGCTGTTCCCGCGCAGGGCTTCGGGCAGCGGGACCTCGCCGGTGCCGACCGGGGATTCGGTGTCGGCACGGGAGTTCGCGCCGACGAACATCCCGGATTTGGTCTCCAGTGCGTTCCGCTGGCCGTCGGCGATGCCGTTGCCCGCGGCCAGGGTGCCCAGCGCGAGCACGCCGATCACCAGCACCCCGGTCACCGGGGCGCGCGCACCGGCCAGCCGCCGGATCGCCATCTGCAGCGCCGGGCGGGACCAGAACCTCGCGCGGTGGGAGGCGGCGAGCAGCAGCCACCCGAGCCGCGCGGCCACCAGCCCGGCGGTGAGCACCACGAACACCGGGTAGGTCAACGCGATCGGGTCGATCGGCGGCACCGGATCGGTGGCGGTCAGCGGTGGGCGCTCGGTCAGCCGCAGCCAGCCGAGCAACGCCAGCACCGCCGCCCCCAGTTCCCACGGCAGCCAGAACAACACCTGCCGCCCGCGCCCGCCGGTGACCCGCCCCAGCTGGAACTCGCGGTGCACCCGGATTGACACGACCCCGGCCAGCAACGCCACCGACAGCACGAGCACCCCGGCGGCGACAGCGACCGAGAGCCACTTCGCCGGGGTGCTCGCGGCCCCCGGCGGCCCGTAGACGCCGAGCAGTGCGTGGGCGAGCCCGGTCCCGGTCGCGCCGCCGAGCAGCAGCGCCGATCCCAGCTCGGCCACCGCGAGTCCACCCAAGGCCAGCGGACCGGCACCTCTCGTGACGTGCAGCCGGATGTGCCGGTACCGGCGCTGGTACCACTGCAGCCCGACCGTGCCGATGCCGCCGAGGCCGACCAGCACGCTGAGCGCGGCCAGCGGCAGGATCGAGTCGCGCACGTTCTCCTGGGCCATGCGCGCGATCTCGTGGGAGACGGAGAACGGCACCCCGGCGTCGAGCCGCACGCCCGGACCCAGGTCGGCACGGACCGCGGCGACCAGCTCGTCCGCCCGCCGCACCTGGTCCTCGGCTTCGGCGACGGTCGCCGGTGCGGGGGCGTCGAAGGTGACCCGCACCGATTCCAGCTGCCCGACCCCCGCCGCGGCCACCGCGGTGTCGAAGCTCGCGCGGTCGGTGGCGAACACGATCGCCCCGCCCGCCGGGTCGACCTTGCGCTGCTGCACCGCCAGCGCCTGCTGGGAGCACCACCAGCGCGGCGCCGGATTCACGAGGTCCTCGTACACGCCGACCACCGGCGGCAACTGCCCGCGTTCACCCCGCACGCCGAGGCCGAGCCCGGCCTGCGAGAACAGGTCGCCGCCCATCCACAGCCCCGGCGCGCGGCTGCCGTCGAAGAGCGTGAGCTGGTCGAGGCCACCGTCGGTGTAGCCGAGGCGGGTCTTGTAGGCGGTGCCGCCGAACTCGACGTCGGGCAGATCGGGCGTGTACATCGAGGCGCGTGGCGCGCCGAAGCCGTGCGCGGGGGCATGCCGCCGGGCGGAATCCAGAAGCGCGGGCATCGCCGCGGGGGAGACGTCGCGCTGGGTGAACGACGGCCCGTACAGGTCCGGGCACGAGGTCTCGGCCTGCGCGGACACCGTGGCGCCACCGGCGGCCGAGGCGTGCAGGACCGCCGCGCCGGCGAGGAAGCACGACAGCAGCGCGGTGACCCCGGCGACGAGCAGGGTCAGCGGACTGGACCACGCCGCCCGAGGTGCCTTGCGCCACGGGCTGGCACCGCGGTGTGCCCTGGGCATGGACGAGGCTGCTCCCCTGCGCCTTCGCATGGCTGTGCACGTTACCGCGCGGGATCGGCCGCGTCTCCGGCCTTGGGCGAGTTCGTGACAAACGCGGGGGCTCTACGCTCGGCTCATGAATGATCTGGCCCGCGCCTGGGACGAAGCCGCCGAAGGGTACGAGGCGTACTTCGTGCCGCGATTCGCGCCCTGGGTCCGCACGGCGGCCGACGCGCTGGCGCCGCTGCCGGACGGGCCGATCCTGGTGCCGTGCTGCGGCACGCTGCCCGAACTGGACGCGCTGACCGAGCACTTCCCCGGCCGGGAGATCACCGGGATCGACCTGTCCGCGGGCATGGTGCGCCTGGCCCAGGCCCGAGCCGCCGGAAATCCCCTGGTCACCGCCGTCGAAGGCGATGCCGCCACGCTGGATCCCCGGTGGACGGGCCGGTGCGCGGCCGTGGTGTCGGTGTTCGGGCTGCAGCAACTGCCCGAACCGGATGTCGCGCTCGCCGCCTGGGCGGCGGCACTGCGCCCCGGCGGGCGGCTGTCGGTGGTCTACTGGCCCGGCGCCATCGAAACGGAGGGCCCGTTCGCGGTCATGCGGGAGGCACTGCGCCCGCGAGTCACCCCGTCGGACCGATCGTGGGAGGACCGGCTCGTCCCCGCACTGTCCGAAGTGGAACTGGAGCGGGACGAGTTCGTCACCCACCCCATGACCCACCCGGACGCGGAGACCGTCTTCGAGGCCTACACCCGATCAGGCCCACTGCGCCCGCTCGTCACAGCACGGGGAGAACAGTTCGCACAGGAGTTGCGCGAAGAGTTCCTGCGCCTGGCCCCGGCCGGTGAGTGGACCCACCGGCCAGGCGCCCGGCTGCTGGTCGCCCGCCGCTAGCCCGGGAACGAGCGATCGCCGGCTTTCCCGGTCGTCATCGCAACGGCTCGAGCGCCTTCGCCAGTGGCTCCAGGACGGCCGGGGTGTGTGGCGGGGGCAGGTAGATGATGGCCAGGTCGAGGCCCGCTTCGCCGAGGGCTTCGGCGTCCTCGGCGACCTTGGCGTAGTCGGCGTCCTGCCCGAGGCGGACGTGCGCGGACAACGTGATTTCGCTCGGGTCGCGACCGATGTCCGCGCAGTGCCGGTGCAGCACGTCACGCTTGTGGGCGAACTCCTCGGGCGTGCCGCCGACGAAATTCCAGTGCTGCGCGTACTTCGCGGTCGTTCGCAGGGTGCGCTTCTCGCCGCTGCCCCCGATGCAGATCGGCGGGTGTGGCCGCTGCACCGCCTTCGGTTCGCAGCGGGCGCCGGTCAGCTGGTAGTGCTCGCCGTGGAACGTGGTGGTCTCCTGGGTGAGCAGACCCACGAGGACCGCGCAGGCCTCCTCGAAGCGGTCGCTCCGTTCCTTGACCGGACCGAGCCGCATGCCGTACGCACCGGACTCCTCTTCGTTCCAGCCCGCGCCGACGCCGATCTCCAACCGGCCACCGGAAACGATGTCGAGCGTGGCGGCCATGTTCGCGAGCAGGGCGGGGTGGCGGTAGTGGATCCCGCTGACCAGCGTGCCGAGCCGGAGCCGGTTCGTGGCCTGCGCGAGCGCGGTGAGGGTCACCCAGCCTTCGAGGCACGGACCGGCCGGATCCGAAAAAATGGGATAGAAGTGATCGAACGTCCAAGCGGATTCGAACAGTTCGATCTCGTCGGCGGCCTGCCACACGGCGAGCATGTCCGCCCAGAGGGTGTCCTGCGGCGAGGTCTTGATGGCGAATCGCATGATCGTGATCCTAAACCGCCGTCCCCGCGCCGCGTGGCCCTCGCGCGCCCCCGATCAGCTACAGGAACTCGATCCACGGTCCGTTGCTGCTCATCCAGCTGTTCGCCGGGCAGCGCTGGCTGGACAGCCCGTTGCGCAGTGAGGCGTTGCCGACCAACCTACCGCCCTCCGCGCACTCGATGACCACGCGGAATCTCGTGTAACCGCTGTCCAGGACCGTGCAGGTGGCGGACGCGGAGGCCTGCGGGTTCCGTTTGATGACGAACCACTGGCATTCGGCCTGGATCGTGACGCCTCCACCTGCGGGTGCGGGTGCGGCGGAAGCGGCCATCGTCCCGGAGCCCAGACCGGCGAGCGCGAACGCGGCGACGGCGGCCGCGGCTTTGACCTTGCGTTCCATGCGAACTCCTGTTTCCTGCGAGGTGGATCAGCCGGAATGGTTTCGACTTCGCTATCAAAACGCGGCCGGCGGACCTTTCCCAAGGGGTTTCATCGAGCAATGAATCCCTTGTCCGTGTCCCGGCGGGGCGAGCCCCTTCGAACGGCGAGGGGTCAGCGGGTTTCCCAGGTGCGGATGGCGTCGACGGTGGTGGCGGTGTGCTCGTCCAGCACGGTGAAGTGGTCGCCGGGGACGCGGAGGCAGTCGTGCGGCAGGGGCCAGTCCTGTTCCGCGGCGGCTTCGGTGGCGCGCAGGAGCAGTGTGGGCACCTCGGTCCGCGCCGGGTTCCAGTCGCAGAACAGGCGCGTGTAGGCGCCCATCGCGGCGATCGCGGAATCCGGGACGGCGTCGAAGGCCTCGCCGAGGGTGAGGGCGCCGTGCGCGGGCAGGCGCAGCAGCCAGTCCTCGCTCTGGTTCTCCGGGGTGACGTGGTAGGTGTCGATCAGGACGATCCCGACCGGCGGCCTGCCCACCTCCTCCAGCGAGGTGGCGACGGCGTGGGCCACGGTCCCGCCGGTCGACCGGCCCGCGAGCACGAAAGGCCGGTTCCCGGCCAAAGCCAGCACGGCGTCTGCGTGCAACTGGACCACCGCGTCCCGGTCGGCCGGGACCGAGGTGCCCGCGGCGAAACCGGGGTGCGGCAGCACGTGGACCTCGCGCTCGCCCTCGAACAACGTCGCCAGCCGGGTGTATTCGGCCGGGCCGGGGCTGAACGAGGGCAGGCAGAGCAGCGCGGGCGCCCGGTCACCGCGAGCCAGGGTGACCGGGGTGGTGCGGTGCGCGCCCCGGTCGGCCACGCCGAAACTCGGTGAGGCGAGGGACGCGCTGAACAGCATGTGCATCGCGGCCACCACCTGACCCGATTCGCACACCCGCCGGTAGAGCGAGGCCAGCGTGCCCGCGGCCGCCGCCGGTGGCGGTGTGCCCAGCTGGGTGGCGAGGTGCTCGGCGAGCGCGGCGGGGGTCGGGTGGTCGAACACCACGGTCGCGGCCAGGTGCACGTCGAGCAGCGCGGCCAGCCGGTTGCGCAGTTCCACCGCGGTCAGCGAGTCGAAACCCAGCCCGGAGAACGCCTTGTCCGGCTCGATGGCGGCGGTGTCGCGGTGCCCGAGCACGTCGGCGATGGCCTGGAGCACCAGTTCGATGGTGCTGCGGTCCCGGCGCCGCGCCGGGGCACCGGCCGGGGCGGCGGCGACCGCGCGCACCGGCCGCAGCAGGCCACGCAGCCTCGGCGGGACGGGCTGACCCGGCCGCAGCGCGCTCTGGTCGAGCAGGATCGGGGCCAGCACCGGCTCGTCACCGGCGAGCGCGGCGTCGAACAGCGCCAGCCCGTGCTCGGCCTGGATCGGCGCCACGATGGACGGCGAACCGGCCTGCGCGGACATGCCGTGCTCGGTGTGCCACTGCCCCCACGCCAGTGACAGCGCGGGCAGGCCGAGTGCGCGCCGGTGGCGGGCGAGACCGTCGAGGAAGGCGTTCGCGGCGGCGTAGTTGCCCTGCCCGGCGTTGCCCAGCACCCCGGCGGCCGAGGAGAACAACACGAACGCCGCCGCGTCACCGGCGAGTTCGTGCAGCCACCACGCACTGTCCGCTTTGGACCGCAGGACGGCGCTGAGCCGGGCGGGTGTCAGCGCGGTCAGGATGCCGTCGTCGAGCACCCCGGCGGCGTGCACCACCGCGCCCACCGGCCCGATCTCCGCCAGCAGCCGCGCGAGGTCCTCGCGGTCGCTGACATCGCAGGCGACGACCTCCGCGCCCAGTGCGGCCAGCTCGGCGGCCCCCGGGGCGTCCGGGCCGCGGCGGCTGGTCAGCACGAGCCGCCGCACCCCGTGGTGGGCCAGCAGGTGCCGGGCCAGCAGCCCGCCGAGCGCGCCCGTGCCGCCGGTGATCAGCACGGTGGCGTCGGGGTCGAAGGCGTGCCGGTGCTCCGGCGGCGGGGCCACGGTGAGCCGCGGCACCCGCAGCTGACCGTCCCGGATGGACACTTCGGGCTCGCCACCGGCCACCGCGGCGGCGATCAGGTCACGCTGGTCCCGGTCGCCGTGGACGAGGACGAACCGGCCGGGGTGCTCGTTCTGCGCCACCCGGACCAGCCCGCAGGCCGCGGCCGTCGCCGGGTCACCGCTTTCGGCGACCAGCACGAGCGGCCGGTCCCCGTCGAGCGATTCGTGCAGCCAGCCCAGCGTGCGCGTGGTCAGCGAATGCGCCCGGTCCACCACGTGCGCGGCCGGGTCGGTGAGCGCCCGGACGTCGAACTCGCGCTGGGCCGGGCCACGCGGGATCGTCTGCCAGACCGGCCGCAGCAACGCGCTGTCGGCGTCGGCCGAGGGCAGCGCGTTCGGCGGCAACGGCCGGGTCACCAGCGAGTCGATGCGGGCCACCGGATTGCCGTGGTGGTCGTCGATGGCCACGGCGAACGCGTCGCGCCCGGCCGGGGTGAGCCGGGCCCGCACAGCGGTCGCGCCGGTGGCGTAGAGGCGGACCCCGGTCCAGGCGAACGGCAGCTGGATCGGCCCGTGCGCGCCACCGGCGAGCAGTTTCGCGTGCACCACCGCGTCGAGCAGCGCCGGGTGCAGGGCGAAGCGGCCGGGTTCGGGCACCCGCACCTCGGCGTAGACGGTGTCCCCGTCGCGGTGGATGGACCGCACGCCCTGGAACGCCGGGCCGTAGTCGTAGCCGCGTGTGGCGAGCGCGGCGTAGGCCTCGGCGATGTCGACGCCGTCCAGATCGGACTCGAACACGGGCCAGTCGTCGGCGGCGGGCGGCTCGTCCTGGGTGGCCACCCGCCCGGTGGCGTGCAGCACCCAGGGCGCGGTGTCGCCGTGCCGGGCGTGCAGCGACAACTGCCCGGTCTCCTCGAGCAGCACCTGCACGGTCAGTTCCCCGGTCTCCGGCAGCGCCATCGGGGTGCGCAGCAGGAATTCCGCCAGCGTGGCGTCGGCGGCCTGCAGCGCCATCTCCACCAGCGCCGCCGCGGGCACCACCAGCGTGCCGGAGATGCGGTGGTCGGCCAGCCACGGGTGCGTCCGCACCGACAACGTCCCGGTGAACAGCGTCTTCCCGGTGCCCGCGATCGGGCGCCCGGCCGAGAGCATCGGATCCTCGCCGGAATCGTCGAGCCAGAACCGCGAGCGCTGGTAGGCGTAGGTGGGCAGGTCCGCGACCGGGGTGCCGCCGAACATCGCCGCCCGGTCCAGTTCGGCACCGTGCACCCACAGGCAGGCCACCGCCGCGGGCACCGAGGGCGACATCGGCGCGAACACCCCGTCGCTGGTCTCCTGCGCGGGCGCGGTGAGCACCGAGGACGGGCCCAGTTCGGCGAACAGCGTGACGCCCGCGTCGGACAGCGTGCGCATCGAATCGGCGAACCGGACCGCGCGGCGGGCGTGGCGCACCCAGTAGTCGGCGCCGCTGAGCAGGCCGGGGTCGGCGATCCGCCCGGTCAGCCCGGACACCACCGGGAGCACCGGGTCGCGGTAGGACAGTCCTTCCGCGACCGCCCGGAACTTGCCCAGCATGGGTTCGAGCAGCGGGGAGTGGAAGGCGTGGCTGACCTCGAGCCGGGTGGTGCGCCTGCCCCGGGCGGCGAAATCCGCGGCCAGCGCGAGCGCTTCGGCTTCCGTGCCGGACACGACCACCGACCGGGGCCCGTTGACCGCGGCGACGGCGAGCCGGTCCTCGAGCCCGGCCAGGCTCGCCAGCACCTCGCGTTCCCCGGCCTCGATCGCCACCATCGCCCCGCCCGGCGGCAGGTCACGCATCAGCGACCCGCGCGCGGCGACGAGCTCGGCGGCGTCCCGGATGGACAGCACCCCGGCCACGTGGGCCGCGGCCAGCTCCCCGATGGAATGCCCGGCCAGGTGGTCCGGCCGCAGGCCCCACGACTCCAGCAGCCGGTACAGCGCGACCTCGAAGGCGAACAACGCGGCCTGCGCGAAGTCGGTCCGGTCGAGCAGTGCCCGGTCGGTGCCGGTGATCACCGAGCGCAGCGGGTGCTCGAGCAGCGGGTCGAGGAACCGGCAGACGTGGTCGAAGGCGGTCGCGAACACCGGGAACGCGCGCAGGTCCTCGCCCATGCCGAGGTGCTGCGCGCCCTGGCCGCTGAACAGGAACGCGAGCTGGCCCCGGACGGCCGCGGTGCCGGTGATCACCCGTGGATCGGGTTCACCCGCGGCGAGGGAGGTCAGCGCTTCGGGATCCAGTACCGCGGCCCGGTGGCTGAACACGGGCCGGCGAGCCAGCGTGCGCCCGACCTCGGCGGCAGGTAGTCCCGTGACGGCGTCGGCGAGTTTCGCGGCCTGGGCGCGTACGTCGGTCGCGCTGGAGAGCAACCACGGCAGTCCGGCGGGGGATTCGCCGGGCGCGCGGTCGGGCGCCGGTGCCTGTTCGAGGATGACGTGCGCGTTGGTGCCGCTGATGCCGAACGAGGACACCCCCGCCCGCCTCGGTCTGCCGGTGACGGGCCACGGGCGGGCGGTGTCGGCGATCTCGACCCCGGCCGACCAGTCCACGTGCGAGGTGGGCGTGCCCACGTGCAGGGTCTTCGGCAGCACGCCGTGCCGCATCGCCTCGATCATCTTGATCACCCCGGCGACCCCGGCCGCGGCCTGCGTGTGCCCCAGGTTGGCCTTGATCGAGCCGAGCTGGAGCGGCCGGTCGGCCGGGCGGTCCGCGGTGTAGGCGGCGATCAGCGCCCTGGCCTCGATCGGGTCGCCGAGCGTGGTGCCGGTGCCGTGGGCCTCCACGGCGTCCACTTCGGACGGCTGCAGCCCGGCGGCGGCCAGCGCGCGCTGGATCACCCGCTGCTGCGCGGCGCCGCTGGGCGCGGTGAGCCCGTTCGACGCGCCGTCGGAGTTGACCGCCGACCCCCGCAGCACCGCCAGCACCGGGTGCCCGTGGCGGCGGGCGTCGGACAGCCGCTCCAGCACCAGCAGCCCGACGCCTTCACCCCAGGCGGTGCCGTCGGCGTCGGCGGAGAACGGCTTGCACCGGCCGTCCGGGGCCAGCCCGCGGCTGCGGCTGAACCCGATGAACGAGTTCGGCGTGCACATCACCGCGGCCCCGCCGGCCAGCGCCAGCGAGCACTCCCCGGACCGCAGCGCCGCCGCCGCCCAGTGCAGCGCCACCAGCGACGAGGAGCACGCGGTGTCGACGGTGATCGCCGGGCCGCGCAGGCCGAAGGTGTAGGCGATCCGCCCGGAGGCCACGCTGCCCGCCGAACCCAGGCCCAGCTGCGCCTCCAGTTCGCCGGGCACGTGGCGGATGCGGGCGGCGTAGTCGTCGTACATCAGGCCCGCGAACACGCCGGTGTCGCTCTCGCGCAGGGAAGCGGGGTCGATCCCGGCCCGTTCGAACGCCTCCAGCGCGGTTTCCAGCAGCAGCCGCTGCTGCGGGTCCATCGCCAGCGCCTCGCGCGGGGAGATGCCGAACGGCGCCGGGTCGAACTCGGCGGCGTCGTGCAGGAACCCGCCGCGGCGGGTGTAGGAGTGCCCGGTCCGGTCGGGATCGTCGTCGAAGAGCCCGGCCAGGTCCCAGCCGCGGTCGTCCGGGAAGCCGGAGGTGGCGTCGACCTCGTCGGCGAGCAGGCGCCACAGGTCCTCCGGCGAGCGCACCCCGCCGGGGTAGCGGCAGGCCATGCCGATGATCGCGATCGGCTCGGCCGCCTCGGCGGTGACCGGCAGGCGCTCAGCCGGTTCGGCCTCACGCAGGTGCCGCGCCAGCTGCGCGGGAGTCGGGAACTCGAACACGAGCGTGCCGGGCAGCGGCAGGCCGGTGCGTTCACTGAGCCGGGTGCGCAGGTCGACCGCGCTGAGCGAGGTGATGCCGAGTTCGGAGAACGGCCGGTCCGGGGCCAGCACGTCGTGCTCGGTCAGCCCGGCCGCGGCCGCGGTCTCCCGCAGCACCAGGTCGAGCAGGTCGGGGGCGGCCGAGCCGAGCTGGTGGCGCAGGATCTTGCCCGAGCCGGTGCGCGGCACGTGGTCGATCCGGTGGAACTCCGCCGGGACCTTGATCGCGGCGAGTTCGCGGCGGCACGCGGCCCGCAGCCGGTCCGGCTCGAACGGCTCGGCGACCACGTAAGCCACCGGGACCTCGCCGAGCACCTCGTGCGGCTGCCCGGCCACGGCCACGTCGGCGACCTCCGGCAGCGCGGCCAGCACCCGCTCGACCTCGGCCGGGTGGATCTTCTCGCCGCCGCGGATGATCAGCTCGCTCAGCCGCCCGGTGATCTCCAGGTGCCCGTGCTCGACGAACCGGCCCAGGTCCCCGGTGCGGTACCAGTCACCCGGCTCCAGCGGCGGACCCCCGTGGTAGCCCAGCATCAGGCTCGGGCCGCGGAACCACACCTCGCCCTCGGCGCCGGTGGGCACGGTCTCGCCGGTGTCGGGATCGACGATGCGGGCCTCCTGGCCGGGGACCAGCGCGCTGCCCGCCGTGCGCGGGTCGCCCGGCGCGGCCATGGTGATCTTGCCGGAGGCCTCGGTGCTGCCGTACCCGTCGAGCAGCGGGGTGCCGAAGGCCTCGGCGAAGGCGTCGCGCAGCTCCAGGCTGCTGGGTGCGCCCGCGGTGATGCAGACCCGCGGGCCGCGCACGGTGCCGTCGGTCGCGGCCACGAGCTGGCGGTAGGTCGCGGGCACCCCGCCGAGCGCGGTGAACCCGCCTTCGCACAACGCGCCGAGGGTCTCCTCGGCGGTGAACCCGGGCAGGATGCGGGCGCTCGCGCCGACCACGGCCACCCCGATCACGCAGAAGGTGTGCGCGAAGGCGTGGTGCAGCGGCAACGGCCACAGCAGGGTGTCGTGCTCGCCGAACCCGAGCACCGATTCGTAGCAGGCCTCGATGTTCCACAGCACCGAACGCTGGCTGGAGACCACCCCGCGTGGCTCGCCGGAGGTGCCCGAGGTGTAGAGGATCCACGCCGGGGCGTCGAGCGGGAGGTCGTCGCGGGGTGGATCCGGGGGAGGGGTGGTGGCCAGTTCCTCGAAGGCGGCCCCGGTGACCAGCACCGGCCGGTCGGTGACCCGGCGGACCTGCGGTTCGTGCGCGGCGTCGGTGATGACCAGCACCGGGGCGCAGTCACGCAGCTGGACCTCCACCTCGGCGTCGGAGCCGCGCGGGTTGAGCGGCACGCCGATCGCGGCCGCCCGCGTGATCGCCAGCAGCCCCTCGACGGCCTCGATCGAATTGCCCAGCAGCAGCGCGACGCGCGTGCCCCGGCCGACGCCCAGCCCGGCCAGGTGCCCGGCGAGGCACCCGGTGCGCTCGGCGAGTTCGGCGTGACCGATCGACCGGCGGGCGTCGCGGTAGGCGATCTTGCCCGCGAGCCGGCCGGCGTTGTCCCGCAGCGTCCCGGCGATCGACCGGATCCGCGTGCCCTGCGCCATGTGTCGTCCCCCTGCGAGGCCTCAGCTGGGACCAACTTACTCGTACCGGACATTTGCTTAACCTAAGCAAGTATCGTAAAGTTGTATCGAGCAAGCATTCCGGAGGCGAACGTGATCACATCGGCGACCGCGGCCGAGCTGGTGGACGCCCTGCGCGCGGTCATCCGCTCGGGCAAGGCCGTCCAGCAGCACGCCTACCTGCACGAACAGCTGCCGCCCGGCGCCGTGGCCCTGCTGTCGCTGCTGCACCGCGAAGGGGAGCAGCGGCTGGGCCGCATCGCCGAACGGCTCGACGTGGACCCGTCGGTGATCAGCAGGCAGGTCGCCCCGCTGGAACGCACCGGGCTGGTGCGCCGCCGCCCCGACCCGGACGACGGCCGCGCCGGCCTGCTCGCCGTCACCGCCGACGGCGCCCGCTACCTGTGCGCCCACCAGGAGCGGTGGGCCGAACTGGTGGCCACCGCGCTCGCGGACTGGGCCGAGGACGACGCCGAAGCCCTCATCGGCGGCCTGCGGCGGCTCACCACCGACATCCGCGCCGTGCGCACCCTCGTCACCCCCTGAAACCCCTTCACGCACCAAGGAGAAACACCCAGTGGCTTCGCCCACGTCTTCAGCCGCGCCCGTCTCCGCCGAGGAGAGCGGGCGCATGGCCCACCGCCAGGTCCTGGAAGCACTGTCCGGGTTGCTGCTGGCGATGTTCACCGCGTTCCTGAGCTCGACCATCGTGTCGAACGCGCTGCCCACGATCATCCGCGACCTGCACGGCTCGCAGAGCCAGTACACCTGGGTGATCACCGTGACGCTGCTCACCTCCACCGCCAGCACCCCGATCTGGGGCAAGCTGGCCGACCTGGTCAGCAAGAAACTGCTGGTGCAAATAGCGATCGCGGTGTTCGCCGCCGGTTCGGTGCTGGCCGGGCTGGCGCAGTCGATGGAGACGCTGATCGCCTGGCGCGCCGTGCAGGGCCTGGGCCTGGGCGGGCTGCAGTCGCTGGTGGTGATCGTGATCGCGGCGATGATCAGCCCGCGTGAACGCGGCCGCTACACCGGCCCGATCTCGGTGGTGATGTCGGTGGCCACGGTGGCGGGCCCGCTGCTCGGCGGGCTCATCGTGGACACCTCGTGGCTGGGCTGGCGCTGGTGCTTCTTCGTCTGCGTGCCGCTCGCGGTGGTCTCGCTGGCGGTCGTGCAGCGCACGCTGAACCTGCCCGTGGTCAAGCGCCCGATCAAGGTCGACTACCTCGGCGCCGGGCTGATCGCCGGCGGCGTGTCCACCCTGCTGATCTGGGTGACGCTGGCGGGCAACAGCTTCGGCTGGGGCTCGGGCACCTCGCTGCTGCTGGTCGCGCTCGGGGTGGTGCTGCTGGCGCTGGCGGTGCTGGTGGAAAGCCGCGCGAAGGAGCCGATCATCCCGCTGCGCCTGTTCCGCGAGCGCACCACCACGCTGGCGACCGTGGCCAGCATCGCGGTCGGCACGGCGCTGTTCGGCGGCGCGGTGTTCCTCGGCCAGTACTTCCAGATCGCCCGCGGGTACTCACCGACCGCGGCCGGGCTGCTGACCCTGCCGATGATCATCGGCTCGATGCTGTCCTCCACCGCGTCGGGCCTGCTGATCACCAAGTACGGCCGCTGGAAGGGCTTCCTGGTGGCCGGCGCGATCGCCATGACCGGCGGGTTCGGCCTGCTCAGCACCATCGACCACACCACGAACATGGTGCTGCTCGGGGCGTTCCTGTTCGTGCTGGGCACCGGGATGGGCATGACCATGCAGAACCTGGTGCTGGCCGTGCAGAACACCGTCGCGGTCACCGACCTGGGCGCGGCCAGTTCCACCGTGGCCTTCTTCCGGTCGCTGGGCGGCACGGTCGGGGTCTCGGTGCTGGGCGCGGTGCTCGCCTCGCAGGTGTCCCAGCGGACCACCGACGGCCTCGGCGCGGCGGGCATCGCCGTGCCGCCGGGCTCGGGTGAGGTCGGCATCGGCAGCCTGAACGAACTGCCCCCGGTGATCGGGGACATCGTCCGCGCCGCCTACGGGGACGGGACCGCGCTGATCTTCCTGATCGCCGGCGCGCTGTCGCTGATCACCCTGGTGGCGATCGTGGCCATCAAGGAGACCCCGCTGCAGACCAGCACCGGCCTCGAGCGGGCCGCCACCGAGGACGCCACGGCCGAACCGGTCGCCGCGCGCTGACCCCGGGGGGTGAGCCACCCCCCGGTGGCTCACCCCCGTTCCCGCGTGAGCACGTGGTCGACCATTCCGTATTCCTTCGCTTCCGCCGCGGTCAGCCAATGATCGCGTTCGCCGTCGGCGAGCACCTTTTCCACTGGCTGCCCGGTGCGCTCGGCGGTGATTTCGGCTATTTCCCGTTTCCACTTCCCCGACATTTCCGCCTGGCTGCGGCCAGTCCCAGCGCGACGGTCCGCACATCCGGGCCTGCCAACCGCATCGTGTCGTAGATGGCGAACTCGGCCGGGATCGAGCCGCCGGTTGGCCGATTCCCCTTTCCGTCCTTTCCCGTGTTCAACGCAATTTCCCGCCTCGGTTCGCCGTGGGCGTAGCATGCCGATCATGGACGTGGAGTCACGGCAACCGCGGGTGCCGGCCGCCGCATGAAACTCGTCTGGGCACGCGAACCCCTGCCCGCCACGGGCCCGACGCTGTTCCTCGCCGGGCCGACCCCGCGCAGCGACCGGCCGGTCCCGTCCTGGCGGCCCGCCGCGCTCGAGATCATCGACCGCCGGTGGACCGGCCCGCTGACCGTGCTCACCCCGGAATCCCGCGGCGGCGTGCTCGCGGAGGACTACGACGACCAGTTCGCCTGGGAGACCACCGCCCGGGCGATGGCCACGGTCATCCTGTTCTGGATCCCGCGCGACCTGCGTGCACTGCCCGGCTTCACCACGAACGTCGAATTCGGCCACGACGTCGCCGGCGGCCGGGTCGTGCTCGGCTGCCCACCCGACTGCCCCGACCCGCGGCGGAACAAGTACCTGATCCACCTGGCCCGCCACTACGGCGTCCCGGTGTGCGAGACCCTGGAGGACACCGTCGGAACCGCGCTCGAACTGGTGGCCAGGAAGACGAGCGAGCCGGGCGCTTTCACCGAGCCGTGAATGTGGCGTGCCGGGCGCGGGATGCCGCTAACTTCGCAGCGTGCTGAGAAAATTGCTGCTGGTGGTCATCACCGCGCTCGCCCTGCTGACCGGAACCGCCGCCGCGGAAGCGGCCGGGACCCGGGCGGACCTCATCCCACCGAGCCTGGACGGGCAGAACTGCCCCACCGGGCGGTTCCAGCGGACCTCCGGGCCGTTCACCTTCGAATACCGGTTCCTCTACCGGTACACCCCGAACGGCGGCCTGGTCTGGATCGGCCGCTACCACATCCAGGTCACCAGCCCGGACACGCCGTGGCGTGATCTGAACCCGCCGGAACGCGAATTCACCTGCTGAAAACCCGGGACTTCCTGCGGACGGCGAGAACTTCCTCCCGCGGTGGTGTCGAATGGCGTCGAGCCCGTTCGTTGCGAGGGTAGGACCGCCGTTCGAGGGAGTTCGCCATGAAGCAGTACCTGCTCGCCGTCCAGTTCGACGAAAGCGTGCCGGAGACCGAAGAGGAGACCCGGGCGCAGATGGCCCGGACGGGCCGGGTCACCGAGGAGATACGAGCCGCCGGTGCGTGGGTGTTCACCGGCGGCTTGCAACCTTCGCACGCCACCACCGTCGTCCGTCCCGCCAACGGCACGACCACGATGACCGACGGCCCGTTCGCCGAGACGAAGGAGCAGCTCGGCGGGTTCTGGGTGATCCGGTGCGAGGACCTCGACCAGGCACTGGCCTGGGCGGACAAGTGCGCGCTGGCGTGCGGGCGCCCGATCGAGGTGCGCCCGTTCCACGACGGGGCGGAAGACTGAGCCCGCATGGACCTCGACAGCGTCTACCGGGCGGAGTACGGCCGGTGCGTGGCCACGCTGACCCGCCTCCTCGGTGACATCGGGCTCGCGGAGGAAGCCGTCCAGGACGCGTTCGCGGTGGCCGTCGGGAAGTGGGCCGGGGCACCGCCCGCCAACCCCGGCGCGTGGATCGTCACCACCGCCCGCAACCGGGCCATCGACCGCCTGCGCCGGGAATCCACCCGCGAAGCCCGCCACGCGCAGGCCCTGCTGCTGCACCAGCCCGCCGAACCGGAGGAGGCCGGGCCGGTGCGCGACGACCAGCTCCGCATGATCTTCACCTGCTGCCACCCGGCGCTCTCACCGCTCGCGCAGACCGCACTCACCCTGCGGCTGCTCGGCGGGCTGGAGGTGCCGGAGATCGCGCGGGCCTACCTGGTGCCGGAAGCGACGATCTCCCAGCGCATCGTCCGCGCCAAGAAGAAGATCCGCGACGCCGGCATCCCCTACCGGGTGCCCGAAGCCGCGGAACTGCCCGACCGGCTGGGCCCGGTGCTCACCGTGCTCTACCTGGTGTTCAACGAGGGCTACACCGCCACGTCGGGGGAACTGCTGCGCACGGACCTGTGCGCCGAGGCCGTCCGGCTGGCCAGGGCGCTCGCCGAGCTGATGCCCGGCGAGCCGGAGGTGATCGGGCTGCTGGCGCTCCTCCTGCTCACCGAAGCCCGCCGCCCGGCACGCGTGGGACCCGCCGGTGAGCTGGTGGTGCTCGCCGAACAGGACCGGTCGCGGTGGAACCGGGAACTCATCGCCGAGGGCCACGAACTGGTGCGGTGGTGCCTGCGCCGCGACCAGCCGGGCCCGTACCAGCTGCAGGCCGCGATCAACGCCGTGCACACCGACGGGCGGGCGACCGACTGGGCGCAGGTGCTGGCGCTCTACGACCAGCTGCTGCGGCACACCCCGAACCCGATCGTGGTGCTCAACCGCGCGGTCGCCGTCGCCGAGGTGCACGGCCCGGCGCTGGCGCTGGCCACCATCGAGGAACTGGACCTGCCGGGGTACCACCTGCTGCCCGCCACCCGCGCGGACCTGCTCACCCGCCTCGGCCGCACCGCGGCGGCCGTCACCGCCTACGACGAGGCGATCGGCCTGGCCACGAACGACACCGAACGGGCGTTCCTGGAATCGCGGCGGGCGAACCTGGTCCCAGGAAACTGACCGGACTGCCGTGTGAGAAGCGCCTTCACCTGTCGATGAATGGTGGGTGATTAACCGGCGAATGGTTTTACCTTCATTTGACCATCCCTTTCCTGGAGGTCTCATGAGAGCCGGAATGTTACGCAAGATCGGTGCCGCGCTGGGCGCGCTCGCGGCCGCGGCGGCCCTGTCGATGACCGGAGCGACCACCGCGTCGGCGACCGACGTCGGCACGCAGGACTCGCGCGGGTGCGCGTTCACCAGCGGACCGCTCCTCGCGCACGAGCTGTGCATCAACGTGGCCGGGGTGGGCAGCCACGTGGACCGCGCGCAGGGCGTGTTCACCGGACCGCCGATGATCTACTGCGACATCACCTTCAAGCTGTTCGGCGTCGACACCGGCGGCAGGCACTGGGAGAACGAGCAGCGCGCCGGCTGCGGCCCCGCGCCCTACGTCGACTGGTACTTCGGCCCCGGCAACGGCTTCTTCAAGCCCAATTCGCTGCTGTGCGTGGGCGTGTCGACCGGCGCGGGCAGGCCGTACAACGGCGACTACGCCTGCATCACCATCCGCGTCTGAGCAGACCGGACACCTTCGACGGGCGGCTTCCACAGGGGAGCCGCCCGTCGAACGTGTCCGGCGAAGCGGGTCAGGCGTGCTGCTCGGTCCACCAGCGACGGCCCGCTTCGGGCAGGGTGTCGATCGGGTCGTAGTAGGGGTAGCGCCGCCGCAGGGCCTCGGCGTCGGTGAGTTCGATGCCGGTGCGGTAGTTCTTCGTCCAGTACGAGATGCCCTTCTCGCGGTCGTAGTCCGCGAGCTGGTGCACCCAGCGCTTCCCCACATACGGCACGTCGCAGACGATGCGCGGGGTCGCGTAACCGGGCAGGTAGCCCATGATCGCGTGCTGCAGCTCCTGCGCCTCGGCGACCGAGACCCGCCAGTGCTCGGCGTTGGGGATCATGTCGCACATGTAGAAGTAGTACGGCAGGATGTTCGCCTCGCCCTGCAGCGCGAAACACAGGTCGAGCAGCTGCGCGGGAGTGGCGTTGACCCCCCGCATGAGCACACCCTGGTTGCGCACGTCCCGCACACCGACGTCCAGCGCGGTCCGCGCGGCCTCGGCGACCAGCGGGGTCACCGACTGCGCGTGGTTGACGTGGGTGTGGATGGCCAGGTTGACCCCGCGGCGCTGCGCGGTGAGCGCGACCCGCTGCAGGCCTTCGACCACCTTGGGCGCGAGCCAGTGCTGCGGCAGCGCGGCCAGCGCCTTGGTGGCCAGCCGCACGTCGCGCACGGTCTCGATGTCGAGCAGCCGCATCAGGAACGACTCGAGCTGGTGCCACGGCACGTTGGCCACGTCACCGCCGGAGACCACCACGTCCCGCACCCCGGGGGTGCGCTTGAGGTAGTCGATCATCGCGTCCTGCCGGTCGACCGGCTTGAGCGTGAGCTTGTGCTTGTCGATCAGCTCGGTGGAGTTGCCGACGAGGTCCATCCGGGTGCAGTGGCCGCAGTACTGCGGGCAGGTGGACAGCAGCTCGGCGAGCACCTTGGTCGGGTAGCGGTGGGTCAGGCCCTCGACCACCCACATCTCCGCCTCGTGCAGCGAGTCGCGCTCCGAGTGCGGGTGCGAGGGCCACACCGGGTGCCGGTCGCTGCGCACCGGGAGCATGTAGCGCCGGATCGGGTCGGCGTAGAAGGCCTCGGTGAACTTCGCCGGGTCGACCCCGGCGTGCGGCGCCATGGTGTTGAGCATCTGCGGCGGCAGCAGCATCGACATGGTGGCCATCTCGCGCTGGTCGGCGAGCAGGTCCTCGTAGAAGCGGTCTTCGAGCAGCTCGCCCATCAGCAGCCGCAGCTGCTTGACGTTGCGCACGCACTTGACCCGCTGCCACTGCGGATCGCGCCACTCGGCGTCGGTCACGTCCCGCCAGCCGGGGAAGCGCCGCCAGTCGGGCTCGACCAGCTCCTCGCGGGCGTAGGCGTAGGGCTGCTCGACAGCGGCGTCAGCTGCATCGGCGGGGGCCACAGGTTCCTGGGTCGCAGTCACTTGTACTCCTCGTCGTCGGGAACACGTTAAAATATCCTGTCATATGCTCAATCAAACGTAAAATCTCCTGCCGCGCTGTGGGTGGTTCCCTGGGTGTCCGCCTGGTCGGAGCACCGGGCAGACTCTGGTTCCGTGACGGAAAGCAGCACGACGCTCCTGCTCGGCGGACGGATCCACACACCGGGCTCACCCGACGCCACCGCGATGGCGGTCACCGACGGCACCGTGGTCTATGTCGGCCAGGACGGCCCCGGCCGGGCACTGCACCCGGACGCGGAGATCGTCCGGCTCGACGGCGCCTTCGTCGCCCCCGCCTTCGTCGACGCGCACGTGCACAGCACCGCCACCGGCCTGCACCTCGACGGCCTCGACCTGAGCGCGGTGCACGACGCCGGTGAGCTGCTCGCCGCGATCCGGGGTGCCGTCCGGCCCGGTGAGGTCCTCATCGCGCACGGCTGGGACGAGTCGGGCTGGACGAACCCGCGCCTGCCGAGCCGGGCCGAGCTGGACGAAGCCGCCGGGGGCGCCCCGGTCTACCTCAGCCGCGTCGACGTGCACTCCGCGCTGGTCTCCACCGCGCTGATCGAGCTGGTGCCCGCGGCGAAGGAAGCCGACGGCTGGTCCGGCACCGGGCCGCTGACCCGCGCCGCGCACCACCACGCCCGCCAGGCCATGCGCGAGCACCTCACCCCCGAGCAGCGCCGCCGCGCGCAGGAGGCGTTCCTGCGCACCGCCGCGGCCCGCGGCATCGTCAGCGTCCACGAATGCGCGGGCCCGGACATCTCCGGTGAACAGGACCTCGTCGACCTGCTCGCGCTTTCCGCCGAGCCCGGGCTGCCCGAGGTCGTGGGCTACTGGGGTGAACCCGGCGCGGTCGAGGTCGCCCGCCGGGTCGGCGCGCGCGGGCTGGCCGGTGACCTGTTCGTCGACGGCGCGCTGGGCTCGCACACCGCCGCCCTGCACGAGCCCTACGCCGACGACCCCGGCCGCGGCTCGCTCTACCAGGACGCCGCGAGCATCGCCGCGCACCTGGTCGCGGCCACCGAAGCCGGGCTGCAGGCGGGTTTCCACGTCATCGGCGACGCCGCGGCGGCCGAGGTGGTGCGCGGGTTCGCCCTGGCCGAGCAGGAGGTGGGCAGGCGCGCGCTGAGCGGGCGCAGGCACCGCCTCGAACACCTCGAGATGGTCACCGCCGAGCAGGCCGAGGCACTGGCGGGCTGGGGCGTCACCGCGTCGGTCCAGCCGCTGTTCGACGCGAGCTGGGGTGGCGAGCACGGCATGTACGCCCGCCGCCTCGGCGAGCGGGCCGCCGCGCTCAACCCGTTCTCGATGCTCGCCGCCAAGGGCGTGCCGCTGGCGTTCGGCTCGGACTGCCCGGTCACCGCGGTCGACCCGTGGGCGGCGGTCCGCGCGGCCGTGCACCACCGGACTCCGGGCTCCGGGCTCTCGGCTCGCGCCGCCTTCAACGCCCACACCCGCGGCGGGCACCGGGCCGCCGGGGTCAACGACGGCGTCACCGGCACGCTGCAACCCGGCGCGCCCGCGCACTACGCGATCTGGGAGGCGGGCGAACTCGTCGCCCCGGCCGCCGACTCCCGCGTGCAGCGCTGGTCCACCGACCCGCGCTCCGGCGTGCCGTCACTGCCGCCGCTGGACTCCGATGCCGAACTGCCGCGCTGCCTGCGGACCGTCCACGCGGGACGGATCATCCACGACGACTTCACCGCCTAGGGTCATGACCGTGACAGCGACCGCCGCCGAGCCGGTCCCGGGCCGGGCACGCCGCGCGTGGCGGCCCTGGTTGCTGCGCCTGCTGGGCGCGGCCGCCTCCGGGGTGCTGCTCTACCTCAGCTTCGCGCCCCGGCCGCTGTGGTGGCTGGCGCCGCTCGCCTTCGCCGGCTGGGCACTGGTGGCGCACGGCCGCCGGTTCTGGGGCGGGTTCGGCTACGGCTTCGTGTTCGGCCTCGGCTGGTTCGTCCCGCTGTTCACCTGGCTCAACGACTTCCTCGGCGACGACTTCGGCGTGTACCCGTGGCTGGGTGTCTCCGCGGTGCTGGCCGCGTTCATCGGCGTGTGCGGGGGGCTCAACACCTGGGTGGCACGGCTGCCCGGCGCGCCGGTGTGGATGGCGCTGGTGGTCGTCGCGATCGAGCTGCCGCGCTCGGTGTGGCCGATGGGCGGGTTCGCCTGGGGCCGGGTGGCCTTCACCCAGCCCGAAGGCGCCTACCTGCCGCTCGCCTCGATCGGCGGCGCCCCGCTGGTCGGCTTCGCCGTGGTGCTGACCGGGTTCGGGCTCGCCGCGCTGATCCGCGCCCGGAGCCGCGGTGTGGTGGTGACCGCCGCGGTGGCCGCGGTGCTGCCGCTGGTGGCCGGGCTCGCGGTGTGGCCGTCCATCGGCACGGACGCCCAGCAGGGCTCGGTGACCGTCGCGATCGTGCAGGGCAACGCGCCCAACGTCGGGCTGGCGCTGCAGGGCCGCCGCCGCGAGCTGCGGGAGAACCACCTGCTGCAGAGCGAGCGCCTGCTCGCCGACATCCGCGCCGGGCGCGTGCCCAAGCCGGACGTGGTGGTGTGGCCGGAGACCGCCACCGACGTCGTCGAAGGCCGCCGCGACCCCGAACTCGACCGGCTGGCCCGCGAGTTCGGCGTGCCGATGCTCGTCGGCGCGGTCTACCGCACCGCCGCCGGCGAAGCGCAGAACTCGATGATCGTGTGGGACCCGGAGACCGGGCCGGGGGAGCGGTACTCCAAACAGCAGCTGGTGCCCTTCGGCGAGTATGTGCCGGCCCGCGACCTCGCCCGGCTGGTCACCCCGTTCGTCGACGACACCGGCGACATGCTGCCCGGCACGGGCGAACCACCCGCGCTGCACAGCCGCGGCCTGGTCTTCGGCACCACGATCTGCTACGAGGTCGCCTTCGACTATCCGGCGCGCGAAGCCGTGCTCGCCGGCGCCGAAGTGCTGTTCACCCCGACCAACAACGCCTGGTACGGGTTCAGCGAGATGAGCTACCAGCAGCTGGCGATGTCGCGGTTGCGTGCGGTGGAACACGGCCGGGCGGTCGTGGTGCCTGCCACCAGCGGGGTGAGCGCTATCGTCGGACCCGACGGTGGCGTTACGCGCTCGACCAGCCTGTTCACCGCGGCCTCGTTGGTCGAGCGCGTGCCGCTGCGGCGGCAGACTACGCTGTCGGATCAACTCGGAGCGTGGCCGGACACCGGGGTGACCGGGCTGGCGGTGGCAGGGGTACTGGCCGGCGGCATCGTCCGGCTACGGACCCGGCGTGCCGACGCCGGGACAAGCGGAAACACGGAGGACTAGCGGATGGCGCAGGCGCCACGGGGGGCACAGCCGATCGAACCGGTGCTGGTGGTGATCCCGACCTACAACGAACGGGAGAACCTGGCACCGCTCCTGACCCGGTTGCACACGGCCCTGCCCGGGGTACACGCGCTGGTCGTCGACGACGGCAGCCCGGACGGCACCGGTGAGCTGGCCGACGAGCTGGCCGAGAAGGACGAGCGGGTGCGGGTGCTGCACCGCACGGAGAAGGCCGGGCTGGGCGCGGCCTACGTCGCGGGCTTCGGCTGGGGCCTGGAGCGCGACTACAACACCATCGTGGAGATGGACGCCGACGGCTCGCACGCCCCGGAAGACCTCCCACGCGTACTCGAGGCCCTCGGCGACGCCGACCTGGTGCTCGGCTCGCGGTACGTCCCCGGCGGCCACGTGGTGAACTGGCCGTTCCGGCGCCAGCTGCTCTCGAAGCTGGCCAACGTCTACGCCGGGATCTGCCTGGGCGCGGGCATCAAGGACATCACCGCCGGGTTCCGGGCCTATCGCCGCGAGGTGCTGCAGAAGCTCCCGCTGGACGAGATCGCCTCGGCCGGGTACTGCTTCCAGATCGACCTGGCCTGGCGCACCGCCGAGCAGGGCTTCGAGGTGGTCGAGGTACCCATCACCTTCACCGAACGCGAAATCGGCGACTCGAAGATGAGCAGCTCGATCGTGTTCGAGGCGATCCTGCGCGTGGGCATCTGGGGCGCCAAGCACCGCTGGCACCAGCTCCGGACCCTGTTCAGCCGCCGCCGCGCCTGACCCCAGCGTGGGTCTCGGCTGCCTGAACGCGAGGTTCAGCTACCCGAGTGTGGGTTTCGGCTGCAGGAACGTGCGACTCGCCCGCCATCGCCCCATCCCGGGCGAGTCCCACACTCAGGAAGCCGACTCCCACACTCGTGCACCCGAACCCCACACTCGCGGCCCCCTTCGGGACACGAATGTGGCTTTGGGGGCCGATTCCGCCCCCAAAGCCACATTCGTGACACTCGCCGCCCTGGGACCCCGGTATCCGCCCTCACCCCCGACGCGACCGCCGGCCGGGCACCCAACGGGCTCAATCGCCCAGACCCTCCAGCCCGCCCCGGTCCCCAGCCAAAAACACGGCGAAGAGGGCCCTGTCAGGGCATCTTTCCCGCCTTGACAGGGCCCTCTTCGCCGTGGTCACACTAAAAACCGGGGCGGTTCTCAGTCCGTCCGCAGCCCCCGACTGGCGATGACCCGAGCGCTTCCCTCACCAAGCCGATAAGTCAACCCCGCCACCGCGCATGTGCCGTCGGCGACCCGCTTCGCGATCGCGTGCGACCGGTCCACCAGCAGGTCCACCGTGTAGCGAGTGTGCTCCTCGACGGCCGTGTCACCGTCGGCGAGCCCGTCCCGGGCGGCCAGCACGCTCAGCATCACCCGCTCCACCACGTCGCGGGTGAAGCCCGTGGGGCGTGAGCCGGAGACCATCGCCTGCTGCGCGGCGGCGATGGCCCCGCACGAGTCGTGCCCCAGCACCGCGACCAGCGGCGCGCCCAGCACCTCGACGCCGTACTCGATGCTGCCCAGCACCTCCGGGCCGAGGACGTGCCCCGCGGTGCGCACCACGAACAGGTCGCCCAGGCCGCGGTCGAAGATGATCTCCGCGGCCAGCCGCGAATCGGAGCAGCCGAACAGCACCGCGAACGGGTGCTGCGCCGGCGCGATCGCGGCCCGGTAGTCCGCGTCCTGGTGGGGGTGTTCACGCGTCCCGTCGACGAACCGGCGGTTTCCGTCGAGCAGCATGGCCAAGGCTTCGTCAGGGCTGAGGGCGTTCTCGGTCATGCGCGGAATTCTTCCCCAACCGGTGCGCCCGCTCAGGTCAGGACGCGGTGACCTCACCCACACGAGCGCACACGAGCCCGTACGAGCGCAGCGAAAAGCCCCCGTGGCGGGAGGACACGGGGGCTTCCGGTAGTGGGTGACTCAGGCCGAACGGGTCGTCCGCCGTCCCTTCAGCTCCTCGAGCCGCTCGTTGAGCAGGTCCTCCAGTTCCGGGATGGACCGGCGCTCCAGGAGCATGTCCCAGTGCGTGCGCGGTGGCTTGACCTGCTTCTGCTCGGGCTGTCCGCCGTCGACGATCTCGGATTCGCTGCCGTGCAGACGGCACTCCCACACCGAGGGGATCTCGGCGTCGTCGGAGAACGGAACCTCGAACTCGTGCCCCTTCGGACACGAGTAACGCACCGCGCGCCGCGGCGCCAGGTCGTGGTTCCGGTCGGTCTCGTAGCTGACGGCTCCCAGCCGGCTTCCTCGGAGTACACGGTCGGCCATGATGGGGTCCTTTCAGTCGGCTCCGGGTGGAGCCTGGGCGATGCTCACCCTATGCAACGACGGACCGGTCCGCAGGATTCCCGGACTGGCATGTCGTCGCTCACGATGAGGTGGGTCACCCGTCGTCAACGGCTTACTCTCAAGGGAGTCGGCCGGCGCGCCGATGTGACGCGCATTCGGCCTTCTTTCTGGGGATATCCCCCGATTGGGCTAGGTTGATGCCATTCAGGTCAGCCGTAGCTGGCCGTGCTCCCCGGCACGCGGGCCCAGTTCCCCGTGCCGGAAGTGGCGGCGGCACAATACTTGGTAACGCACGGTGATCGCGTCGGGATGATCGTGTGCCGAGGGTGAATTTTCAACTTTCGCCTGATCGGTATCCGCGACGAACACGGTGTCCCCGGCACGCAGCACCTCCCCGTCGGCCACCCTGGCGTTGAACCGGCCCGGGAGCCCGCACCAGCACAACACCTCCACCTGCACCGGCTGCAGCTCGTCGGCCAGTTCGAACAGCCGCCGGGCCCCGGGGAACAGCAGGCTCCGGAAATCCGTGGCGATCCCGAAGCAGTAGACGTCCAGCTGCGCGTCGTCGGCCAGCTCGGCGAGCTGTTCGACCTGTTCCGGCGACAGGAACTGGGCCTCATCGACGATGAGGTAGTCCACGTGCTGTCCCTGTACCCACTGGTCCCGCACCAGTAACCGCAGATCGGTCCGCTCACCCACCTCCACCGCCCGCCGGGTGATCCCGATGCGGCTGGAGATCTGCGGCGCCCCGGAGCGGTCGTGGCGCACCAGCAGCAGCCCGCGCCTGCCCTGCCGCGCGTGGTTGTGGTCGATCTGCAGGGCCAGGGTGGACTTGCCGCAGTCCATCGGGCCGTAGCAGAACTTCAGCTTCCCCGCGGCCGGGGTGTTCCGCCGGAACCCGGCCACCGGTACCGACGAGAGGGCGTCGGTCGGGTCGGGCGCCGGCACGGGCGTTGATGGCACAGTCACAAAATTCGACCCTATCGGTCGGCTCCTTCACACGATCGCGGGCTCGCGGTTTCCCGCCGCCGCGATCGCCCGCCGCACCGGGATCAGCGCCACGAGGACGATCCCGACCACGAAGAACGCGACCAGTGCCAGCACGCCGAGCCGGAACGACCCGGTCGCCTGGCCGACCGCGGCGAACACCAGCGGCCCCAGCCACGAGGTGCCGCGCTCGCCGACCTCGTACAGCGCGTAGTACTGCGCCTCCTTGCCCGCCGGGATCATCTGGCTGAACAACGAGCGCGACAACGCGTTCGTTCCACCCAGCACCAGCCCGATCCCCACCGCGACCAGGTAGAACTGCAGCGCCTGCCCGGCCTGGACGAAGTACGCCCCGCCCAGCACCACGATCCACGCGGCGAGGCTGACGATGATCGTCTTCTTCGCCCCGATCCGCCGCGCCAGCAGCCCGTGCGCCATGCCGCCGAAGTACGCCACGAACTGGATCACCAGGATCGTCACGATCAGCACCTCGGTCGGGTGCTTGAGCTCCTCCTTGCCGTACTGCGCCGAGATCGTCACCACCGTGGAGATGCCGTCGGTGTAGATCAGGTAGCTGCCCAGGAACGCCAGCGTCAGCGGGAACGCCTTGGCCGAGCGGAAGGTGTGCCGCAGCTCGGCGAAGCCCGCGGTGAGCACCGACCGGCCGTCCGGCTCGCGGTGCACCGGCGGGGTCTCCCGCAGCCACAGCACCGGGATCAGCGTGAACGCCGCCCACCACAGGCCGGTGGTGAGGAAGCAGATCCGCACCGCCATCGACTCCTCGACGCCCAGCGCCTCGTGGTTGAGGTAGAACGCCAGTTGCAGGCCCAGTGCCACGCCACCACCGAGGTAGCCGAACGCCCAGCCCTTGGTCGAGACCGCGTCCCGCTCGTCGGGGGTGGCGATGCCGGGCAGGAACGAGTAGTAGATCGCGATCGAGGCGCCGTAGCCGATGTTGGCCAGGATGAAGAACAGGATCCCGATCTGCCAGTTCGTGCCCGCCATGAAGAACAGCAGTGCCGAGGACACCGCGCCGAGGAAGGCGAACCCGGCCAGGAACCGCTTCTTGTACTGGCTGCGGTCGGCGATCGCACCGCTGACCGGCAGCACCACCACCTGGATCACCGTGGCCACCGACAGCAGGTAGCCCCACAGCGAACCCGCCGGGAAGGTCAGCCCCAGCAGGCTGATGTCGCAGTTGACCAGCGTCGACTCGGCGCCGCCCGCGTCCACGCAGGGCGTCGGGCCGTTGCGGGTGAGGTCGGTCCTGGCGTCGGCGGCGGCCACCGAGCTCATGTAGATCGAGCCGAACACCGCCATCACCGTGGTGTAGAAGGCCGAGTTGGCCCAGTCGTAGAAGTACCAGCCGCGCTGCTCGCGGCGCCGGTCGCGGACCGTATCGGCCGGCGTGGTGTCGGGGGAGGTCGTGCTCATGGCTTGCGGGGACTCCAGGCGTGCGAGGGGGTCGTTGCGCGGGCAGGCTACGGCCTCCCGTCAGCCGGGGCGGGCGGGATCCGGGGAATGTGTCCGGATCGCGACGGTGACCCGAGGGGTGCACGAGTGGCTGGTGTTCCGCCTGTGACACTTGTGGTCACGCAGCGTCAATACCTACTGTTCAGCGCATGGTCGGATCGATTCGCCGGATGGCCGTGCTCGTCGCCGCGGTGTTCGCGCTGCAGCTGGTGCCGACCACGTCGGCCGTCGCCGACCCGCCCGCGAACTCCTGGGCCAAGCTGCGGATGTGCGAGTCCGGTGGGCGCTACGAGACCAACACCGGCAACGGCTACTACGGTGCCTACCAGTTCGACCTGCCCACCTGGCGCAGCGTCGGGGGAGCGGGCCGCCCCGACCAGGCCGCCCCCGCCGAGCAGGACTACCGCGCGCTCTACCTCTACCGCATGCGCGGCTGGCAGCCGTGGGAGTGCGCCACCAAGCTCGGGCTCAAGGCCGACGCCGACGCCAGGAGCAAGCGGAAACCCACCTACGCCGAGTCCGCCTACATGGGCGGCTCCGGCACCCCGCCGCCCGCGCCCGACCCGAACGTCAAACCGCCGTGGCCGGGCGTGGTCTACGACTACGGCGACTGCGCCGAGCCGCTGAAGACCTTCCAGCTGCGGATGAACAACTTCGGCTACGGGTTCACCGGCACCGGCTGCTACCTCGACAAGACCAGGCAGGCCGTGCTCGACCTCCAGCGCGCCAACGGCATCAAGGACTCCGGCCTGCTCGGCCCGAAGACCTGGGACGCCGCCTGGGAAGGCAAGCCGCCACGCTGAACCTAGGGGTTCTAGGAAATGCCTAGACCTCCTAGGTTAAGGTGGCGGCATGGTGCGAGCCGGACTGACCACGCAGCGAGTGACCCTCGCGGCCGCCGAACTCGCCGACGAAGCCGGGCTCGACCAGGTGACCATGTCGGCGGTGGCACGGCGCCTCGGCGTCAAGGACGCCAGCCTGTACACCCACGTCCGCAACCTCGAAGACCTGCGCGGCCGGATCGCCCTGCTCGCGGCCGACGAGAAGACCATCCGCATCGCCGAGGCCATGGCCGGACTGGCGGGCAGGGAAGCCCTGATCGCCTACGCCGACGCCTGGCGCGACTACGCCCGCGAACACCCCGGCCGCTACCTGGCCACCCAGACCCCCGTCCCGATCGACCCCGAACTGGCCGCACAGGCACCCGGACCCCGGCGCGCGGTCGAGCTGACCTACCGCCTCCTGCGCGCCTACGACCTGGCCGAACCCGACCTCACCGACGCCGTCCGGCTCCTGCGCAGCACCTTCCACGGCTTCGTCGCACTGGAGACCGCCGGCGGCTTCGCCCACCAGCGCACGCCCCAGGAGTCCTGGGTCCGTGCCCTCGACGCCCTGCACACGCTCCTGCAGCACTGGCCACGAGAAGGAGACCCGGCATGACCGGCACCCTGCGCGTCGACGGCGCGACCCTGCACTACGACGTACGCGGCGACGGCCCGCCGCTCCTGCTGATCCCCGGCGGCTCGGGTGGCGCGGCCTCGGTCGACACCCTCGCCGAGGACCTCGCCACCGACTACCGGGTCATCACCTACGATCCGCGCGGCATGTCCCGCAGCACACTGGACGACCCCGGCGCCGAGCAGCACGTGCCCGAACACGCCGACGACGCGGCCCGCCTGCTCGACCTGCTCGCACCCGGCCGGCCCGCCCGCGTGTTCGGCAGCAGCTCGGGCGCCATCGTCGCGCTGCACCTGCTCACATCCAGGCCCGAGCTCGTCGAACGCGTCGTCGCCCACGAACCACCGGTCGTGGAGGTCCTGCCGGACGCCACCGAACACCGGGCATGGCTCACCCGCGTGGGGGAGACGTTCCGCGCCGAAGGACTCATGCCCGCGATGGCCGTGTTCGCCGAAGGGCTGAAGAAGCCCGGAGACACCACCTCGGAGGCCCCGGCCGAGCTGCCACCCCAGGCGGCGGCCCGCGCCGAGCAGACCTTCGCCAACCTCCCGTACTTCGTCGGGCGCATCGTGCCGGGCTTCATGTCCTACCGCCCGGACACCGACCGGCTGCGGGCCCTGTCCGACCGCCTCGTCCTCGCCGCGGGCCAGGACTCACCCGGCGAACTGACCTACCGCCCCGCCGCCCACCTGGCCGAGCACCTCGGCACCGCACTCGAACACTTCCCCGGCGGGCACATCGGCCTGACCACCCACCCCGCCGACTTCGCCGAACGCCTCCGCAAGGTCCTCTAGGCGGGTTCCCACACGCCGCGGTCGACCAGCACGTCACGCAGCACGTCCGGCCGGTCGGTCACCAGCCCCTTCACCCCGAGGTCCAGCAACGACCGCATCTCCTCGGCGTCGTCGATGGTCCAGCAGTGCACCTCGACCCCGGCATACCCCGCCGCCCGCACGAACGAGCGGTCCACCACCGTCAACCGCCCCTGCCGCACCGGCACCTGCGCCATCGCACCCCGGCTCAGGAACCCCAGCCGCAGGAACGGCAGCCAGCCGTTCGCCCACAACACCCCCGCCGACCGCGGCCCCAGCGCGGTTAGCAACCGCGGCCCCGCCAGCCGCCGCACCCTGGCCAGCCGCGCGTCGGAGAAGGACGCCGCCGCCACCCGGTCGAACGCGTCCATCCGCTGAAGCACCCGCACGAACGGCTCCACCACCGCATCGGTCTTCAGATCGACGTTGAACCGCGTCTCCGGCAGCTCCTCCAGCACGTCCTCCAGCCGCGAAATCCCCTCACGGCCACCGATCTTCGCCTGCTTCACCTGCGCCCACGGCAGCGAAGCGACCAGCCCCGACCGATCCGTCGTCCGGTCCAGCGCCGCGTCGTGCTGCGCCACCGCCACCCCGTCCGAGGTCGCGTGCACATCGGTCTCCACGTACCGGTAACCCTCGGCCACCGCCCGCCGGAACGCCGACAGCGAATTCTCCATGTCGGCCAGCTCGTCCAGGTGCCACCCGCGGTGGGCGAGGGCACGGGGGAGCGGCTCGGCGAGGTACGGGTGACTGGTCTCCACCAGCACAGTCTGCCTCCCCGGCGTGGCCCCGGCGTGAGCACCGGATGACCGGATAGGGTCGACCCCGTGAGCGAGGTGGCCGAGAAACCCAGCGTGACCCGCGAAGAGCTGAGCCGGATGCGCCGGCCCGGCGCGGCCACGCACTGCGGCTGGTGTGGCCGACGTCTCGAAGAAGGCGAAGCCCGCGGCCGACGGCGCCGCTACTGCGGCCAGTCCTGCCGCCAGCGCGCCTACGAACGCCGCACCGCCCTCCAGCGCAGCGGCCTGCCCGAAGACGCCGTCGTCCTCTCCGACACCGAGATCGCCGACCTGCAGGACCGCCTCTTCCAGCTCCGCTGCGCCGCCGAGGACATCGTCACCGCCGCCGCCGACGGCGCCTCCACCGCCGAACTCCGCGAACTCGCCCAGGAAATCGCCCGCAGCGCGAAAGACCTCGAACAACTCCGCTAGGAACCGCGCCGAAAACGGACTGGAACCGGCTGTGCCCGCAGCCGCCGACGGCCACGGGCACAGCCGGGGGTCACACGCCGGCCGTCTGGCTGATCCAGGACCGGCTGCTCGCCACACTCGCGTAGTTGTTCGTCCCGGTCGGGTTGCTGCCACCCTGGTTCTGCACCGTCGAGGCCACCCCCACCTGACGACCACCCGAAACCTGCGGGCCGCCCGAGTCACCCTTCCACGCCGCACCGTTGATGCCCCGGCTCTGGATGGCCGGACCACCGTAGGCGTCGGTCGACCGCCCGGTGACCTGCACGTTGGCTGTCTTCAGCACCGACGAAGCCGGCCCCGTCGGCGTGGTGCGGCCCCAGCCGTAGATCTGGTTGGTCGAACCCACCGCCGGATCCGCGTTGCCCAGCGTGATGTAGGTGGTGTTGACCGCCCTGGTCAGGTGCAGCAGCGCCACGTCCCCGACCGGCGACACCCGCTGCTGGTCCACACTGACCTGCGTACCCGCGCCGAGGGTGTTGCTGCCCACCCGCACGCTCATCGAGCTGCCCAGGCAGTGCTCCGCGGTGAGCACCCACCGGGCCGCGATGATCGTGCCCGAGCAGTTGAAGTTGCCGTTGACGTAGACCTGCGCGCCCCACGGCACGGACGGGGCGGTCCCACCGCCGACGATGTCCGGCTGCGCACCGCCCGCGGCGGCGGTCCCGCCGGCGAGCAGGGTCATGGCGAGGGTGGCCGTGGCGGCGCAGGCAGCGCCAAAGGTACGGACTCGGCTCACGTCGAGGTCCTTTCGGGGAACCGGGGAAGCCGCCGGGAGTTCGGTGGCTGCGCCGAGAATCGGCCAGCCGGGCCACCCGCCAGTACCGACGAAGGTCGGGTGGTGGCGTGGTTGCCTACCGATGGCGGGGGTTTCACTACCTACGCAAATGCCCCCGCCGGCCCGCGGCCGATTTACTCAGTAGTGCCGATGTCGAAATCCGGCACCCGGCACCTACGTCCCTGACGAAGGCGCCCACCCGGGGCGCCCGGAACCAGGGGAGACCCCGTGCTCACCGAGATCAACTACCTCGCCGTGCTCACCGCGACCGTCGCGGCCTTCGTCGCCAGCTCCGCCTACTACGCCGTCCTCGGCACCCAGGGCGGCGAAACCCGGCCCTGGCAGATCGCCGCCGAACTCGTGCGCAGCGCCACCCTCAGCCTCGTGCTCGCCGGTCTCGTCACCCACTTCGACCTGCGCTTCGGCCCCGCACTGGTCCTCGCCCTCGTGCTCTGGGCCGGCTTCCCGGCCGTCCTGCTTTCCGGCTCCATGCTCTGGGAGAAGGTCGCCTGGCGCATCGCCGCGGGCCACGCCGGCGACTGGCTGCTCAAGCTCCTCCTGCTCACCACCATCGTCAGCCTCTGGCGGTGATCCGCAGCCCCAGCAACTCCCGCAGCGCATCGGACCCGGCCGGCGTCACCCGCACCGCCCGGCCGGACCCGATGCGCTTCACCCACACCCGATCCAGCAGGTACCCGCAGACGAACGCCCCCGCCGCCCCCGCCAGGTGCGACCGCCGCTCCGTCCAGTCCAGGCACGCCTTCGCCACCGGCCGCCGCGACGAACGCCACCCCGCGACATCGGCACCCAGCTCGCCCTCGAACCACGCCACCCCCGACGAGGTCAACGCGAACCCATCCGCCTGCGTCAGCAACCCCCGGCCCGTCATCGCGTCACTGATCGCCACCCCCAGCTCCCCGGCGAGATGGTCGTAACAGGTCCGCCCCCGCGCCAACGCCGCCGACGCGGCCGACGCCCGCAACGTCCGCTCACGCGCCCGCGGCGGCCCGAGATACCCCACCAGATCCTCGAGCAACCGAGCCGTCTCCGGCCCCGCCAGCTGCACGTACCGGTGCCGCCCCTGCCGACGCTGCACCAGCAGCCCACCCTCGACCAACCGGTGCAGGTGCTCACTCGCCGTCGACGGCGCCACCCCCGCGTGCGCGGCCAGCTCACCCGCCGTCCACGCCCGCCCGTCCAGCAACGCCAGGCAGAACGCCGCCCGCGTGCCATCGGCGAGCAGCCCCGCCAACCCGGCCAACTCCCCACTGGACGCAGTCACGACCCCCATCCTGCCCCCACCACACTTCGGCGCCCACCGAAACGACCATGACCTAACTTGACCCCGTGAAGATCACCGAAGCGCTCGACCTCCCCATGCCGCCCAACCACGACCCCGGCCCCATCGGCTGGCTCCGCGACCATGTCGCCCGCTTCAGCGACGGCGAAACACACCGCCACCGCCGCGCCCTCATCACCGCACTCCTCGCCGACATCGACCCCGCACGACTGGACCCGGCCACCCCGATCGCCACACTCGCCCAAGCCATGGACATCCCCGCGAACCCCGCCGACGTGGCCGAGGTCGCCCGCGTCTACCACCCGCACCTCACCCCCGACACCACCGCCGAACAAGCACTGACCCGCCTCGTCCACGCCTGCGGCGGCACCTGGGACGAACCCACCGCCGCCAGGATCTGCATCCTCGTCCAAGCCAGCGCCGGACTCGCCGGACCCGTCCGCGTCACCCGCCGCCAAGCCCCCGACGGCACCACCATCGAAGTCGACCTCAGCGCCGCAGGACTGCGCTTCGGCGCCGGGGCCCACGAATGCCCCGGCCAAACCCTCGTCACCGCACTGGAGACCACCCGATGACCGACTTCTTCGCCCTCCACCACGCCGAAACCCCGCTCCTGCTGCCCAACGCCTGGGACTTCACCTCCGGCGCCGCCCTCTTCGACGCCGGCTTCCCGGCCATCGGCACCACCAGCCTCGGCGTCGCCGCCGCCCACGGCCTGCCCGACGGCCGCGGCCGGACCCGCACCGAAACCGTCGCACTCGCCCGCTCACTGACCCGCCTGCCCGGCCCGGTCACCGTCGACATCGAAGCCGGTTTCAGCGAGGACCCGGGGGAGGTGGCCGACCTGGCCGCCGAACTCGCCTCCTTCGGCACCGCGGGCATCAACCTCGAAGACAGCCGCCCCACCGGCGGCCTCGCCGAACCCGACGACCACGCCGCCCTCGTCTCAGCCGTGAAAACCCGCGTGCCCGGCCTCTTCGTCAACGCCCGCATCGACGCCCACTGGCAAACCGAGCACCCACCACCCCTGACCCGCGTCCTCGACCGAGCCCGGCGCTACGTCGCCGCGGGCGCAGACGGCATCTTCGTCCCGGGCCTCAACGACAGCGCCGACATCGCCGCACTCGCCGGCGGCCTCCCCGTCCCGCTCAACATCCTCTACGCCCGCGGCCTGGACTACCGCGACCTCGGCGTCGCACGGGTGAGCCTCGGCTCCCTGCTCTACCGCGCCGCCCTCCACACCGCCACCACCCTCGCCCGCTCGATCCGCGACGGGGGAGCGGCCCCCGACGACATCCCCGGCTACCGCGACATCGAGCGGTTCATTCCGTGAAACTGGTGTTCAGCGCCTGGTAGGTCCGGTTGCTCGCCACCGCCGCCCGCTGCTCACGCCCGGTCGCCTCGATGTAGTTCTGACTGGTCGCCAGGCTCGCGTGCCCGAGCAACGCCATGATCTCCGAGGCCGTCGCACCGTCCTCGGCCAGCCGCGTGGCGAAGGTGTGCCGCAACGCGTGCAGGTTCGCCCCCGTCGGCACCCGATCCTGCAACCCGGCCGCGCGATAACAGGACTTGACCAGGTAGTCGAGCGCACCACGCCCGATCGGCTCCCCGGCACGATCCCGCAGCAGCGGCGCCGACCGGCTGAACCGCAGGTGCGGGAACTTCCGGCGGCACGAGGCGAGGTAGTCGTCGATGATCTTCTCCATCACCGGCTGCACCGGGATCGACCGGTCCCGGCTGCCCTTGCCCTGGACGTGCAGCCGCTTCTCCCCGGACCGCCCGATCAGCGACTCCACGCTCAGCGACCGCATCTCGGCCGCCCGCAACCCGGCCACCAGGCCGAGCGCGATCACCAGCACGTCCCGCTCCGGCCACGGATCCCGGCCCTGCCGCGCGCCCTCGGTCGCGGCCGTGAGCAGCTTCTCCGGCGTGTCCTCACCCCGCAGCGGCTTCGGAACCAGGGGAGGGGTCTTGGGGCGGGCCACCGCACCCATCGGATTGCCCGGCAGCAGCCCGTCCGACACGCAGAAGGTGAGGAACTGGTTCCAGGTGGACCAGGCACGCAACACGGAACTCTTGGCGTGCCCGTCGGCGAACGCCCCGAACGCCGTTCGCAGCGACGCCGTGGTCAACTCCTCGACGCGCAACTCCTCCGGGGCCCGCCCGGTGGCCTCGGCCAGCAGGGAAGTGAGTCCCGCCAGATCCCGCCGGTACGCGGCAGTGGTGTGCGGAGAGTCCTTGCGTGGACGGCGAGCGGCGAAGAATGCCTGCTGGGCGTCGAGAACTCTCATGTGGATCTTGTACCGCACAGCACCGACAGTTTATCGCCGCACCCAAGGATGATGGCCGCCGCGGAGAGCTTCGATCAAGGTACGGCTGTAGCCACTGGTCGACACGACTTCCTCGATCCGGGTGCGGGGTGCGTGCTGCGGCAGCAGTTCGGTGACCAAACGCGCGATGGCAGCGCGGGTACCGACGAGTTCGGCGGCCAGGTGACGTTCGGTTTCGCCGAGGCGGTGGAGTTCGGTGTATCGGTAGTCCGAATGGTCGGGGAGGGGATCGGGAAGTGGCGGCATCGGTTCGTTCACTCCGGGATCCTGGCGTTTCTCCGAAGCCGGCGGCAATGGGAATATATCCGCGTAGACGGGGGCAGTGAATCGGGCGATGGCCGAGGAGACTTTGCCATCATCTTTCATGCATAATGGCGATTATGCATGAAACGGCGGTCTGAGCGGGGTTGCCACCCTCCGGGGGACGGCACCTCTCCGGAAGCTCCCAGGGCGTCCTTGGGAGCACTTTCTGCCCATCCTCGCGTGGTGAGCGCTGCCTGGCGCGGAGCCCGAGGTGGCCTGGAGGCGCCAGGCGACTTCGGCGTCTGGTCGCTGCCGACGTGCGATCCACCGACCCAGTTTCGTCACTGTGACGTTTTGAGGTGGTGTAACCGGACGTTCTTCGCCGGGGGCTCGCGGCCTTCTGACGGCTCGGTACCAGTGAATTCCGCCTGTGCGTCGGGTCGACAGAGGCCGTCGCGCCCGCCGGGTGGCTCGTGCGCGGGCGTCGACATCGTCTGATCGAGATCTCCGGAGACCCCTCTCAAGGCGGCCTACGCCAGGTTATCGAAACGCCGATAAGCGACATTATGTTAAGTAAGAGCTCTGGCCGCGTTCTGTTACCTCTCCTCCTCGGCTCCCGTCATACCGGCGACACCGAAAAGCAAAGGAGAACAGGATGCTGACGAATCTCATGTACGTGACGGTCTACGTCACCGATCAGGACCGCGCGCTGAAGTTCTACACCGAAGGACTCGGCCTGGAGAAGCACGCCGACTACAGCGGGCCGGACGGCCGCTTCCTCACCGTCGGCGTCGCCGGCAGTCCGGTCAAGGTCATTCTCTGGCCGCATGCCCCGGCTGCGGGACAGCCACTCGAGGCGGGTGGCGCGCCCGGGCCCCTGATCCTCGAGTCGGACGATCTGAGGCAGGATTTCGAGGTGTTGCGTCAGCGAGGCGTGACCTTCGATGAGCCCGAACCGGTGGACTATCCGTTCGGCGTTCGCGTCGAGGCGGTGGATCCGGACGGCAACCGGATCTCGCTCCGCCAGCAGCGGTTCCCAGGAAGGTGACGGGGTGAGCGGGGCGAATCTGGTGGCCGAGGCGTTCGAGGCCCAGCGTGACCGGCTGCGTGCGGTCGCTCACCGCACGCTCGGCTCGCACGCTGACGCCGAGGACGTGGTCCAGGAGGCCTGGTTGCGGCTTTCCCGCCAGGATCCGGCGACCATCGAGAACCTGGCGGGCTGGCTGACCACGGTGGTCGGCCGGATCAGCCTGGATGTCCTGCGTGCGCGTCAGGTCCGCCCTGACGCGCTCCACGACGAGTCCGACCGCGTCGACGACTCCCCCGCGCCGGAGGACGATGTGGCACTCGCCGACTCGGTCGGGCTCGCGCTCCTCGTTGTCCTGGAGTCGCTCAGGCCGAGCGAGCGGCTGGCGTTCGTGTTGCACGACCTGTTCGCGGTGCCGTTCGACGAGATCGGGCAGATCCTGGGCAAGTCGACCAACGCCGCCAAGATGCTCGCCAGTCGCGCCCGCAGGAAGGTCCAGGCGACGGGATCCCCCGCCGGCGATGGCCGGGAGCAGCGGGAGGTGGTTCAGGCCTTCCTGGCGGCGGCTCGTCACGGCGACTTCGAGGGGTTGCTGCGCGTGCTCGACCCCGAGGTGCGGTTGACCGTCGACACCCCTGGCGGTGAGGTCGTGGTGCTCGGCGTGACCAAGGTCGTCGCTGGTGCGCGGCTGTCCGCTGCCGCGGCCGCGCAGGGGCGAGCGGTGCTCGTCGACGGCCGCCCCGGTGTCGTGGCCTGGCGTGAGGACGGTGCCCCGCTCTCGGTCATGGCGTTCACCGTCGTCGGCGGCCGGATCGTCGCCATCGCGGTGGTGGTGACCGATCCGGTCAAGCTCGCGTCGATGGAGCTTGCCCGGTAGTTCGGCGGAGGCCGGGCTCCCCCGCCGCTAAGGTGATCGAAATGCGGGTGGATCCTTCCAATGTCGAGCAGTTGTCTGCTTGGGACGGTGACCAGGGTGCGTTCTGGGCGGAGCGCGCCGATCGGTTCGACGACGGTGTGGCCGCGTACCACGACCGGTTTTCGAGGCGGCGGCTCTTCAGCGCACCTCGGCGGTGCTCGATGTGGGGTGTGGCACCGGGCAGATGACGCGGGCGGCGGCTCGGCTGGCGCCCGAGGGGCACGCCGTGGGAGTGGATTTGTCCTCCCGGATGATCGAGCTGGCGCGTGAGCGGGCAGCCGAGTTGCCCAACGTGCGTTTCCTCCAGGCGGACGCCCAGGTGCACCCCTTCCCCCGGCACTCGTTCGACGTGGTGATCAGCCGCCACGGGGCGATGTTCTTCGGCGACGCCAAGGCGGCGTTCGCCAATCTGGCGGCCGCGGTGCGTCCTGGTGGCCGGCTGGTGTTGCTGACCTGGCAGCCGTCGGTGCGCAACGAGTGGGTGAGCACGTTCCGCCGGATCTTCTCGGCCGGGCGCGAAGCACCCGCCTCTCCCCCGGCGCCGAATCCGAGTTCGCTGGGCGATCCGGATCAGGTGCGGGAGTTGCTGACTGCGGCCGGGTTCACCGGTGTGCGGTCGACGGGGCTCAGTGAGCGGATGTTCTTCGGGCGGGATGTCGAGGACGCGGCCGAGTTCGTGGAGGCGCAGTTCGGCTGGATGACGCGGGAGCTGCCGGGCGAGGTTCAGGCCCGGGTGCGCGCGGATCTCCGGGTGGATCTGGCCGCGCACCTGGGTGAGCACGGGGTTCGTTACGACTCGGCGGCCTGGCTGGTGGAGGCGAGTACGTAGCCCTGTGGCGTCGGCTCGCCGTCGGCGGGGGCGCGGACCATCTGTGCCTTCACGGTGAAGCCCGCCTCCCCCAGTTGTTCGGCGACGCGTTCGGGGCGCAGGCGGCGGAAGTCGAGTGAGAGGGTGTGGCCGAAGCCTTCGTCGTAGTGCTGGACGTCGTCGCCGGCCTGGAAGCCGAGCAGCAGGTGCCCGCCGGGGGCAAGGACGCGGTGGAATTCGGCGAAGACGGCGGGCAGGTCCTCGGGGGCGATGTGGATGATCGAGTACCAGGCGACCAGTCCGGCGAGTGAGTCGTCGGCGTGGTCGAGCGCGGTCATCGAGCCTTCGTCGAAGCGCAGTCCCGGGTAGGTCTCGCGGGCCAGCTTGACCATCGAGGAGGACAGGTCGATGCCGGAGACCTTGACGCCCAGTGAGTCCAGGAACCAGGTGACCCAGCCGGGGCCGCTGCCGGCTTCGAGGACCGAACCGTGGTCGCGGGTGAGTTCGGCGAAGGCGGTGAGCATGGCGCGGCCGAGGGTGTCGGTGTCGTACACGCCGTCGAAGTGCTCGGCGTAGGCCGCGGCCATGGCGTTGTAGCCGTCGCGGGTTTCGGTGAGGTAGGTGGGTTCGGTCATGGCGCCAGACGTTAGCGGAGGGCGCCGACGACGACGGTTCCCGACAGTTCCTCGGAGTGGACGATGCGGGGTGCCAGTCCCCCGGCGGTGAACGCGGCGGCGGTGACGGGTGCCTGTGCTTCGCCGGTTTCGATGAGGAGGTGGCCGCCGGGGGCGAGCCAGTGGGCGGCTTCGGCGGTGACGCGGCGGTGGACGTCGACTCCGTCGCCGCCGCCGTCGAGGGCGACGCGGGGTTCGTGGTCGCGGGCTTCGGGCGGCATCATCGCGATGGCGTCGGTGGGGACGTACGGGGCGTTGACCACGAGCAGGTCGACGCGGCCGCGCAGGTGGGCGGGCAGTGGGGTGAACAGGTCGCCTTCGTGGACCTCTCCCCCGGCTGGTTCGACGTTGCGGCGGGCGCAGCGCACGGCGGCGGGGTCGATGTCGGCGGCGTGCAGTTCGGTTTCCCCCAGTGCGGCGGCGAGGGCGACGCCGACGGCGCCGGAGCCGCAGCAGAGGTCGACGATGACGTGGCCGCCGAGTGTGGCGGCTTGGTCGACGAGGAGTTCGGTGCGGCGGCGGGGTACGAAGACGCCGGGGTCGACGGTGATGCGGTGGCCGTGGAATTCGGCCCAGCCGAGCAGGTGTTCGAGTGGGAGTCCGGCGACGCGGCGGGTGACGAGGTGGTCGAGTTCGGCGGGGGTTCGGGCGGCTTCGGTGAGCAGGCGGGCTTCGTCCTCGGCGAAGACGCAGCCCGCCCGCCGGAGTCGGGTGATCACGGTGTGCACGAGGCCGGGACACTACACCGCGGGCCGGGGATGGTTCGCGCGAATATTGGCGGCGGCGAGTTCGACGGTCCGGTCGATGCGCTGTTGCCGGGTTTCGGGGCGTTTGGCGGTGAGGATCCAGGCGAGGATGCGGCTCTGGGAGGAGGGCGGGAAGGCCTGGTAGTGGGCGAAGGCGGCGGGGTCGTGGTCGAAGCGGGTGCGGAGGTCGGCCGGCAGGATGCGGTTTTCGGCGTCGGCGAGCACGGTCCAGGTGCCGGTGTGCTTCGCGAGGTCGATGAGGGCTTGGCCGTGGTGGGTCATCCGGCCTTCGGCGATGAGGCGTTCGGCGCGTTCGCGGTTGATCCGGCTCCAGGCGCTCTTCGGGTTGCGGGGGCTGAACCGCTGGTAGCGGCTGTGTCCGTCGCGTTTGACGGATTTGCTGTCGATCCAGCCGAAGCAGAGTGCTTCTTCGACGGCTTCGTCCTGGCGCAGGCTCGGGGTGGGGCTGTCCTGGCGGTGGATGACGAGCTGGACCTCGGTGGCGGTGGTGCAGTTGCGGGTGAGCCAGTCGCGCCATTCGGCGGGGTCGGCGGTGTGGAGTTCGGTCACTTCTCCCCCAGGATGTCGAGGTAGTGCTGGTTGTACATGACGCCGAGTACGTTTCCGAAGGGGTCGGTGACCGCGGCGGTGACGAAGCCGGGGCCGCGTTCGGTGATCGGTTCGAACTCCTGGGCGCCGAGGTCGAGCAGGCGGGCGACGGCGGCTTCGAGGTCGTCGACGTGCCAGTTGGCGATGGCGCCGCCCGGTCGGTCCTGGACCGCGCCCGGCGGGGCGTAGGTGGCGTTGACGATGCCGAATTCGTGCTGGTAGTCGCCGATGCGGAACTCGATGTAGCCGGGCATGCGGTCGAAGTAGGGCTCGATGCCGAAGAGTTCGGTGTACCAGGCTTTGGCGGCGTCCATGTCGGCGGCGAAGAAGGTGGAGTGGGCGAGTCCTCGGAGCATTTTCGGGTCCTTTCCGGTGCTGTCGGGGATCAGTCTTCCGGTCAAAGTGCTCACCTCCTGAGCACTTTGTTTGCCAGACTCGGGGCATGCGCGCCGATCGCCTCGTGGCCACCTTGTTGCTGATGCAGTCGCGGGGGCGGGTGACCGCGGCGGAGGTGGCTGGTGAGCTGGAGGTGTCGGTGGCCACGGCGCGGCGTGATCTGGAGGCGTTGTCGGCGGCGGGGGTGCCGGTGTACCCGCAGCCGGGCCGGGGTGGGGGCTGGTCGCTGGTGGGTGGGGCGCGGACGGATCTGAGTGGGTTGACCTCGGTGGAGGCGCAGGCGTTGTTCCTGCTGGCGGGGCCGGGGGCGGCGGTGTCGCCGGAGGTGCGTTCGGCGTTGCGGAAGCTGGTGCGGGCGTTGCCGGACACGTTCCGGGAGCAGGCGGAGGCGGCGGCGAGCGCGGTGGTCGTCGATTCGGCGCGCTGGGGTGAGGCGGATCGGGAGCGGCCGGCGCTGGTGGAGTTGCTGCAGGAGGCGACGGTGCGGCGGCGCAAGGTGCGGCTGGTCTACGCGAGCCGGGGGCGGGAGCGCGCCGAGCGGCTGGTGGAGCCGTGGGGGCTGATCGACAAGGACGATCTGTGGTACCTGATCGCGGGGACGGCGGCCGGGCAGCGCACGTTCCGGCTGGATCGGATCGCCGAGGCGGTGGTGACCGGGGAGCCCGCGTCGCGGCCGGCGGATTTCGAGCTGGGTGAGGCGTGGCGGCGGGTGGTCGACGAGGTGGAGCTGAAGCGGTCGCTGGTGTCGGCGACGGTGTTGCTCGAGCCGCGGTTCGTGTTCGTGCTGCGGTCGCACTTCGGCAGGCACTGCCACGTGGAGGGTGAGGTGGCGGACGGGCGGGCGCGGGTCCGGGTGGCCGCACCGGCTCCGGTGATGATCGCCCAGCAGCTGGCGGGGTGGGGCGATCAGGTGGAGGTGGTGGAGTCGGAGCCGGTGCGGGCGGAGCTGGCCAGGATCGGCGCGGAGCTGGCGCGCCGGTACGGCCCTAGCTGAAGATCTTCCGGGTCAGGTCGGCGGCCACGGCGGGGTGTGCGCTGTAGCCGCCGTGGTCGCCGGGGAACAGTGCGGGTTCGACGCCGAGCTTGTCGGCGAGTGCGACGGCGGCTTCGTAGGCGAGCTGGCCGCGGGACTCCTCCCCGATGGCGACGGTGATGCGGTCGGCCAGTGAGCGCAGGGCGGTGTAGTCGGGCCGGTAGTCGCCGAGGGCGTGCATCAGGTGGGCGAAGAAGAAGTCGAGGTTGGGCTGCATGGCGGCCATCTGCTCGCGCATCTCGGGGGTGGGTTCGCCGCCGTCGCCGTGGTCGCCGCCGAGGCCGGTGCCTTCGAGGAAGACGGCGATGGCGGCGAAGGCGCCGCCGGTGCGGTAGGCCTCGTCGATGGCGGCCGTGCGGCGGGCTTCGTCCTCGCGGGCGGGCAGCAGGGAGGTCGTCGGTGGTTCGTGCAGGATGGCGGCGCGGACCTGGCCGGGGTGGCGTCGCAGGAGTTCCATGGTGGTCATGCCGCCGCCGCTGCTGGCGAAGACGTACCCGGGTTCGGTGGAGACTTCGGCGAGCAGGCGGTGGGCGTCGTCGGCGTGCCGGCCGATGAGGTCCTCCCCCGGTGCTCCGTCGATGGCGCTGCGGGACAGGCCGCGGGGGTCGTAGGTGATCACCGTGTGGTCCGCGGCCAGTTCGGCGGCGAAGGTGGTGAACGAGCTCGCGTCGGCGGGGCCGCCGGGGATGCAGAGCACGGCCGGGCCGCTGCCCTGGACGTCGTAGTGGAGTGTGGCGCCGGGGACCTGCAGGGTGCGGGACATGGTGTGCCTTTCTGGCGGGTGGCGGGCTTTCTCGACTCCCCGACGTCCGAGGTGCGCGTGGACAGACACATCGTGGGCGATGATGTGCCGGATCGGAAGGAGGGCGCGCGGTGAAGTACGTGCTGTTGATCGGCGGGGAGGACACCGGTGCGGAGGAGACCTCGGCGCAGGTGTGCCGGAGCGAGGACGTGCGGGCGTGGATCGAGGAGATGACCCGGCGTGGGGTGCTGCTCGGTGGTGAGGTGCTGCACCCGGCCGGGGACGCGACCACGTTGCGGGTGCGCGACGGGGAGGTGCTGCTGGCCGATGGCCCGTTCGCGGAGACGAAGGAGCAGGTCGGCGGGTACAGCGTGATCGAGTGCGCCGATCTGGACGAGGCGGTCGCGGTGGCGGCGGCGCACCCGGTGGCGCGGTTCGGGATGGTCGAGGTGCGGCCGGTGTTCGATCCGGCGGACGTGCCCGGCGCAGGCCGGTGAGCGCCGAGGTCCAGGCGGCGGTCGCGGCGGCGTTCCGGGAGGAGTGGGGTCAGGTGGTGGCCACGCTGATCCGGGTCACCGGTGACTGGGACCTGGCCGAGGAGTGCGCGCAGGAGGCGTTCTCCGCGGCGTTGCGCCGCTGGCCGCGGGACGGGATCCCGCGCAAGCCGGGTGCGTGGCTGACCACGACCGCGCGCAACCGGGCCACCGATGTGCTGCGGCGTGAGGCCGTGGGTGCGGCCAAGCTCCGGGAGCTGGCGGCGTTGCCGCCGCCGGAGGCCGCGGAGCCGGACGAGAGCGGGGTGCCCGACGATCGGTTGCGGTTGATCTTCACCTGCTGTCACCCGGCGTTGCCGTTCGAGGCGCGGGTGGCGCTGACGTTGCGCACGCTGGCGGGGTTGAGCACGGCGGAGATCGGGCGGGCGTTCCTGGTGCCGGAGGCGACGATGTCGCAGCGGCTGGTGCGGGCGAAGCGGAAGATCCGCAACGCCGGGATCCCCTACCGGGTGCCGCCGCCGCACCTGTTGCCGTCGCGGACGAACGCGGTGCTCGGGGTGCTGTACCTGTTGTTCAACGAGGGGTATTCGGCGTCGGCGGGTGCGGATCTGGTGCGGCGCACCCTGAGCGCGGAGGCGATCCGGCTGACGCGGGTGCTGGCGGGGTTGATGCCGGACGAGCCGGAGGCGCTGGGGTTGCTGGCGTTGATGCTGGTGCACGACGCGCGGCGGGAGACGCGGCTGGACGAGGCGGGTGAGCTGGTGTTGCTGGCGGATCAGGACCGTTCGCGCTGGGACGCCGGGGCGATCGAGGAGGGCACGCGGCTGCTGGAGTCGGCGTTGCGGCGGCGGCAGCCGGGGCCGTACCAGCTGCAGGCGGCGATCGCGGCCTGTCACGCGACGGCTTCGAAGGCGGAGGACACCGACTGGGCGCAGATCGCCGCGTTGTACGAGCGGCTGGCGCGGGTGGTGCCTTCGCCGGTAGTGCGGTTGAACCAGGCGGTCGCGGTGGGTATGGCGGAGGGGCCGGAGGCCGGGTTGCTGCTGCTGGACGAGCTGACCGAGGGCGGGCAGCTGGCCGGGTACCACCTGCTGCCCGCGGCGAGGGCGGATCTGCTGCGGCGGCTGGGACGCGCGGATGAGGCGGCGGTGGCCTACCGGGAGGCGCTGGAGCTGGCGGCGACCGACGCGGAGCGGCGGTACCTGGCGATGCGGCTGGCGGAAGTTTCCTGACCGCGGGTGTCGGTCCGGGCCGGGGCTGTTCGTCGGTGGGTGAACCCACGACGAGGAGGACAGATGGCGACCTTTGTGCTGATCCACGGTGGCGGCGGCAGCGGCTGGGACTTCCACCTGCTCGAGCCGGAGCTGCGGGAACTGGGGCACGATGTGGTGGCCCCGGATCTGCCGATCGAGGACGGGGCGAACGGGCTGGCCGAGTACGCCGACGCGGTGGTGGCCGCGGTGGGCGCGCGCGAGGACCTGGTGGTGCTGGGGCATTCCTTCGGCGGGCTGGTCGCTCCCCTGGTGTGCGACCGGCTGCCGGTGCGGTTGCTGGTGCTGCTGGCGGGCATGATCCCGCGGCCGGGTGAGCCGGCGTCGGACTGGTGGGCCAACACCGGCTATGAGTCCACTGTGGACATGGAGGCCGACCCGATCGGGGCGTTCCTGCACGATGTGCCCCTGGAGCTGGCCGAGCGGGCGCTGGCGAAGGGACGGCCGCAGTCGGGTGACTCGCTGGGCAGGCCGTCGCCGCTCGTGCGGTGGCCGGTCGTCCCGACCCGGCTGCTGGCGTGCCGGGACGACCGGTTCTTCCCACTGGAGTTCCTGCGGCGCGTGGCGCGGGAGCGGCTCGGGATGGAGCCCGACGTGATCGACGGCAGCCACAGCGTGCCGTTGTCCCGCCCGAAGGAGCTGGCTGCCCGGCTGGACGCCTACCTAACGCCCGAGGAGCAGCCCGCTCAGTAGTGCCCCGGCGAGCATCAGGCCCGCGGCCACGGCGGCGGCGATCGCGTGCCCGTGGACCTGGGCGGCGAGGGTCGCTCCCCCGGCGGCGACCGTGGCGATGCCGTTGAGCACGGCGATGCCGATCGAGCCGCCGAGTTGCTGGGCGGTGCTGAGCAGGGCCGACACGGTCCCGGTGTCGGCGGGGGCGGCGCCGGTGAGCGCGGCGCTCATGCTCGGGGACATGACCAGCCCGGTGCCGAGGCCGAAGACGAGCTGTGCGGGCAGGATGGCGCCGGCGTAGGTGCTGTCCGGGGTGAGCTGGGTGAGCAGTGCCAGCCCGGCGGCGGTGACCAGCATGCCGGGCACGATCAGCAGGCGCGGGCTGAGCTTGGCCATCAGGCGCCCGGAAATCTGCGAGGCCGTGAGCACGGTGACCGCGGTGCCGGGCAGGATGGCCAGCCCGGTGCGCAGCGGGTCGAAGCCGAGCACCTCCTGCAGTTGGTAGGTGAGCACGAGCATGGTGCCGAACATCGCCGCCATCGTGGTGGTGATCGCGGTGAGCGAGCCGAGGCGGCGGCGGTCGGTGAGCAGGCGGGGTGGCAGCAGCGGGTTCGCGGACTTGACCTGGCGCAGGGCGAACGCGCCCAGCAGGACGGCGGCGGGCGCGAGCCAGAGCAGCCGGCCGGTGGTCGCGTAGACCAGTGCCGCGGCGCCGGTGACGCCGAGCGCGGTGCTGAGCGGGTCCAGGCGCAGCCGGTGGCTCGGGGTTTCGGGCAGCAGCGCGGGGATGAGCGCGGCGGCGACCGCGGCGATGGGCACGTTGACGTAGAGGCACCAGCGCCAGTCCAGTGCCGCGGTGAGCAGCCCGCCGGCGAGCAGGCCCGCTGCTCCTCCGGCGCCGACGACCGCGCTGAACCGGCCGAAGGCGCGCCCGCGTTCGACCGGGTCGGTGAACAACGCGGTGAGCAGGGCCATCGCCGTGGGGGCGAGCAGTGCGGCGAAGGCGCCCTGGGCGGCGCGGGCGCCGATGAGCAGCCCGCCGTTGAGCGCGGCTCCCCCGGCGGCCGAGGCGAGGCCGAAGCCGAGCACGCCGATCAGCAGGGCGCGGCGGCGGCCGATGGCGTCGGAGATCCGTCCGGCGGGCAGGAGCAGGGCGCCGAAAGCGAGCAGGTAGGCGGTGACGATCCAGTGCCGGTCGGTGTCGGACAGGCCCAGGTCGTGCTGGGCGGCGGGCAGGGCGATGTTCACGATCGTGGTGTCGAGCAGCACCATCAGCTGGGCGGTGCAGAGTAGGGCGAAGCCCGGCCACCGGGTGGTGCGGGCGGGGGTCGTGGTCATGGCGTGGAGACTGGCAGATCAAAGTTAACCCGGTCAAGTTTTATACTCGGGCAATGACGGGCTAGCATGCGCCCATGAGCCTTCGGGAGCGGAAGAAGCTGCGCACACGCCAGGCGATCTCGGATGCGGCGATCTCGCTGTTCCTCGACTCCGGCTTCGACCGGGTCTCGGTGGCCGAGGTGGCCGCCGCCGCGGAGGTGTCCAAGCCGACCCTGTTCAAGTACTTCCCCGCCAAGGAGGACCTGGTGATCGACCGGCTGGCCGATCACCGCGAAGAAGCCGCCGACGTGGTGCGCGCCGCGGCCGGGCAGCCGCCGCTGGCCGCGCTGCACGCCCACTTCCTGTCCGGCCTGGAGCGGCGGGACCCGATCACCGGGCTCTGCGACGAACCCGAGATCCTCGCGCTCAACCGGCTGATCTACGACACCCCGGCGCTGGTGGCGGGCATGTCCCGGTTCAACGACCACTCCATCGAAGCGCTGACCACCGCGCTGCGCGAGGTCACCGGCCGCAACGGGCTGGCGCCGCGCCTGGCGGCCGGGCAGATCATCACCGTGCAGCGCCTGCTCGCGCTGGAGAACCACCGGCACATCACCGCCGGCGAGGCGGCCGCGAAGCGCTACCTCGCGGCCGCCACCGAAGCCGACCAGGCGTTCGGCCTGCTGCGCTCAGGCCTGGACGGGCTCTGAGGCGAACGTCCGCGCGACGAAGTCGCCGAACGAGCGCGGTTCGCGGCCGAGCGCGCGGCGCACCCCGTCGCTGACGTGGTCACCGACGTTCCGCGCGACCCCGGCGAGCAGGGTCGCCAGCAGTTCGCCGAGCGGGCCGGGCACGGTCGCGGCGAACTCGGCCGGGGTGCAGTGGGCGAACTCGATCCGGCGGCCGCTCGCCTCGGCGATCCGCGCGACGGCGTCGGGGAAGGACAGCGGCTGCGGGCCGGACAGCTCGTAGACCTGCCCGGCGTGCCCGTCCTCGGTCAGCGCGGCGACCGCGACGTCGGCGATGTCCTCGGCGTCGACGAAGGCGTCGCGGCCGTCCCCGGTCGGCAGCGCCAGCCTGCCCGCCCCGATGCCCGCCGCGAACTCGCCTTCGCTGAAGTTCTGCGCGAACCACGACGGCCGCAGGATCGTCCACTCCGGACTGTTCTCCCGCACCTCGCGCTCGTGCACGGGTTCACCGGCGAAATCGGCGCCCCTGGCCGAAAGGAGCACCACGCGGCGCTGACCGGCGCGGGCCAGCAGCCGCGCGATCGGGGTGGTGCCCCAGCGTTCCGCGGGCGGCACGAGGTAGAGGGCGCCGGTGCCGGCCAGCGCGGCGTCCCAAGTTGACTCGTCGGCCCAGTCGAAGCGGATCGGGGTGGACCGGGAAACCGGCCGGACCGCCAGCCCGCGGGCTTCGAGGCGGTCGGTCACCCGGCGGCCGGTCTTGCCCAGACCGCCGAGCACGAGAATCGGTGCGTTCGTCATGGGACCACCCCACCAGCCGCGGCTGAGACGGACCATGGTCGAAAAGCGCCGATGCCTGTGGCATCGTCTCAACGGTGGACCCGCTCGACGACTACCTCGCCACCGTCCGCGCGCACGGCTCGGTGTTCGTGCGCTCGGTCTGCTCCCCGCCGTGGGGCCTGCGCTTCGACGACCCGCGGCCGCTGATGCTGCTGACCCTGGACGAGGGCGCCGCCTGGATCCGGCCGGACGACGGCGAGCCCATCCGGTTCGAAGCCGGGGAGATCGCACTGGTGCGCGGCGGTTTCACCATCGCCGACCACCGCGACACCGCACCCCGGGTGGTCATCGACGGGCGCAACCAGTGCTACGCCGCGGCCGAAGGCGCCGCCACCGCCGGGGACCGGTTCAAGCTCGGCACCCGCACCTACGGCACCCCCGGCGGCTCCGCGCTGCTGGCCACCGCCACCTACTCGATGCGCGGCCCGACCGCCGGCCCGGTGCTCGCCGCGCTGCCGGCCGTGCTGACCGTGCCCGCCGGCGACGACCCGGCACTGGCCCTGCTCGCCGTCGAGATCAGCCGCGACGAACCCGGTCAGCAGACCGTGCTCGACCGCCTGCTGGACCTGCTGCTCATCCGCGTCCTGCGCACCTGGTTCGCCACCCCCGGCACCCGCGCGCCCGCCGGGTACCGGGCGCTGGCCGACCCGGAGATCGGGCACGCGCTGCGCCTGGTGCACCAGCGGCCCGCCGAGGCGTGGACGGTGGCGTCGCTGGCCGGGGCGACCGGGCTGTCCCGAGCGACGTTCGCCCGGCGGTTCACCGCGCTGGTCGGCGAACCGCCGATGAGCTACCTCGCGGGCTGGCGGATGACGCTGGCCGCCGGTCTGCTCGCCGAGTCCGGGGCGAGCATCGGCTCGATCGCGCGGCAGGTCGGCTACGCGGACGCGTTCGCCTTCAGCGCCGCGTTCAAGCGGGTTCGCGGGGTGCCGCCGAGCGCGGTGCGGGCCGGTAGTCCGGGAGCGTGATGTTCCTGGCCGCCTTGGTGGTCAGCTTGTCGAAGATCCCGGCCAGCCGCCGCCACGAAAGCAGCCGGTACATCTGGTTGCGGTGCCAGATCCGGAACCTCGTCGGCGGGGCGAGGAACGGACCCGCGCCCTCGGCCAGCTTCTGACAGCCCGCGGCGTAGTCCCGCATCAGCTCCTCGTAGCGCGGAAACGCGACGCGGTGATCGCCGCGCGCGAGCGCGAGTTCCCCGGCCAGCACGTACGCGCCGACCATCGCGGTGCCCGTGCCCAGCCCACCCAGGGTCGCGCCGTACCCGGCGTCCCCGACGAGGGCGACCCGGCCGCGCTGGAAGTGGGGCATGCGCACCTGGCTGATCGAGTCGAAGTACATCTCCGGTGCCGCCCACATCGCCTCCAGCAACCGTGGCACCTCCCAGCCCGCGCCCGCGCAGCGGTCGGCGACCAGCTGCTTCTGCTGGTCCAGGTCGCGCCGGTCGTACTCGAGCGGCTCGGACGGGAAGACGAACCCGCCGTCGGTCTTGCCGCCCGCGCTGCCCATGCTCACCCCCAACCCCGGCTCGTTGTACATCAGGCCCGTGTGGTCGAGGTCCAGGAAGTTGGGGATGTCGAACGCGGCGACGTAGTACCCGAGGTGGCGGATGAACCGCGATTCCGGCCCGAAGGCCAGCGCCCGGACATTCGAATGCAGGCCGTCCGCGCCGAGCACCAGGTCGAACGTGCGTGGCCCGGCGTGCTCGAAACACACGCGCACCCCGTCGGCGCTCTCGGTCATCGACGCGATCGAGTCCCCGAACAGGTACTCGGTGTGCTCCTGGGTGCGGTCGTAGAGCAGCCGGCTGAGCTCATCGCGCTCGATCTCGACGTCGCCGCTCATGAACGCCGACGGCAGCTTCGCCAGCTGCCGCCCCCGCCCGTCGACGACCACCTGGTCGCCCATGTTGGTCTGCCGCCGCCGGACCTCGTCGAGCAGCTCCATCTCGCGCAGCACCCGCAGGTGCACGTCCCCGCGGAAGTCCACCGCGAACCCGCCACCACGCAGGCCCGGCGCGCGCTCGACGACGGTCGCGGAAAAGCCGTACCGGTGCAGCCAGTAGGCCAGCGAGGGACCGGCCACGCTGGCGCCGGAGATCAGGATCTTCTTCGTCATGGCCCCAGGCTCGGCGGTCGCGCTGACCATCCGCGCACCACCGGCTGACCACCGCTGTCAGCGTGGTCAGCGTGGTCAGCGCTGCCGGTCCGGGCTCGTCCGCCAGTACTGGCGCTTCTTCTCCTCGCGGACGAACACCCCGGCCTTCACCAGCTCCCGGCGCAGTTCTTTGACCTCGTCGCCCTGGTCCTTGGCCAGCGCCTCCTTGCGTGCACGCAGCAGCGCGTTGGCCCGGTCCGACAACTCCGGCGTGCCCTCCACCCAGAGCCGGTAGTCCTCGCGGTACGGGTCACCGTCGGCGTGCCAGGGATAGCCGTGGTCCTCGAAGGCCGCGCGCACGCGGGCCTTGCTCAGATCCGACGATTCGCGCGCGAGTTCGTCGCCGCCGGTACCCAGCAGCACGAGCTTGCCGCCGTCGAAGAACACCGCCCCGACCGCGCCGCGGTCGAACCGCTGGCTCTTCCCGCCCCGGCGCAGCTCGACCCCGGAAGCGCCGATGTCGAGGCTGAGCAGATCCAGCTCACCCAGCAGCGCCAGCCCCAGCCCGGCCACCGCGCCCAGGCCCAGGGCGCCGAGCGTGGCCGCGGGCTCCGGGATCGACTCCACCAGCCGGAACGGTCCCTGGAACGGGAACCAGGCCAGCGTGCTCACCCAGCCGGCGGCGAGCTTGAGCCCCCACAGCAGCGCCGCGCCCAGCAGCGGGCAGAGCAGCCAGCCCAGCACCCGCCAGCCGGGAGCGAGCGCGAGCACGGTCGAGGAGGAAGTGCGCGTCATGTCAGCGAATAATAGACCGCGTACTCGGTTTATCTTTGGGCAGGCGCTCGACGCCGTCATCGCGTCAGCGTCGACCGGCGAGTTCGCGCGCTTGGCGCAACCACCCGGCGAACAGCGCGCTGTCGAGATCGGCCACCTCGCGCAGCTTCACGCTCGCCATCTCCCGTGCCCCGGCCGTCAGCCGTCCGGACGGGTCGGTGAGCGCCTGTCCCTGCCAGAAGCCGAAGCTCACGTGCCCGGCGTAGGCCTTGACGAAGCAGACCGGTGACTGGCCGGGCTTCGCGCCCAGGCTCCAGACGGGGTGGCCGTGCCAGACGGCGCCGGCGCCGGGGAACTCGGCGTCGATGAGCGGCAGGAGCTTGCCGAGCAGGTCCTGCTGGGCGGCGGGCAGACCGTCGCGGTAGGCCTCGACGGTGGCGAACTGGGGCATGGTTCCGGTCCTTTCCGGAGCAGGGGGGTGGGGTCAGCGGTACTGGGCGGCGACGAAGGAGATCCAGAGCTGGGCGGTGATGCAGCCGACGGCCAGGGTCAGCGACCCGGCGACACCGCCGCTCATCGCCCACAGGTCACCGGCCAGCAACGCGGCACCGGCGACGTGCGAGGCCACGGCGTGGCGGCGCTTCCCGGCCCGGCCGAACCGCCTGCCCAGCACGTGACAGGCGGCGATCAGGGTGGCGAAGGTGAGCGTGCCCGCCAGCATGTGCAGCAGGCTCGCGCCGCCGAACGGGTCGGCCGGGTCCATGGTGAACACCCCCGCGCCGATCACCCCGGCGCCGCTGATCGCGAGCAGCCTCGCCGCCCAGCGGCCCGGCAGGACCCGGCTCAGCCCGGCCGCGCCGAGCACCATGAGCACGCCGCTCACCAGGAAGTTGGTGATCTGCAGCCAGCCCGACGGGCCGGTGCTGAGCATGCTCAGCGGCTGCACCGTCAGGTCGAACCCGTCGCGGGTGGCGGCTTGCGCCAGCGAGACCGACGCCCACAGCGGCGCCGCGACGACCGCGCAGCCGAGCAGGGAACGGGTTGAGGAAGTGGTGGGGGCAGCGGTGGCGATCATGGCCGAACCTTTCGTTCTCGGTGGGTGCCTTCGCTGACGCGTCGTGGCCGGGATGTGACAGGGAACGGGTACATTCCCTGTCACATGGGTGGTGCGACGCGTCAGCGAAAGCACCCGAACGAAGGAGATGGCGATGCGCTACCTGATGATGTCCAACCCGACCGGCGAGACCACCAACCCGAACCTCGAGGCCGAGATGGGCGCGTGGATCGAGGAACTGACCGCCTCCGGGGTGCTGCTGGCCACCGGCGGCCTGGCCCCCACCGGCATCGAGGTCCGCGAGAGCGACGGCGAGGTCACCGTGACCGACGGCCCGTTCGCCGAGGCCAAGGAGTCCGTGGCCGGGTTCGCGCTGGTGGAGGTCCGCACCGAGGAAGAGGTCGTGGAGCTCGCGCGGCGGTTCGTCAAGATGGTCGGCAACAGCCGCAGCGTGATCCAGCAGGTCTTCGCGTGAGCCGGTGATGGACGCCCACCGCTCGATCGACGCGGTCTGGAAGCTGGAGTCGGCCCGGATCGTGGCCGGGCTGACCCGGCTGGTCCACGACGTCGGCCTCGCCGAAGAGATGGCGCAGGACGCGCTCGTGGCCGCGCTCGAGCAGTGGCCGGAGGCGGGCGTCCCGGACAACCCGGGCGCCTGGCTGATGACCGTGGCCAAGCGGCGGGCGATCGATCACCTGCGGCGGTCCCGGCGGCTCGACGAGCTCGACGAGACCACCGAGGCCGAGACCGCCGCGGTGGCGGAGGCGGAGCCCGAACAGGACGACGTGCTCCGCCTGATGTTCCTGTCCTGCCACCCGGTGCTGCCCGCCCCGGCCCGGGTGGCACTGACCCTGCGCCTGCTCGGCGGGCTCACCACCGCCGAGATCGCCAGGGCGTTCCTGCTCAGCGAACCGAAGATCGCCCAGCGCGTGGCCACCGCCAAGCGCACGCTGGCCGAGGAACGCGTGCCGTTCGACCTGCCCGGCCCCGCCGAGTTGGCCGGACGGCTCTCCTCGGTGCTCGAGGTCATCTACCTGATCTTCAACGAGGGCTACTCCGCGACCTCCGGCGACGACCTCCTGCGCCCCGGCCTGACGCTGGAAGCGCTGCGGCTCGGGCGGCTGCTGGCCAGGCTCGCCCCCGGCGAAGCCGAGGTGCACGGCCTGGTCGCGCTGATGGAGATCCAGGAATCCCGCTCGGCCGCGCGCACCGGCCCCTCCGGCGAGCCGATCCAGCTGCACCAGCAGAACCGCGGCCGCTGGGACCGCCTGCTCATCCGCCGCGGGTTCACCGCGATGCTGCGTGCCCGCGAAGCCGGCGGCAAACCCGGCCCGTACGTGCTGCAGGCCGCCATCGCGGTCTGCCACGCCCAGGCCCGCACCGCCGAGGACACCGACTGGCGGCAGATCGCCACCCTCTACGACGCGCTCGTCCGGCTGCTGCCCACCCCGATCGTCCAGCTCAACCGCGCGGTCGCCTACGGCAGGGCCCACGGTCCCGCGGCCGGGCTGGCGATGGCCGACGCGCTGCTGTCCGACCCTTCGCTGCAGGACTACCACCTGCTGCCCGGGGTCCGCGGCGATCTGCTGGCCGAACTCGGCCGCGACGACGAGGCCCGGCTGGAGTTCCAGCGCGCCGCCGCGCTGACCCGCAACGCCGCCGAACGCGCCTTCCTGCTGCGCCGCGCCGACGGCCTGCCCGCCGGCGGCGCACCCGTGCTCACCCTCGCCGAGGCCGCCGAGGACTTCCTCGCCCGCGACACCCTCGACGCGCAGACCGTGCGCTCCTACGGCCAGACCCTGCGGCGCCTGCGCTCCACCCTCGGCGACCAGCTGCCCCTGGCCACGCTCACCGCCGACCAGCTCACCCGCGTGTGCACCACCGCCTGGGGCGAATCGGCGGCCAAGACCTGGAACCGGCACCGCTCGGCGCTGCGCTCGTTCGCCGCCTGGGCCGGGATGCACGACATCGCCGCGGGCTTGGAGCGCCGCGCCGAAACCCGCCAGCGCACCCCGCCGATGGCACCGGCCGAGCTGGAGGCGCTCTGGTCCGGCGACCAGCCACTGCGGGAGCGGACCCTCTGGCGGCTGCTGCACGAATCCGGCGCCGGCGTGCGGACCGTGCTCTCCCTCGACATCGAGCACCTCGACCTCGATGACCGCCGCGCCCAGGCAGGCGGCACCTGGGTCACCTGGCGCTCCGGCACTGCCCGCCTGCTCCCCCAGTTGCTCGACGGCCGCACCCGCGGGCCGCTGTTCCTCGCCGACCGCCGCCCCGGCCCCGCACGCACGCCCGCGGCGGCCGATCTCTGCCCGGAGACCGGCCGCCGCAGGTTGTCCTACGAACGCGCCGAGTACCTGTTCAAGCAGGCGACCCGTCCGCTGGACCCGGCAGGCCGCGGCTTCACGCTGCGGCAGCTCAAACCGCGCTAGCCCTTCGCCGGGAACAGCGCCGGCTGCTCGAGGATCAGCTGATCCCGCGCGTCGTACAGGGCGATGGTCACGTTTTCCCGCTGGCGGCCGAACTGCACGTCGATCTCGAAGTCCTCGGGCAGCACGGTGACGAACGTGCCGCCCGTGACCACCGGCGTCAGCGCCGGCTTGCCGTTCGCGCGCCGCACCTCCATGCGCGCGGTCTCCGGCGGCACGAAACCCCCGACGACCTCCTGACCCACCGACTCGGGCTCGAAGTTGATGCCGTTGGTGAACCCCCGGGCCTCGCGCACCGCGGTGGGCTCGTGCAGCACCACGTCGTTCGACAGGATCTCCTCCGGGGCCTGCGCGCAGAAGACGAACCGCTGGCCGAAGGAGCCCACCACCACCGTGGTCGGTCCTTGGACCAGGGAAGCACCCGGCTGGAAGCTCTCCGGATCGAGCGTCGGGTGGTACGCCCCGGCCAGGCAGTCGCCGAGCAGGCGGCCCCGGTCGCTGGTCCGGTCCACCCCCGGGGCCGGCCGGTCGACCACGCTCAGCGCGGGCTCCGGCAACGTCAGTTCCCTGTCGTCGAAGGTCAGCGTGCCGCTCGACGGGCGCACCGCCATCTGGTAGACGAACAGGCCGTCCACCGGCTCGAGGCCGACCGCGGCCGAGCCCCGCGGGTAAGTCAGCCGGAGCATCCCCGGACCGCCGGTGACTCCGGCGATCAGCCCGCCCGGGGTGGCCAGCAGCACCGCGGCCGAGGTGCCCGGCGCGTACTGCGGCGGGGTGTCCGGGTCCGACACCGTGACCGTGGTGGCCGTGGTGTCGCACACCAGCGGCTTGCCCTCGGCGCGGGACAGCACCGTCACCTGGAAGGGCGCGAAGCCGTGGGGTTTGGTGTTGTACACCGGTTTCCAGGTGTCCCGGTCCGGGAAGCCGTCCGCCTTGCCCGCCGCGCCGAGCGCCGCCCAGCAGCGGTCGAGCGCCTCGTCGGCCAGCGCACTGTCCGAAGGGACACCGGAGGGCAGCACCGTGGCCGGGGCCACGTCGTCCGGCGCCCGGAAGTCGCCGGTGGCCACCAGCGCGCCCGCGGCCAGCACCGCCACCGCGGCCGCGGCCAGCGCCGGGCCCCGCCACGAACGCCGTCGCGGTGCGTCCATCCCCTCGCGCACCCTGAGCCGGATGCTGTCGCGCACCTCGTCGGGCAGTTCCCGCCGTGCGGGCAGGTCGAAGTCGTTCACCGGGTCTCCTCCAGTTCCGTCCGCAGGCGGGCACGTGCCCGGGAAAGGTGTGACCGGACCGAGGATTCGGCCAGGCCGAGCAGTACCGCGGCGTCGGGCACCGGCAGCTCACCGAGCAGGCACAGCTCCACCACCCGCCGCTGCGCCGTCGGGAGCCGGGTCACCGCGGCGGCCAGCTCCCGCAACCGGTCGCCGGCGCTCACCCGGTCCACCACCGAATCGGCGTGGTCGGACACGTCCGCGGGCGGTTCGGCCTTGCGCACCAGCCGCAACCGGCGCGCCGAACTGCGGTGCTCGGTGCGCGCCAGATTGCCCGCCACGGTGTAGAGCCACGGCAGCGCCGACTCGTTGACCAGCGTCACCTCGGCCCGCTTGCGCCAGGCGGTCAGGAAGGTCGCCGACGCCAGGTCCTCGGCCACCGGCCAGGAACCGGTCAGCCGGTAGGCGTGGTTCCACACCGCCTGCACGTGGCGCTCGAACAGCGTGGCGAAAGCGTCCTGATCCCCCAGGGCCGCGCGCCGCCACAACTCGGTATCGGATGCGTGGTCAGCCACCGGCACCCGCTTGCTTCTCGCGGTCATCACACCGGTAAGTGGCCGGCACCGCGGCGGACGCTGCAGCCGGGTTCAGCGACGACCGCCGCGAGCGTCGTACTCGACCCTGGCCCGCTCGACCTCCGGCAGGTTGACCGACCACTCCGAGACTGGGGTGGCGCGCCGGCCTTCGACCGGGCCGCGCGCCACCAGGGCCGGGTGCGCGGGCATCGCCTTCACCGAGACCATCGTCAAGCCGATGACCTGCCGTAACTGAGCAGCGAGCGGCCCAGCGAGGTCAGCGCGTAGTGCACCGTGCGGCCGGTGCGCTCCCGCGTGACCAGGCCGTTTTCGTGCAACACACGCAAGTGGTGCGACACCGCGCTCGGCGTGACCCCGAGCGCGGCAGCCAGGTCCGTCGTGGTCGCCGGGCTGCGCAACGCGGCCAGCAGATTCGCCCGGGCCCGGCCCAGCAGGCGCACCACCGTGCTTGCGGGTGGTTTCGCCGCGGTCCACAAGGTGCCGACGCCCCGCACCGGGTAGCGCACGGTCGTCTGGGTGGCGGTGTGGCGCTTGATCAGCACGTTCGACGGTCCCAGCGCGAGCGGCATGAGCACCAGCCCACCGGGACCCGGGCGGACCGGCCGCCGTCCGGCAGCGGTCACCCGGCCGTCCGACCAGCTCAGGCTGGGATGCAGGTCCGCGAACAGCCGTCGCGCGCCACCGGCGGCGAGGACGTGCGCCCGGTGCGTCACATCGGCTTCGAGCAGCGCCCGGATCCGGGACCAGTGGGGCGCGATCAGCCGGTCGTGGGCCACCCTCAACTCGGCCGCCACCGCCCGCAGCCCGCGCACCGGGTCCTCCGCGAGCGCAGGCGGCTGGTCGCCGAACACCCGGCGCAGACTGGCCCGCACGTCCTCGGCACCGGTGGCGGCCAGCGCCGCCAGATCGTCCTCAAGGGACGAACGAGCCGTTTTCGGTGCCGGGACCAGGAAATTGGGCCAGCCCGCCCGGTCGTGGACCAGCAGCGGCCAGGTCCACGGTAATTCGAGCGGACTCCGCCGGAGCTCGCCCCGGGCCCAGCGCACCCACGGCGCGTGGTGCGCGGCCTGTTCGCGCGCGGCCAGCAAACGCAGCCCCGCCACCGTTTCCGACAGCGGGGAGATCGCGAACCGGGTCGCCGCCAGCTCGGCCACACCCAGCTCGATCGTCATCAGGCGAGTATGCAGCCCACAGCTCAATGGTGTCGGCAATCGGGGCCCCGTGCCGACGATGACGTGCATGGCGTTCTGGAAACTGTGCTGGGCCACCGGCTGCACCAGCTTCGGCACGGGCGTGTTCACCACGGCGGTCCCGCTGCTCGCGGTGTCGCTGTCGCCGGATCCCCGGCACGTCGCGCTGGTCTCGGCGGCGGCCTACCTGCCGTGGCTGCTGCTGTCCCTGCCCGTCGGTGCCCTGCTCGACCGCGGTGACCGGCTCCGCCTGATGTGGCGTGCGCAGGCGGTGCAGGCAGCGGTGGTGACCTCGCTGGGCGTCCTCACCGCGTCCGGCCACCTCACCCTCCCCGTCCTGGCGCTGGCCGCCTTCGCACTCGGGTCCGGTGACGTCGTGGTGGGCAACGGGACCCAGGCCGTGGTGCCGGATTTCGTCGCACCCCACCGGCTGCACCGGGCGAACAGCACCCAGCAGGCCGTCACCACGATCGGGCAGCAGTTCGCCGGGCCGCCGCTGGGCAGCGCGCTGTTCGCCGTCGCCGCGGTGCTGCCCTTCGGCGTCCACGCCGCCGCACTCGGGGCGTCGGCCGCACTCCTGGCCTCGTCACCCCGGACCACGCGTCCGATTCCCGCGCGCGTCGCGATGACCGACGGCCTCCGCTGGCTCGCCCGCCACCGCCTGCTGCGCACGCTCGCCCTGCTGCTCGGCGCCAACACCTTCGCCGGGCAACTGGCGAACTCGACTTTGGTCCTGCTCGCCACCCAGGCCCTGCACCTCGACGCCACCGGCTACGGCCTGCTGCTCACCGCCGCCGCGCTCGGCAGCGTCCTCGCCGCCACCACGACTCCCCGGCTCCTGCGCCGCTTCGGCCCCACCCCGGTGCTGGCCACCGCACTCGCCCTGAACGCCGCGGCGTTCGCCGGGATCGCGGTCAGTCCGAACGCGACAGTGCTCGCCGCGCTGCTCGCCGGGACCGGCTTCCTCACCACCACCTGGACCGTGGTCACGGTCAGCCTCCGGCAGCAGCTCGTGCCCGCCGCCCTGCTCGGCCGGGTCACCAGCAGCTACAAGGCACTCGGCTGGGGCCTGATGCCGCTGGGCGCACTGGCCGGCGGGCTCGTCGCCCACGAACTCGGCCTCCGCGCGCCGTACCTGGTCGCCGCCGCCGTGCGCCTGGCCGCGCTGCTGCTCGCCCTGCCCGTGGTGAGGCGTCAGGACACGTGACGCAGCCGCCGGAAGCAGAACCAGGTGAGCAAGCCCGCCATCCCCAGGAACAGGGCGGTTTCGAGCCACTGCAACGGCCAGAACCGCTCGCCCGGCTGGTAGACCAGGCGCTGGTGGTATCCGAGACCGGCCAGCTGCGCGAAGCACGCGTGCGACCGTTCGAAGTCCGGTATCACCCCCGGTCGCGGTTCCGGCGAGCAACCACGCACCGCCTCGGGCAGGGGACTGATCGCGGTGCCGTCCCGGTCCACGGTCTCGTCGGCCAGCACCCACGACCCCGGCGGCCGGGCCACGGCCAGCGAGACGGGAACCTGCCCGCCGGTGGTCTCCTCCGTCCGGACACCTTCGATGACCTCCGCGGTCAGCGTGACCGCCTGCTCGGTCGCCGGCAGCAGGTGCGGGCGCACCGCCAGCGGCACCGCCACCTGCACGGCGGCGAACACCACCAGCACCACCGCCATGCCCGCCACCGTGCGGCGCACCACCAGCCCCACCGCGATGCCGAGCACGAACGCGAACGCGGCATACCCGACCGGCGCGACCCCGCGCGCGGTGAAGATGGCGACCGCGATGCGCGGCTCGTAGGAACTGCCGGGATCCACCGCGGCGGCACCGTCGATGGGCGCGGCCCACCAGCTGACCACCGCGCTCAGCAGCCCCGTGGCGACCATGGCCGCCACCACGCCCAGCCCCAGCTTGACCGCGAGCCAGCGGGTCCGCGTGACGGTCTGGTTCCACGCCAGGTTGTGCGTGCCGGTCTCCAGCTCGCGCGTGATCATCGGCACGCCCCAGAACGCGCCGAGCGCGGCGGGCAGGGCGTAGAGCGCGATCTGCCCGCTGCGGTAGAACAGCTCCTCCTGCTCGCCGACCGTGCCGCGGCCGACGAGCAGAACCACCGCGAGCACCGCGATCCCGGCATACACCGACAACGCCGGCATCCGGAACTGCCGCCACGCCAGCCAGGTCATCGCACGACCTCCAGCGAGCGCGGCGCCTCCGCGCCCGGACCGCGCAGATACGCCAGCACCAGGTCCTCCAGCCCCAGCCTGCCGACCGTCCAGGCCGGATCGAGGATCGGCCCTTCGGTGCGGACGAGCAGCGTGGTCTGGCGTTCGGTGTGGCTCACGGAAATGACCTCCTGGTCACCGGGCAGCGTGCCCAGGTCACGGCGGGGGCCGCTGAGGCGGTGGTGCGAGGCGAGCAGGTCCTCGACCTCACCCGTGAGCCGCACCTGCGAATCCACCAGCACGATCAGGTGGTCGCAGACCCGCTCCAGGTCGGTGACCAGGTGGGAGGACATCACCACGCTGAGCCCGTGCTCGGCCACCGACGCCATCAGGTCCTGCAGGAACTCCCGGCGCGCCAGCGGATCCAGGGCCGCGACCGGCTCGTCGAGCAGCAGCAGCTCGGGGCGTTTCGCGATGCCGAGCGTCAACGCGAGCTGTGCCTGCTGCCCACCGGAAAGCCGTCCCGCTCGCTGCCCCGGGTCCAGCCCGATCCGCTCGACCCGGTCACGCGCCAGGGCCGCGTCCCAGCCCGGGTTGAGCCGCGCGCCGAGCCGCAGGTGGTCCTCGACGGTCAGCGCCGGGTAGACGGGCGAGTTCTGCGCGACGAACCCCACCTTCGCCAGCTGCGCCGGTCCGCTGCCCGGCACCCCGCCGCACACCTCGATCGTGCCCGTGGTCGGCGCCAGCATCCCGGCCGCGAGACCGAGCAAAGTGGACTTGCCGGCGCCGTTCGGCCCGACCAGTCCCGTGACGTGACCGGCGGGGATGTCCAGCGCGCACCCGGCCAGCGCCCAGCGGCGCCGGTAGCTCTTGCCGAGCCCCCTCGCGCGCAGCACGGTCACGCTATGCCCTCCCTGGCGGAAGCGTGAAACGTGTCGGCGAACAACGCCTCGATGCTCTCGTCGTCGAGCCCCGCGCGCCGCGCCTTCACCAGCCACCGGCGCAGATCCTGGCGCAGCGGAGCCAGCGCCGCCGGGGAGCCACCGGACAACGTCGCCGTCACGAACGTGCCCACCCCGGGGCGCGCGGCGACCAGCCCGTCGTGCTCGAGTTCGCGGTAGGCCTTGAGGACGGTGTTGGGGTTGATGGCCAGCGCCGCCACCACGTCCTTGACCTTCGGCAGCTGGTCACCTTCGTGCAGCAGGCCCAGGCGCAGCGCGTGCCGGACCTGGCGCACGAGCTGCTGGTACGGCGACAGCCCCGAACGGGCGTCCAGGTGGAACTCCAGCACCACGGCCTCCATTTAGCTAGTTACCTAGCACTGTAGGCGTGGCGTGGTCCCGGCGGCAAGTCAGGTGGTGACCGAGCTGATCCAGTCCCGGTAGGCACCGACGTGGGTGTACTGGCAGCTGGTGCTGTTGCCGGTGGAGAGCACGCCGACCTGCACACCGGCGGCGTTGAACATCGGGCCGCCGGAATCGCCGCTGCCGCACACCCCGTTGACGCGGTCGCCGTTGATGGCGCGGCCGTCGTAGGCGTCGGTGGCGTGCACGTCGGTCACTTCCAATTGGGCGTTCTTCAGCCGCGGCGACTGCTGGCCGCCGCCGGTGTCGCCCCAGCCGTGAATGGTGACGGTGTCACCGTCGGCCACGGATTCGAGGTCGCCGAGCGAAACCGGCGGCGCCTGCACGGCTTCGGCGAGTTTCACCAGCGCCAGATCCGCGTTGTCGTGCAGCGTGACCCCGTCCGGCGCGGCGTCGACATAGGTACCTTGGGCGTGTTCGACATTTCCGACGCGGAAACCCCACTGGTGATTCCCGCCGATGCAGTGGCGGGCGGTGAGAATCCATTCCGGCGCGATGACCGTGGCGGTGCAGTAACCGTCCGCGCCGTCCTGGTAAAGCCGGGCGGACCAGGGGGCGGATTCGGTGAACTCACCGTCGATGATGGCCTGGGCGGGCACGGAAAGGCCGATCAACGCGGCGGCGGTGACCACTGTGGTGGCGGCGAGGCGCATGGGCGAAACGGTAATCGGCGCTGCGCCGGGTCGTCACCTGCGAAAGTCGGATTCTGTTTCATCAGGAATTCATCGCCTCCCGCTACGGTCCGCCGGTGATGAAAAAACGAAAGGCAGCGCTGGTACTGGCCGGCCTGCTCGCCGCGACGGGGCTTTCCGTGGCCACGGGGTCCGTCGCGCAGGCGGAAGCCCCGTGCGAGGGCACCTACACGATCGTGGTCGGTGGCACCGGCAGTTCCTGGAACAACGACGGGTTCACCGGCAACATCCAGCAGCACGTCGGCTACCCGACCGCCATCCCCAACGGCGCCAGCGTCCGGGCCGGGGTCGACGAGCTGAACCGGCTGATCCGCGACCAGCGCCACGCCTGCCCCGGCCAGCACGCCAAGGCGGTCGGCTACTCGCTCGGCGCCGCGGTGGTGCACGTCTGGGTGACGGAGAACTGGCAGAGCTTCGGCAACGTCAACGCCGTGCTCATCTCCGACCCCAAGCGGCAGGCCCCGCCCGGGCTCAACGGCGGCAGCGTGCCGTTCGGGGGCATCGTCGGCTACCCCCTCGCCGGCGCGGACCGCTACTTCGGCGACGTCCCGGTGAAATCGATCTGCCACTGGGACTACGTCTGCGACGAGTCGGCGGGCATCTGGACCTACCCGCACAACCACATCAACAACTACCCCAACGACTGGAACGTCGACCACCACAACGACAACGCCCACGAACAGTGGTTCAACGGCGCCTGGCAGCCCTGGTAGTCGTGCCTTCGGACGCCTGCCTGTCAGCGAGACCGCAGGTAGGCGTCCTCGGCCGCGTAGTCGAAATTGGCTGGGCCGGCAGCGCGGGGTGGCGAGGACATCAGCCACCGCAGTTCCTCCTGGACGGTGGTCGCGTAATCGCCCGCAGGCCGATACCCCACTGCGTACGCGGCACTGAGGTCCAGCACGATCGGCGGCACCCGATGCCACGGATGCCGACCGAGCCCGGGCGGGGCATCATCGCCTAGCAGCACTTCCCGCCAGCTGTGCCCGGCCGCGGCGGCGATGATCCGCGAAATCGACAGCACATCCGGCGCGTCCGGGTCGGCGGCGTTGAGGATGCGGCGGCCCGGCCGGTCGGCCACCAGCGCGACGAGCGCGGCGATGTTGACCGCGGCCGACGCATGATCGGCGCCGCGTCCGGCCAGGAGCACAGCAGGACGGCGGTCGAGTGCACGCTTGAGGAAGTACCACTCCCGCGGTGACAAGGCACCCGGACCGTGAACCCGCGACGGCCGCAACACCGTGACCGGCAAGCCGCTGTCGAGCAATGTCCGTTCGGCCGCCACCTTGTTCGGCCCATAACCTTCCGGCGAGTCGTAGGGCATCGAGCCCGGGGCCACCGTCGGCTGCTGCTCGGTCACCGGCCCGTCGAACCGCGGCGCGACCGCCGAATTGACGTGGTTGCCATCGCCATCGATGTAGACGGCTCTGCTCGACATCATCACCGTGGAATTCGCGTGCCGGGCCAGCGGTATCAGCGATCGCGCGTGGGCCGCGGTGAAACAGAGGCAGTCGACCAGCAGATCCACGCCCGAGCCCAGGGCCTCGCGCAGCCCCGCCTCGTCATCGCGCTCAACGCTGCTGAACCGAACCCCGGCGTCCACCAGCGCCGACGGCACCCGCGCCTCGTCGCGGCCGGTGACGTGCACCGACCAGCCGTCCGCCAGCAACCGCCCTGCGACCGCGCGGCCGATCACGCCGGTCCCACCCAGGACCAACGCACGCGACATCGACACCCCCACTCAGCTCAGGTCGTAGACGGTGACCGGAACGCCACGGTCCACCAGTTCACTGTGGACGAGCGGCTCGATCTGCTCCCACGACCCACCGGCCAGGCCACAGCCGATCCGGGGCAGGTGCACGCTCGCTGTCCGGTCTCGCGCTTGGGTGGCGAGGTGGCCCAGGCACCGGCGGACCGCGTCATAGCGAATGGGCGGGCCGGTACTGCGGCTGGTCCGCACCCCGTGCTGGCCCACCATGTTCGCCACCCAGGTTTCCGGCTCCACCTCGACGAGATGCACGGCACCCAGCCCGAAGTCGTTCGTGGCGCGCTCCCGATACCACCGCCGGTACGCGGCCTCGGGTTCACGCCACCGCCGGGAGACCGCCGCCACGAAACCCTTGCCCCAGCCGCCGCGGTCGTTGCAGATGTGCGCGACGATCGACGGACCAGCCGACTGGGGGCTGGTCGCGTCCCCGGTGAGGTAGCGGATTTCTGCCACCACCGGACGCTAGCGCGCGACACCGACAATTCCGGGCGATCAGTCGAGGCAGCGGAGCCACACCACGAGCGATCTGCCGATCCCCTCCCCGGGTTCGGCGTGCACCACGCCCAGCCGCACACGGGTTTTCGCCGAGGTATCCGTGCCGACGCAGGTGGGGCCGCCTGCTCCTTCATGCCACATGTTGTCGCGGCCGACCCAGGCCGCTCCGGCGACGATGTAGCCTTCCCCGCTCGAGGCATCAGCGGTGTCGTGCAGGGAAATGGCGACCCCGCCCGCGTCCGGCATCGCCCAGCCTTCGAGGACCTCGGGGGTGGCCGTATGCCGCGTGGTGACCCACCACACCCCGAACGCCACCGCGGCGATCACTCCCACCACCACCGGCGCCACGAACCGCTTCACGCGTGGGCCTCCCCTCATTTCGGACCGTCGCCGCGGGTGAGTATGGCGCGTGCCTCGCCGAGTGCGAATCCCAGCAGGTTGAGGCCGGGCCATTGCCGCGGGTCCTCGGCTCGGGGATCATCCGCCGCCAGTCCGATTCCCCACACCGCATCGAGCGGGCTTGCCTCGACCAGCACCCGTGCCCAGCAAGAACTGCCGCAGATCCGGGTTCTGCCCGAACTTCGCCACACTCCCGGCCACCACGATCTCGTACCGCTGCGCCTCCCACCGCTGCTGGTCGAAACCACGCACCGTCCGGCCCAGTTCCTTGGCCTGCCGCGGGTGCGAAGCCCGCGCGATCGCCTCGGCCGCGGCCTGGTCGTCGAACAGCAACGCCTTGCGCCACATCATGTAGTGCTCAGCCGTGGCGAAGGTCCGGCCGCTCAGCTCGAACGGCGAAGGCCACCACTGGCTCAGGTAGCCACGCCCGGGAACCCGATGGCCCCAGAAGAACAGGAACTTCACCCGCGGTGGTCGCCGCAGGCGATCGAGGAGGGCGGAGACGTCACGCGGTTGCTGTTCCACCTGGGCAGTCTCCGCCGACGCGGAAAGTTCCTCATCCGAATTACGGGATGGGGTCCGTGCTCTCCAGCCATTCGGTGCTCATTTCGCCCGCCGCGTGGATGCACACCAGTTCCAGCCGTTCGGTCCCGGTGTTGCGGAAGGTGTGCGGCGTATACGCACTCACCACCACGACGTCACCCGGCCCGGCCTCGGTTTCGTCGCCTTCGGCGTAGAAGGTGCCGTGGCCGGAGCGCACGATCCACGTTTCCGGGTACGGGTGCCGGTGCGGCTTCGGGCCCTGGCCCGGCTCGGCGTCCACGAGGAAAAAGGAAATGTCGGCGCCGTAGGGCTCGCCGATGAACTGGGCGTTGCGCGGGCCCGAAGGCGGATGAATCTGCCGGATCACGTGGTGCACTGTTCCTCCTCGGCGAGTTCGGCGTGCGTGCCCCGGCGCACGAGCTCCGGGGTGAACAGGGTCCTCCGCGGCGCCAGATCGGGGTGATCGATCCGCTCGGCCAGCATGCGCGCCGACGTCCGCGCCATCTCGTGCAGGTCGTGCCGCACGGTGGTCAGGTCGAACGACTCCCACCCGGCCATCGGGATGTCGTCGAAACCGACCAGCGTCAGCTCCTCCGGGATCCGGATACCGTGGCGCAGCGCGGCATTGAGCGCGCCGATCGCGGTCACGTCGTTGCCGCAGAACACCGCGGTCGGCCGCGGCTCCTGCGCCCACAGCACGGGCAGCGCCCGGTAACCGGTGTCGAAGTCGAACGGGCCGCGCTGGATGTGCCGTTCGGTCAGCGCGATCCCCGCCTCGGCCAGCCCGAGCCGGAACCCCAGTTCACGGTCCCGCCCGGTCGAGGTGTCCTGCGGACCGCTGATGATCGCGACGCTGCGATGACCGAGGCGGGCCAGCTCGGCGGCCACCAGCCTGCCGCCCTTTTCGTTGTCCACCACGGCGCTGTCGGCGTTGGCGTTGGCCGACTCCCGGTTGAGGAACACGAACGGCAATCCGCGGCGGCTCAATTCGTCGGGCAGCGCCGAGTCCAGGGTGGCGGTGGCCAGCACCACCCCGTCGATGGACCGGTCCAGCAGCCGCTGGGTGGCGATCGCCGACTCGGTGCGTTCGGTGAACAGCATCATCCGGTAGTCCAGCTGCTCGAGCTCGTCGTGCAGCGGGCCGACCAGGTGCGGGTAGAACGGATTGGTCAGGTCCGAGATGACCACGCCGACCCGGCGGCTCGTCCGGGTCGACAGGCTGCGGCCCGCCTCGCTGGGTACGTAGTTCAGCGCCTCCGCGGCGCGGCGGACCCGGTCCAGGGTCGCCGAGGTGACCCTCGGGTCGCCCCGCAGCGCGCGCGAGACGGTCGCCTGGCTGACCCCGGCCAGCCGGGCCACGTCGTGGCTGGTGATCGCCATACCCGTCCTCTCAGCTGTGCATGCATACGCATCGTAGTGCACTCATGCACGCTCGGCGCCCGAATTCGGCAAGACCCACCCCGAATCCATCATTGACATCCGCCCACCTGATTGCTTCAGTACATACGTATGCACAACCGGGAGGCAGACATGCGCGTGTCCGAAGAGGAGTTGCGGCGGCGGACCATCCGGCGCAGCGACTTCGTGTCCTGCAACCAGGCGTTCATCGACTGCCGGACGCCGGGCTCCGACCGCAAGGAGAACTACTCCATGATCGGGCCGGGGGTCACCCAGAGCGCCGATCAGGTGGTCAACCTGCGCGAGGCCCACGGCTTCAACATCGGGGCCGCCGCGATGCCCAACGGCATCACCAACAACCTGCACCTGCACTTCACCGCCGAGGTCTTCCTCTGCTTCCGCGGCGAGTTCCTGCTGCGCTGGGGCGCCGACGGCCGCGACGGCGAACTGGTGCTGCGCGAGGGCGACATCGCCTCGCTGCCCACCTGGATCTTCCGCGGCTTCACCAACATCGGCCCCGACGACGGCTGGCTGTTCACCGCGCTCGGCCACGACGACACCGGCGGCATCATCTGGGGCCCGTCCGTGCTGCGGGAGGCCGAGGGGCACGGGCTGTACCTCACCGCGGACAACACCCTGGTCGACACCGTCGCCGGGGACGAGCGCCCGCCGGAGGACGAGCTCGTCAAGCCGATGACCGGCGAGCAGATCGCCGGCCTGCGCAGCTACACCCCGGAGCAGATGCGGTCGAAGATCGCCACCCCCGAGGACCTCGTGTGGTCCAGGGAGCCGTTCCTGGACAGCAGGCTGCCCGGCGGCGGCGCCGAACTGGCGCTGGTCATCGGGTACGGCATGACCGAGGACCCCGAGCAGGAACCCCGGATCTTCAAGCCGCACGGCCACAACATCGCCTGGCTGCGCGCGGAACCGGGTCAGGGCGTGCGGGCGCACCGCCACGAGCGGACCCAGGTGCTGATGGTCAAGGAAGGCGAGTGGGAGGTCACGCTCAACCTGCACGACGAGGTGTCGGTGCGGCTGGGCCCGTGGGACCTGCTGTCGGTGCCCGCGGGGGCGTGGCGCGCGCTGCGCAACGTCGGCGAGGGCACCGCCAGCATGGTGGTGGTCAACGGCGGCGACGGCCGGGTCCGCCTGGACTGGGACGACGAGGTGGTCAAGGCGGCCGCCGACGAGGGCGTCGCCATCGACCACGACGGCTACCTGGCCCCGTACGCGCTGGTCCCCCGCCCGATCGGATGACCGTGGCGACCGTGCTGGTGCCCGGCATGCTGTGCGACGCCGCGCTGTGGGACGGCGTGCGCGGCGGCCTCGGCCCCGACGTGGTGGACGTGGAGATCACCGCGGGCGACATCGGCGGCATGGCCGAGCAGGTGCTCGCCGCCGTGCCGGGACCGTTCCGCCTGGTGGGCCTGAGTCTCGGCGCCATCGTCGGGTTCGAGGTGCTGCGCCGCGCCCCGGACCGCGTCCGCGGGCTGTGCGCGATCTCCACCAACGCCGGCGCACCCCGTCCCGAACAACGGCAGGGCTGGCTCGACCTGGCCCGATCCACTGTGGACGGGCAGTTCGACGCGGTGGTGCGCGAGCGGATCGCGCCGACCATGTTCGCCGACGGGAAACCCGAACTGATCGGAGCGTTCATGGCGATGGCCCACCGCGTGGGCCCCGCGGTGTTCCTCCGCCAGCTGGCCGCGCAGGCCACGCGGCGCGACCAGCACGGCGAACTGTCCCGGCACCGCGTCCCGGCGCTCGTGCTCTGCGGTGACCGCGACGCCCTCTGCCCACCCGCGTTCCACGAACGACTGGCCGCCGCGCTGCCCGCGGCGGACCTGAAGGTGCTGCCCGGCGCCGGGCACCTGCTGCCGTGGGAAGCCGACCTGGGCTCGCTGCTGCGCGAGCACCTCGACATCGACCTCACCGAGGAGACCAAGCAATGCCCGAAATCCTGAAAGCCCCCACTCCGGCGGCAGCCGCGCCGGGTGGCGATCCCGGGGTCAAGGCCCGGGTCACCGAGATCATCGGCGACATCCGTAAGCGTGGTGACGCCGCGGTCGCCGAGTACTCGGCGAAGTTCGACCAGTGGGAGCCCGAGTCCTTCCGCCTCACCCCCGAGGAGATCGACCGGATCATCGCCGGGGTGCCCCAGCAGGTCCTCGACGACATCCGCTTCGTCCAGCAGCAGGTGCGGACCTTCGCCGAGCACCAGCGGAACTCCCTCGGCGAGTTCGAGGTCGAGACGCTGCCCGGCGTGCGGCTGGGGCAGAAGCAGGTGCCGATCGCCGCCGCGGGCGCCTACGTGCCCGGCGGCCGCTACCCGCTGACCGCGTCGGCGCACATGACGATCGTGACCGCGAAGGTCGCCGGGGTGGCGCGCGTGGCCGCGTGCACCCCACCGATCCGCGGGGAGATCCCGGCGGCCACCGTCGCCGCGATGCACCTGGCCGGTGCCGACGAGATCTACCTGCTCGGCGGCGTGCAGGCGGTGACCGCGATGGCCGTGGGCACCGAGTCCATCCCGCGGGTCGACCTGCTCGCCGGGCCCGGCAACGCCTACGTCGCCGAGGCGAAGCGGCAGCTCTTCGGCGAGGTGGGCATCGACCTGTTCGCCGGGCCGACCGAGGTGCTCGTGGTCGCCGACGACACGGCCGACCCGTTCGTTGTCGCCGTGGACCTGTTGTCGCAGGCCGAACACGGGCCCGACTCCCCGGCGGTGCTGATCACCACGAGCCGTCCGCTGGCCACGGCGGTGCTCGAGCACGTCGACCAGTTGCTGCCCGGCATGCCCACCCGCGACTTCGCCGAACCGGCGTGGCGCGACCACGGCGAGGTCATCGTGGTGGATTCCCTCGACGAGGCCTTCGCGCTCGCCGACACCTACGCCAGCGAGCACGTCCAGATCCTGACCGCGCAGCCGCGCCAGGCACTGGACAAGATGACCCAGTACGGCGCGCTGTTCCTCGGCGCGGGCACCTGCGTGTCCTACGGCGACAAGGTCATCGGCACCAACCACGTGCTGCCGACCCGCGGCGCCGCCCGGTACACCGGCGGGCTGTGGGTGGGCAAGTACCTCAAAACCGTCACCTACCAGGAGATCACCGATCCGGCGTCCAGCGCCGCGCTCGGCGAGGTGTGCGGCCGCGCGGCCCGCGTCGAGCTGTTCGAAGGCCACGCCCGCTCCGGTGACGTCCGCGTCGCGGCCGCCGGTGGGCCGCGACCGTCCTGGGCGAGCCGGTGAGCCCCGGCCTGGCCGGGCGGACCGCGCTGGTCACCGGCGGCGGCTCGGGACTGGGCCGGGCGATGTGCCTGGCGCTGTCCGCCGCCGGGGCGCGCGTCATCGCCGCGGGACGGCGGCAGGCCGCGGTGACCGAGACCGTGGACCTGCTGGACACACCCGGACGTGCCGCGGTGGTCGACGTCGGCGACCCCGAGTCGGTGCGCGCGCTGGCCGCCGACCTCGACGGCGAACAGGTCGACGTGCTGGTCAACAACGCGGGCGTCCCCGGACCGGTCCGGAACCTGGTCGACGTCGAGCCGGGCGAGTGGGACGAGGTGTTCGCGGTGAACGTGCGCGGGACCTACCTGATGTGCCGGGCCTTCCTGCCGCCGATGGTGGCCGCGGGCCGCGGTGACGTGATCAACGTGGCCTCGGTCAGCGGCAAGCGGCCGCTGGCGGCGCGGACCCCGTACTGCGCCTCGAAAATGGCGGTGCTGGGCCTGACCACCACCCTCGCGGCCGAAGTCGGCCCGCACGGGGTCATGGTCAACTCGCTGTCCCCCGGACCGGTGGACGGCCCGCGGATGGAGCGCAACTTCCGCCTGGAGGCCGAACGCTCGGGCATCTCCAGCGAGCAGGCCGAGCAGGCGTTCGTGTCCCGGGCCGCGCTCGGGCGCATGGTCACCGAAGCCGAGGTGGGCGCCGCGCTGGTCGCGATGCTGGGCATGCCCGGGCTGTGCGCGGCCGACATCGACCTCTCGGCCGGGATGGTGGCCCGATGACCGGTCTCAAACAGATACTCGCGGCCGGTGATCGGGCGACCGGGGTCCTGCTGCGCCTGCCCGCGGTGGGCCTGGTCGAACTGGCCGGCGTGGCGGGCCTGGACTTCGTGCTCCTCGACTGCGAACACGGCCCCGCCGACACCGAGCAGCTGCAGCACCACCTCAACGCCGCCGACGCCCACGGCCTGGCGACGCTGGTGCGGGTGGGCAGCGCCGAACCCGCGCTGATCCTGCGCGCCCTCGACCTCGGCGCCCAGGGGGTGGTGGTGCCGCACGTGGACACCGCCGACCAGGCCAAGGACGTGGTCGCCGCCGCCCGCTACCCACCGCTGGGCGACCGCGGGTTCGCCAACTACACCCGGGCCGCCCGCTTCGGTTCCCGGTCCCCGGCCGGCTACCTCGAGCACGCGGCGGCCACCACCCTGGTGATCCCGATGCTGGAGACCGCCCGCGCCTGCGAGAACGCGGCGGAGATCCTGGCCGTGCCCGGGGTCGACGCGGTCATGCCCGGCCCCGCCGACCTGGCGGTGTCGATGTCCGCGCTCGACGATCCCGGCCGGGTGGCTTCGGCGATCGCCGCCGCCAGTGCCGAAGCCGAGCAGGCGGGCAAACCGGTCCTGCGCATCGTCGGCGACCCGGCGGCGGCGCGGGAAACAGGCTCGCGCTTCATCGTCTACAACCTCACCCAGGTCCTGCTGGACGCCCTGCGCGGCCTGCGGCTCTGACATACGAATACCCACCTAAGATTGGCCGCCTACAAGGCTGTTGCGGATTCCGTGAATACGCATACACTCGGCCGATCGCCGCACTGGAACCCCGCAGAGGAGTGCACCCGTGACGACAACGACAAGCCCGCCGCGCCGGCGCCGGCACGCGGTCGCCTACCTGCACCTGGCACCCGCGCTGATCGCCATCGTGCTCACCACGGTGTACCCGCTGGCGTCGGCGCTGATCACCAGTTTCCGGCACTGGCGGCTGAACGAGACCAGGGAGCCCGGCGAGTTCGTCGGCCTGGAGCAGTACCAGCGGGCGTTCACCGACGCGACCTTCTACAACAGCGCCTGGGTCACCCTGCAGTACACGGTGATCTCCGTGGTGCTCTCGGTCGGCATCGGCCTGCTCATCGCACTGGTGCTCAACCGGCCGGGCAGGCTCAGCGCGCTGACCAAGGCGCTGCTGATCCTGCCGTTCGCGGTGGCGCCGGCGCTCAAGGGCTTCTCCTGGCGGTTCATGTTCAACCCCGAATACGGCGTCTACGACCACATGCTCGGCGTGGTCCTGCCGTTCACCGACGACGTCAACTGGCTCGGGGACCCGTTCTGGGCGCTGATGGTGCTGGCGATGACCGAGGTGTGGGGCTGGGCCCCGCTGATCGGGCTGATGCTGCTCGGCGGGCTCGGCTCGATCTCCCCGGAGGTCCGCGACGCGGCCAGGGTGGACGGCGCCTCGCCGTGGCAGGAGTTCTGGCGGGTGACCTTCCCGCTGCTGCGCCCGCTGCTGCTGATCATCGTCTTCCTCAAGGCGGTGTTCTCGGTGAAGGTGTTCGACCAGGTGCTCACCACCACCGGCGGCGGCCCCGGCCGGGCCACCGAAACACTCAACTTCTTCGCCTACGCCCAGGGTTTCTCCTTCCTCGACATCGGCTACGCCTCGGCGATCTCCTGGATCATCGTGCTCGTGCTGGGCGTGCTGGCGGCGCTGTACCTGATCTCCATGACCCGGCAGGAGGCGAAATGACCGACCTCACCGAGCGCGCGGTGCGCCCCGCTCCCCCGGCACCCGCCGCGCCCGTGCGCGCCCGGCGCGTGACGCCGTGGCAGCGGGCGGGCCGGACGCTGCGGACACTGGCCACGCTGGCCATCCTGTTCTTCGTCCTGTTCCCGGTGCTGTGGCTGGCGCTGACCGCGTTCAAGCCCGCGTCGGAGGTGTTCTCCACCTCGGTGGTCTTCGCGCCCACCATGGACAACTTCGCCGAAATCCTCGGCGGCGCCAGCGATCTGAGCAGGTCGCTGGTCAACAGCGTGCTGATCGCGGTGGCCACGACGCTGATCTCGATCCCCCTGGCGCTGCTCGCGGCCTATGCCTTCTCCCGGTTCCGCTTCCCCGGCCACCGGGCGATGCTGCTGGCGATCGTGGCCACGCAGTTCATCCCCGGCGTGGCGATCGCCCTGCCGTTCCTCACCCTGTTCCGCGCGCTCGGCCTGATCGACACGCACCTTTCGCTGATCGTGGTGAACCTGTCGCTGGTGGTCCCCTACGTCACCTGGCTGCTCAAGGGTTTCGTGGACGGGCTGCCGATCGAGATCGAGGAAGCCGCCCGGCTCGACGGGTGCGGGCAGGTCACCCTGCTGTGGCGGATGATCACCCCGCTGGCCGCGCCCGGCATCTTCGTCAGCGTGGTGTTCTCGTTCCTGTTGTCGTGGAACGAGTTCCTCTTCCCGACCTTCCTGGCGCGGACCGAGGCGAGCACCCTGCCGGTCGCGCTGATGACCCTCGTGCAGCCCGAAGGCGTGGCGTGGGGGCCGATGGCCGCGGCGGGCCTGCTGGTGATGGTGCCGATGCTGGCGCTGTCGTTGCTGGTGCGCAAGCACTTCGCCCAGGGCATGACGATGGGAGCGGTGAAATGAGCGCGATCCGCAAGCTGGGGGTGCTGGCCGTGACCGCGCTGCTGGCGCTGAGCGGCTGCGCCGGCACCCCGGCCGGGGTGGAACTGGCGTCACAGCTGAAGACCGGGCCGGTCGACGAACTCGGCCTGGTCACCGGCAAGCCCTACGACGGCACCCGCATCCGCCTGCTCAGCTGCTGCAAGACGGCCGCGCAGTTCGCCGCGCTGCAGCGGCGCACCGCCGACTTCACCGCCCGCACCGGCATCGAGGTCGAGTGGGCGAACATCCCGTACGAGTCCTACCTGCAGAAGATCGTCGCCGAGAGCGCGGTCGGCGGCGGCACCTACGACCTCATCGTCTGGCCCGACGCCTACGGGGCCTCGGCGAAGGTCGGCCTGCAACCGCTGGACGACGCGCTGGCCCAGGCCGGCCGGTCGATCGCGGACTTCCCGCCGCCGTTCCAGCAGGCCGCCCGCGCCGGTGACGCCGACACCGTCTACGGCATCCCGTTCCGCGGCTTCTCCTACAACTACTTCTACCGCAAGAGCGACTACGACCGGCTCGGCCTCACACCCGCGAACACGTGGGCGGAACTGGACCAGCGGCTCGAAGCGCTGAAGCAGGGCCTGGAACGGAATCCGCTGGCCGGGCAGTACGGCCGCAACGGCGGGCAGAACCTCTACACCTGGCTGTCCATGCTGTGGAGCAACGGCGCCGACGTGTTCGACGCCGCCGGTGAACCCGCGTTCGACACCCCCGCGGGCATCGAGGCCACCGAGCAGTACATGTCCTTGCTGCGCAAGGGGTACAGCCCGCCGGAATCGACCAACTGGTCGGAAACCGACTCCACGCAGTCCTTCGAACAGGGCGCCAGCTCCTCGGTGTTCACCTGGGCCTGGCAGATGGACGACTTCAGCGATCCGGAGAAGGTCAAGCCGGAGGTCGCCGCGGACGTCGGCGTGGCCCCGATGCCGGGCTGGCCGGGCAAAACCACCGTGTCCTACGGCTACACCTGGCTGATGGGCGTGCTCAACACCTCGGAGAACCAGGGCGCGGCGTGGGAGTACCTGAAGTGGGTGACCCACCCGAAGACCGAACGCGACATCGCGCTGGACAAGGCCGATCCCGCCACCAGCAACAGCATCGTGGTGCACACGGCCAACATGCTCGACCCCGAGGTGAACGCGGCCAACTTCGGCCTTCCCCGGCTGCAGGAAGCCTCGCTGCGCACCGCCAGGACCGTGCCGATGACCATCGACTGGCCGCAGATCCAGGACGCGCTCGAGGTCGCGATCAACGAGATGGCGCACGGCGCGCCGGTGCCGGACCGGCTCAGGACCCTGTCCGGCGAGATCCGCGACCTCGTCCGACGCTGAGGAGACCCGACGTGGAACTGGAGAAAGCCGCCTACGCCCCCTACGACGGGCCCGAGGAGTTCATCACCGAGTGGACCGACCGCATCTGGGTCGGCCGCGGCATCGGCCTGATCCGGGAGAACTACGCGGCCGACGCGGTCGTGCACGGCGCCTACGGCACCACCCGCGGGGCCGAGCAGGTGGTGCGCTCGACGCTGATGAAGATCAACGCCTTCCCCGACCGGGTCGGCCAGGCCGCCGACGTGGTGTGGGAACCACGCGGCCCGCAGGCCTTCCTCAGCTCGCACCTGGTGCTCAGCGCCGGACGGCACACCGGCCCGACCGCCTACGCCGAGCCGACCTTCCGCGAGTTCACCTCGTACACCATCGCCACCTGCCTGTACCGGCTCGGCGTGATGGAGCACGAATGGGTAGTGCGGGACGAAGCGGCGGTCGTGCGGCAACTCGGGCTCGACCCCGCGGAGGTCGCGCGCCGCGTGGCTTTCGGCGCGTGGGACGAGGAAGCCCTCCGGCCGCCGGCGCGGCCGGTGCTCGAAGCCGGGGACACCGGCCCGCGACCCGACCGGCACCGCGGCGAGTGCGAAGGGGTCCTGGAACTGGTCGAGCAGGTGTGGAACCAGCGGATGCTGCACCAGGTGGAGCAGTACGTCGCCAGGGACGTCACCTCGTACCTGCCCCGGCACCGCTCCTTCGTGCGGCCCGACGGCTACCAGCGCGGCCTGCTCGAACTGCTGGCGCCGATGCCGGACGCGCGGTTCGAGGTGCGCGAGGTCGTGGCGCACGAGGACCCCGCCCGCGGTGGCGTGCGCGTGGCGCTGGTGTGGTGGCTGCGCGGAACCTACTGCGGCACCCCCGTCCACGGCCCGCTCACCGGTTCCCCGGTCACCGTGCTGGGCTCGTCCCAGTTCCACTTCCGCGACGGGCGCATCGTCGCCGAACGGCGCGTCTACGACGAGATCGCCGTGCTCGCCCAGATCGCCCGTGCCCGCGGCGACGAACCCGCCTGACTGCTGAGGAGTCCCCATGGCACCGGTCACCTACCACCACGTCACCCGCCGCTACCCGGGCAGCGACCAGGCCGCGGTCGACCGCCTCGACCTCGACATCGCCGACGGCGAGTTCCTGGTCCTGGTCGGCCCGTCCGGCTCCGGCAAGACCACCGCGCTGCGCATGCTCGCCGGGCTCGAAGACATCGACGAGGGTGAGGTCGCCATCGGCGGCCGGGCGGTCACCCAGCTGCCGCCGAAGGACCGCGACATCGCGATGGTGTTCCAGTCCTACGCGCTCTACCCGCACATGACCGTGCGGCAGAACATGGCCTTCGCGCTGCAGATGCGGCGCACCGGCTCCGCCGAGATCGACCAGCGGGTCACCGAGGCGGCCCGCCTGCTCGACCTGACCCCGTACCTGGACCGCAAACCCAAGCAGCTTTCGGGCGGGCAGCGCCAGCGGGTGGCCATGGGCCGGGCCATCGTCCGCGAGCCCGCGGTCTTCCTGATGGACGAACCACTGTCCAACCTGGACGCCAAACTGCGGGTGGAGACCCGGGCCGGCATCGCCGCCCTGCAGCAGCGGCTGGCCACCACCACGGTCTACGTCACCCATGACCAGGTCGAGGCGATGACCATGGGGCACCGCGTCGCCGTGCTCAAAGACGGTGCCCTGCAACAGGTCGACACCCCGGCGCGGCTCTACGCCCGCCCGGCGAACGCCTTCGTCGCCGGGTTCATCGGCTCACCGCCGATGAACCTGCACACGGTCCCGGTCGACCAGGGGCACGCGCGGCTGGCCGAGTTGCGCGTCGCGCTGCCGCACGGGCAGGCACGCGATGAGGTGACACTGGGCATCCGGCCCGAGTCGCTGCGCCTGGTCGGCGCCGAGGAAGCCGGTTTCGAAGCCACCGTCGAACTGGTCGAGGAACTGGGTGCCGACGCCTTCGTGCACGCCCGCGCCGGAGACGCGCGGGTCGTGGTGCGCGTCGACGGGCGCGCCACCCCGGCCATGGGGCAGGCGGTGCGTGTCGGGCTGCGTGACGTCAGCGAAGTGCACCTCTTCGACGCCGAAACCGGCTTGCGTCTCTAACTGCGCCGCTGGTCCAGCAGCATTTGCTGGGCCAGCCTCGCCAGTTCCTGGCTGGCCGGGGACAGCACCTCCGCCCGCCGCCGCACCAGCGCGATGGTGTCGAACAGCGGCTGCGCGAACGGGACCGTGTGCACGCCTTCCGGGCAGCTGGAGCTGGTCGCCACCGCGCGCGAGACGATGGTGTCCCCGATACCCCGCGCGGTCAGCGCCAGCGCGGATTCGACGTGCTCGACCTCGATCCACGGCGCCAGGCGCACCCCGGCCAGCTGCGCCCGCTCGGCCAGCTGCCGCCGGGTCGGGTCCTTCCAGCCGTAGTGGGCGTCGTAGAGGATCAGCCGGGCTTCGGCCAGCTGCCCGATGGTGATCGGCTCGGTCACGCGCGCCGGATCGGCGCTGGCGTAGACGACCTCGTCCCGCAGCAACGGGGTGACCACCAGATCGTCCTGCTCGACCGGCAGCACCACCAGCCCGGCCTCCACCGTGCCCGCCGAGACCGCGGCGGCGACCTCGACCGAGTTCAGGCCGATCAGCCGGATGCGCACGTCCGGATAGCGCTCGTGGAACTGCTGGGCCAGGTCCGAAAGCAGATAGTAGGCCGCGTTGCGCAGCAGGCCGAACGTCGCCACCCCGCCCTGCAGCGACCGCACCGAGCGCAGCGCCTGCGCGCCGGCGTCCGCCGCGGCCACCGCCTGCTCGGCGAACGGCAGCAACGCCGTGCCCGCCGCGGTCAGCACGAGCCGCCGCGGTCCCCGGCTGAACACCGCCGCGCCGTGCTCGTCCTCCAGCTTGCGGATCAGCTCCGACACCGAAGCCTGCGCCACCCCCAGCGCCCGGGCCGCCGCGCTGAACGAACCCAGCCGGGCGGCGGCCAGGAACGCCCGCATCTGCCGCAGAGTCATAGGGCCACCCTATAGCAAGCACGGGATCAACATGGGTTGTCCTGTGTGCGGAATTCGCTTAGCGTTCGCCGCATGCGACTGAGTCCCTCCACCCCGACGCAGCTCAGCGGCTCGTACCACGTGCTCAAGTCCGCTGTGGACAAACCACCGGCCCAGCGCGACCCCGCGGTCGTCGAGCGCGTTTCGGCCATGCTCGGCGAGATCGAACGCCACGGCATGGACGCCGTGCTGCGGTACGCCCGTGAACTCGACGGCACCGAACGCGAAGACGTCGAACTGACCACGGCCGACCTCGACCGCGCCGAGCGGAGCCTCTCGCCCGAACTGCGTGACGCGCTGAGCCTCGGCGCCGAGCGCACCGCGGCCTTCGCCCGCCAGCAGCGCTCCCGCCTCACCGACTTCGAGACCGAACTGGCCCCCGGCCTGGTCACCGGCGTGCGGTACGTGCCGGTCGGCAGCGTCGGCGCCTACCTGCCCGCCGGGCGGTTCCCGCTGCTCGCCGGGGCGTTCATGACCGCGGGCGTGGCCAAGGTCGCCGGCGTCCCGACCGTGCTGGCCTGCACGCCGCCCAGCCGCGGCGGCGGCGCCGACCCGGCGGTCCTGCACTCGGCGCGCCTGTCCGGCGCCGACCGGGTCTTCGTGCTCGGCGGGGTGCAGGCGCTCGCCGCGCTCGCCTTCGGGCTGCTCGGCGAGCCGCCGGTGGACATGCTGGTCGGCGCGGGCAACGCCTACGTCGCCGAAGCCAAGCGGCAGCTGTTCGGCAAGGTGGCGATCGACCTGCTCGCCGGGCCCTCGGAGGTCGCCGTGCTCGCCGACGAGACCGCGGACCCGGTGCTGGTGGCCGCCGACCTGCTCGGCCAGGCCGAGCACGGGGTCGACTCCCCCGCCGCGCTGGTCACCACCTCCCGGCGGCTGGGCGAAGCGGTCATCGAGGAAGCCGAACGCCAGCTCGAAACCCTGGCCACCGCCGAGATCGCCGGACCGGCCTGGCGCGACCACGGCTCGGTGCTGTGGGCGTCCGACCAGTCCGTGGCCGCGCGGCTGATGGACGACCTGGCACCGGAGCACCTCGAACTGCAGACCGCCGACGACGACTACTACCTCAACACCCTGCGCAACTACGGCTCGCTGTTCATCGGCCGCTGGAGCACGGTGGCCTACTCGGACAAGGGCATGGCGGGCACCAACCACGTCCTGCCCACCGCGGGCGGCGCCAAGCACAGCGCCGGGCTGTCGGTGTCCCGCTTCCTCAAGCCGCTGACCTATCAGCGGGTCGGCCGGGAGGCCACGCCGGAACTGGCCGGCGCGGTGGACGTGATCTCCAGCTACGAGGGCATGGCCGCGCACCGCGCGACCGCGACCCTGCGCATCGGCGCGTACCAGGGAGGCGAGTGATGACCGAAGAGACCAAGGCGAGCGGCACGGGGAGTCCCGGCGGCGCGATGGCGCCCGGCAAGCGCACCATGCCCGCCGATTTCGAGATCTCCCTGCGCCCCGGCTACGGCGCGGACGCGCCCAACCGCACGCCCGGCACCCGCCGCCAGCCGATGCGCGGGTTCGAGGACACCTACACCGACATCGTCGACTACATCGTCCGGATCACCCACCGCATCTGGGAAGACCAGGACGTGGGCTACATCTACGACACCTACAGCCCCGGCTGCCGCCTCTACGACGACAGCGGGCCCGCCTTCGGGGTGGAGCAGCTGGTCAGCGGCACGATGCAGAGCATCAACGCCTTCCCCGACTGCCGCCACTACGCCGACGACGTGATCTGGGCTGGCAACGAGGACGAGGGTTTCGTGACCTCGCACCGGGCGATCAACATCGGCCACCACACCGGGCCGTGGCGGTGGAGCCCGCCGACCGGCAAGCGGCTGCACACCTGGGTCATCGCCAACTGCGTGGTGCGCGAGAACGAGATCTACGAGGAGTGGGTCCTCTACAACCTCGCCGCGAAGCTGCAGCAACTCGGGCTCGACGTGCCCGCCGCCGCGCGCGCCTTCGGCAACGACGCCGCCTTCGTGCCGTTGACCGACCGCGTCAGCACCGAACCCGACCGGCTGACCGGCGGCCGCAAGCCCGCGCTCTACCCGGCCGCGGACGAGGCCGACATCGAGCACCTGGTGCGCGCGCTGTTCCACGACACCTACAACCGCCGGGACCTCACCGCGATCGACCGGGCCTACGACCCGTCGGTGCGCTGGCACGGCACCACCAACCGCACCGGCCACGGCCGCGGTGACGTGCGTGCCCAGGCCAGGAACCTGCTGGCCACCTTCCCCGACCTCGGGGTGCGGGTGGACGAGGTCTACTGGCAGGGCAACCCGGCCGACGGGTTCAGCGCGTCCGTGCGCTGGTCGGGCACCGGGACGCACCGCGGGTACGGCCTGTACGGGCGGCCGACCGGGCGCCGGGCCTACCTGTGGGGGATCGCGCAGCTGTACTTCGTCAACGGGCGCATCGTCGAGGAGTGGAACCTGTTCAACGAGTTCGACGTGCTGGCCCAGCTGCTGCGGGACGACCCGCCGCCGCGGCTGACGTGACGGTCGTGCACTGCGCGCCGGTGGCCCCGGTCATCGGCGACCACGACGGCAACCGGCGACGCGTCCTCACGGCGATCGGCTCGGCGGTGGCGGCGGGCGCGCAGGTGGTCGTGCTGCCGGAACTGGCCACCTGCGGCTACGCCTTCACCGACGTCGCCGAAGCCCGCGCCGCCGGTATCGCCGCCGACGACCCCCTGTTCGCCGACTGGTCGCGCGCGGCCGGCCCGGCGGTGGTCGTCGGCGGCTTCGCCGAACTGGGCGACGACGGCGAGCTCTACAACAGCGCGGCGATGGTCGACGCGAGCGGTGTGCTGGCGGTGTATCGGAAAACCCACCTGTGGGACCGGGAGAAGCTGCTCTTCCGCCCCGGTGACTCGGCACCACCGATCGTCCACACGGGACACGGCCGGATCGGGCTGCTGATCTGCTACGACCTGGAATTCCCGGAGGTGACCAGGAATCTCGCGGAACGGGGCGCCGAACTGATCGCCGCGCCGGTCAACTGGCCGCTGGTGGACCGGCCCGACGGCGAACACCCGCCGGAAACCGTCATCGCCATGGCCGCCGCCCGCACGAACCGCCTGTGCTTCGCCATCTGCGACCGCAGCGGCACCGAACGGGACATCACCTGGACCGGAGGCAGCACCACCATCACCGCCGACGGCTGGCCGCAGGGCCCCATCGCCGACCTGGACCTGAGCCTGAGCCGCAACAAATGGCTCTCGCCGCACAACCACGCCCTCAACGACCGACGCCTGTCGTTCTGATTGAGTGGCCCGGGCCATGCCGTGAATGTGGCTTTCACGGCATATTCCGCCGTGAAAGCCACATTCACGGCGCGCCCACCTCGTCGACTGCCGCAGGGTCGCGACGTCGCCCCCACGACCCCAGCCGCGACACGAATGTGGCTTTCGGGGCGGATTCGGCCCCCAAAGCCACATTCGTGTCACCGGTCGGCCATCTCGACTCTGCCGATGTCACGAGCCAGGGCGGGGGCTCAGCAGGGGGCGGTGAGGGAGTGGCCGAGGAAGTGGGTGGTGTGTTCGGTCAGCCGCTCGGCTCGGAGTACAAGGGCCTCGATTTCGTCCCACCGCCGCAGGTCGCGGTCCACTTCGGGCACCAGGCGGCTGGTGACCAGGAGCAGCAGCGTGTCGATTTCGTAGGCGAGGTCCGCCAGTTGCAGGAACGGCAGGTAGTCCGCCGCCGAGCCGTCGCCGTGGGTGCGTGCCCAGGCGCAGGCGGCGTGCCCGGTGGATCGGCACACGAGCCGCAGGTGGTCCCGGATCTCCTCGCTCCGGCTGTACTCGGCCGAGTGCCCACCGCGCATGTTCCAGGCCACGGACAGCAGGCAACGCCCGGCATCCTCCATCGACGTGTTCATCACCGCCGCAGTGTCCGGCAGAGATCACCGGGCCCGCGTCCCCGACACACCTCAACACCGCATCGAGCGAACGCCCGGGACTTGCCAAACGGCATGTTCCGCGCGGGTAACGCCGGTGCCCGGTCCGCGACTCATGGGTATGCCGACCACCGACCTGGCCTTGCCGGGCTGGGCCATCCCCGCCCAGTCCCGCGCGATCGCCGTGGCACAGCACACCATTTCCATCCGCACGCAGTGGTGGAACCACGCCATCACCTCCCGCGGCCTGCCCGGCACGCCACCCGCCGGTGACCGGCTGAGCCGGGCCGAGGTGTGGTCCGCCGCGGACGACGTGTTCACCCTGTTGTGGCGCGCGCTGGCGTGGGGCTCGGGGCACTACCTGCGCAACAACACCCGCCGACTCGACAGCATCCGCGACGAGACGGCCCTCATCAAGGACGTGCTCACCGAAGCCCGCGAACTGTCCCGTCACAACCCGGCCGCGGCTTACACCCTTCTGCGACCGGTGCAGCGCAACGTGATCCCGTGGCTCGGCCCCGCCTTCTTCACCAAGTTTCTCTACTTCGCCGGTGGTGGCGCGCCCGAGCACCCGTGCCTGATCCTCGACAGCGTGGTGGCCATGGCGCTGCGCGATCACGCCGGCTGGAAGTCGCTGCCGACCGGGAACTGGTCCGCGCAGACCTACCAGCGCTACTGCGACCTGCTCGCCCGCTGGGCCCGGCGCCACGGCCGCGCCGCCGACGAACTCGAGCGCGCCCTCTTCCGCGGCAGGCCCAAGGACCTTACGTTTCCGGCGGCGTGAGCTGGTAGATGCGGAACCCGGGGTTCTCGTAGACCAGCCGGAACGGGGGCCCGTCCAGCTCGCGCAGGCCCGGCGTGCGTTCCTTGCCGTAGAGCATGGGCGTGGCGACCACGGCGTAACCGATTTCGTACTCGCGCACCAGGTCCCGGACCCGCGGGTCGGTGGCCACCTCGTCGAACTTCTCCAGCAGCACCGCGCGGTCCGAGCCGGGCGGGTAGTTGCCGAAGTAGGGCACGACCGTCTGGCGCCCCACCAGCCCGTACGACCAGGTGGAGCCGTCGCCGTTGTCGTTCATCACGCCGGTGCCGGGCGGTACGAGTTCGGTGAGCCGCCGCAGGCCGGCGGCCACGTCCGCGGTGACCGGGCCGGGCCGGTACACCTCGCGCACCCGCTCGCTGTTCGCGACCACGTAACCGCCGGTCGCGCCCAGGTACCCGGCCAGCAGCAGCACGGCCGCCCGCCAGTCGCCGACCCGGCGGCGCACCTCGTCCAGCAGGTAGCCCGCGGCGAGCGCGCCGACCAGCGGCAGGACCGCGACGAGCCGGAAGCTGTCGTTCCACCACGGCGCGACCAGGTACCTGGCCACCGGGTGGTCGCTGGTCACCGACAGCACGTACAACGCGGCGAACACCAGCACCGCGGCCGGTACCCACCGCCACGCCGGGACCCGCAGCATCAACAGCAGCCCACCGAAGACCAGCACGGCCAGCACCCACTGCGCCGGTGGCGCGGCCTCGCCGGGCTGGGGCACCACCCCGACCAGCGTGAAAACCCGGAGCACGGCGGTTCCGGCGTCGCTGCTCGCCGCCCAGAACGGCTGGAACGCCGCCACCCGCGCGGTCACGCTCAGCAGGCCACCCAGCAACGGCAGCAGCACCAGCACGGTCAACCCGGTCAGCAGCCCCAGCCTGCCCCAGCGCAACGGGAAGTCACGCAGGAGCACCACCAGAATGCCGAACACCGCGAGGACCACGGCAGCGCTCGGGTGCACCACCAGAACCCCGAGCGCGGCGAGCACGGCCATCGGCAGCACGCCGGGGTCACCGTCCTTGAGCCAGCGCACCGCCAGCGCGAGCGCGGGCCCGACGAGGCACAACGCCAGCGCATACGGGTAGAGACCGCCGTAGCTCCACAGCAGGTACGGCAGGTTGCTGAAGGTGGTGCTCACCACGACGGCCGCGGCCACCGCTCCGACGCGCAGGCCCAGCCCCGCCGCGAACCCGGCGGTGGCCAGCGGCACCAGCAGCGTGGCCACCGCGACGACCAGCCCGTTGAGCACGGTCGGCGGTGGCTGTCCGGTGATGCCGTGGACGAGCGAGCCGATCAGGTGGAACCCGTTGGGGTAGAAGAAGCCCGCCTCCCCCTGACGATCGGCGATGACGCCGAGGCCCGCCGGGTCCGGGTCGCCGGAGTCGGTGATGTGGCGGATCGCGTTGCCGTGGAAGCTCATGTCCCAGATCTGGGACACCGCGTCCATGCCGCGCATGCCCAGCGCCAGCACGACGGCACCGACGGCGGCCGCGACCAGCAGCGCGGCCCCGATCCCGGTGAACCCGGCGCGTCGCCAGGTCTCCGGCTCGGCATTCGTGTCACCCGGCAGCCACCGCCGGGCCACGGCCGCCACCGCCACCACGACGGCCAGGAAAATGAGGCAGGCCCACGGCCGCCACGGCACCCCCAGCAGGCCGAACACCGGTCCGGCCAGTCCGGCCAGGCCGAAGGTGAGCGCCGGGGCGGCCCCGAGCACCGCCCAGCCGGTGCGCCGCAACGCCGCGGCCACCGCCAGCCCGGGCAGCCACAGCACGCCGAACACGACCACCAGCAGCAGCACGGTCACCACGCACCCCCTGGCCCTCACGCTAGGGATCGGCGGTGCGCGGCACAGCGCCCATTCGAGCCAAGGCGAGCACGGGAAACCTGCCCGCCGTGCAACATTCCCGAGTGTCCGAAGTGGACACCGGCATCAGTGCTGTCCGACACGGCTCCGGTGCTCGCTGGGGCGCACGCCGCGCAGGCGCTTGAACGCCACGCTCAGCGCGAACGCGTTCGCGTAGCCGACCTTCCTGGCGATCGTGTCGACCGTGTGGCCGCTTCCCCGCAGCAGGTCCGCGGCCAGTGCGATGCGCCAGCTCGTGAGGTAGGCCATCGGCGGTTCGCCGATCTGCGCGGTGAACCGCCGGGCGAGCGCGGCCCGCGACACGCCGACCTTGGCCGCCAGGTTCGCCACCGTCCACGGGTGGGCCGGGGTGTCGTGCATCAGCCGCAGCGCGGTGCCCACCACCGGGTCGTCCATCGCACGGCACCAGGCCGGCGCGCCGGCGAGCGGGTTGTCGAACCACGAGCGCAGCGCGGACACCAGCATCAGGTCCAGGAGGCGGTCCAGCACCAGTTGCTGCCCCGGCCTGTCCTTGGTGATCTCCTCGGCCACCACCTCGGCCGACGGGTGCCCGCTGTCCTCGGCGGGCACCACGAGCACGGCGGGCAGGGCCTGCAACAGCCGTTCGCTGAGTTCTCCCCGGCGCTCGAACGCCCCGCTGAGCAGCACCGCGGCTCCGTCGGCGGGCGTGCCGCAGGTCCGGGTCTCTTCGAGGCCGCCGGCGCCCGGGCAGTAGTCGGCGTCGGTCACCGTCAGCGCGGGCGTGGTGGCGGGATCGTCGGCCACCGCGTAGGGCACGTCGCCGCGGACGACGGCGATGTCGCCGACGCCGATGCGCACGGGTTCGTGCTGGTCGGGCACGATCCACGCTTCGCCGTGCAGCATCGTGGCCAGCGTCAGCGGAGCGCCGCTGGACATCCGCAGCGCCCAGGGCGAGCGCATGATCGTCTGCCGGAACACGGCTCCGCGTGCCCGTACGTCCGCCAGCAACTCCGACACGGCGTCCATGACGAAAGTGTAGACGCCCGGACATCATCCGGAGTCTTCCAGCCATGGAACGTCTCACTCGGCCCCGGTTGACTGGGGTCATGGCTGAACAACCGATTCTTGTCACCGGCGCGACCGGCAAATCCGGCCGCCGGGTCGTCGACCAACTGCGCGCCAAGGGACTCCCGGTCCGCGCGGCCGCGCGAGGCGGTGAACACCCCTTCGATTGGAACGACCGCGCCACCTGGGATTCCGCGCTGGAGGGCGCATCCGCGGTCTACCTCGTCCAGTTGGACGGCACCAAGCTCGTCCGCCCGTTCGTCGAGCGGGCGGTGGCACACGGCGTGCGGCGGGTCGTGCTGGCCTCGGGGCGCGGCATCGACAATCCGAACTACGCCAAGGACAGCACCGGAATGCTGGACGGTCTCGTCGACAGCGAGGCGGCCGTGCGCGAGAGCGGTCTGGAGTGGACGATCAGCAGGCCGGGCTGGTTCGCGCAGAACTTCAGCGAGGGTTTCTTCGCCGACTCCATCCGCGCCGGTGAACTGCGCCTGCCCGCCGGTGAAGGGGCAGCCAGCTTCGTCGACGCCGAGGACATCGCCGCGGTGGTCGTCGCCGCGCTCACCGAAGACGGCCACTCCGGCCAGATCTACGAGTTGTCCGGCCCGCGGGCGGTGTCGCTGACCGAGGCGGTCGCCACGATCTCCGAGGCCACCGGCCGGGAAATCCGCTATGTGCCGCTCTCCGTCGAGGCCTACATCGCCGAACTCGTCCAGCTGGGACTGCCGCCCGCGGACGCCGAAGCCTTCGCCGACGTCATCGAACCGCTGAGGAAGGGCACCGACGAATACGTCTCCGACGGCGTGCAGCGCGCCCTCGGCCGTCCGCCGCGCACCTTCGCCGAATTCGCCAAGGCCACCGCGGCCGCCGGGGGCTGGCCGTCCTGACACGAAGGGGGGAGGTGTGAACACGCAGGCCCCGGGTACCCCGGGATAACTCGAATGGTTCCAGATTAGGGGGTGCGCAGTGGCTCACGCCGCACCGGACGCCGAACTCCGCCAAGCCGGGCTGCGCGTGACGCGACCCCGCTTGGCGGTGCTCGGCTGGCTCGCCGACCACCCGCACTCGACCGCCGACGCCATCGTCGGCGGTGCGCGCGAGGCGCTCGGCCGCATTTCGGTGCAGGCCGTCTACGACGTGCTCGCCGCCTGCGGCGAGGCGGGGCTGGTGCGCCGCATCGACCTCGCCGGGCAGCCCGCCCGCTTCGAACGGCGGACCGGCGACAACCACCACCACGTGGTCTGCCGCCGGTGCGGTCGCGCGGAGGACGTCGACTGCGTGCGTGGTGCCGCGCCCTGCCTGGAACCCGCCGAGTACTCCGGATTCTCCGTCGACGAGGCGGAGATCGTGTTCTGGGGGCTGTGCCCGGCGTGCGCCGGCCGAGCCGCCCCCGCCCCCTGAGGAGAGGAACCGATGACCGACCAGCCCACCACGAACGACGCCGGTATCCCGGTCGAAAGCGACGAGCATTCGCTCACCCTCGGCCCTGGCGGTCCAATCTTGCTGCAGGACCACTACCTCATCGAGCAGATGGCGCAGTTCAACCGCGAACGCGTGCCCGAACGGCAGCCGCATGCGAAGGGCAGCGGGGCGTTCGGCCGGTTCGAGGTGACCGCGGACGTCAGCCGCTACACCAAGGCCGCGGTCTTCCAGCCGGGGGTCCGCACCGAAATGGTCGCCCGCTTCTCCACCGTCGCCGGTGAGCGCGGCAGCCCCGACACCTGGCGGGACCCGCGGGGTTTCGCGCTGAAGTTCTACACCACCGAAGGCGTCTACGACATGGTCGGCAACAACACGCCGGTCTTCTTCGTCAAGGACCCGTTGAAGTTCCAGCACTTCATCCGCTCGCAGAAGCGGCGCGCCGACAACAACCTGCGCGACCACGACATGCAGTGGGACTTCTGGACCCTCTCCCCCGAGTCGGCGCACCAGGTCACGTGGCTGATGGGTGATCGCGGCATCCCGCGCACCTGGCGGCACATGAACGGGTACAGCTCGCACACCTACCTGTGGGTCAACGCCTCGGGCGAGCGGTTCTGGGTCAAGTACCACTTCAAGACCGACCAGGGCGTGGAGACCTTCACCCAGCACGAGGGCGACCAGCTCGCCGCGGCCGACACCGACTACCACACCCGCGACCTGTTCGAGGCCATCGCCCGCGGCGACCACCCCAGTTGGACGCTGTACGTGCAGGTGATGCCCTTCGACGAGGCGAAGGACTACCGGTTCAACCCGTTCGACCTGACCAAGGTCTGGCCGCACGGCGACTACCCGCTGCACGAGGTCGGCCGGATGACCCTGGACCGCAACCCGACCGACCACCACACCGAGATCGAGCAGGCCGCCTTCGAGCCCAACAACCTGGTGCCCGGCATCGGGGCCAGCCCGGACCGCATGCTGCTGGGCAGGCTGTTCGCCTACGCCGACGCGCACCGCTACCGCATCGGCGCGAACTACAAGCAGCTGCCGGTCAACGCCTCGACCTCGCCGGTGCACAGCTACAGCAAGGACGGCAGCATGCGCTACACCAAGGTCTCCGACCCGGTGTACGCGCCGAACTCCAAGGGCGGGCCCCGCGCCGACCTGCAGCGCTACGGCACCCCGGCGGGCTGGGCGGCCGAAGGTGAGATGGTCCGCGCGGCCTACGTCGACCACGCCGAGGACGACGACTGGGGCCAGGCGGGCACCATGGTCCGCGACGTGCTCAACGACGACGAGCGGGCGCGCCTGGTCGACAACATCGTCGGTCACCTGCTCAACGGCGTGAGCGAACCGGTGCTGCAGCGTGCCTTCGACTACTGGCGCAACGTGGACAAGGACCTCGGCGACCGCGTCGAATCCGGGGTCCGCGACAAGCAGGACGAGAAGGATCCCAAGGCCGGCGAGCAGGGCAACCCGGCCAGGGAAAGCATGCAGCGCAAGGCCTGACGGTGTCCCCGGGAGGAGCACGCGCATGCTATGAGTGGGGCATTACTTGCAATAGATGCTAGTAATGCCCCACTCATAGCATTGGGGGCGGTCCAGCTCCTCCCGGGGTCACTCCCCTATGCGGCACAACGCTCGCATGGCTTCGCGCTCCACGCGGGCGAGGTCGCCGAGCAGGGTGCTCGCCTGCACGAGCCAGTGCTCGTCACCGGATTCGCCGGCTTTGGTGATCAGCGTGGCGACCTCCGTCCACAACGTGGCCGCTTCGGCGTAGAGCCGGTGGCCGCAACGCAGGTGCTCGCTGTCGACCAGTTCGGTGCATTCGGCGAGGAAATCGCGGTAGAGGTTGCGGAACAACGCGCCGCCGGTGCCCGCCTTCTCCATCAGCAAGGCGGCTTGCGGTAGATCCTGCTGCGGGTTGTCGGTCCGCTGGAGCCAAGTGCGTACCACTTTGCCGGTCTTCTCGATGCCCCGGTGCCCCAGGTTGGCGATGGGTGGATCGAGGAAGGCCTCAGCGCAGGCGGTGATGGCGGGCACGAGCTGTTCGTGTGCCGGGGGCCGGTTTTCCGGGACGGTGACGGTGAAGGACCGGTGCTTGGCGGTCATCGGCCCGCGTGCCGCCCTGGCCTGGGCGAGGCTGGTCAGGCTGGTGGAGACCGCCCCGCCCTGCTGCTCGGTGTCCACCAGGAACGCGTTGCGGTCGTCGTAGCCGTACATGGCCACGACGTGACCCCCGAAGTGCACCTGGGACCCGAAGTACTCGAGGTGGAAGCTGTCGAGCTGCAGCCCGACGGGGTGCCCGGCGTCGAGCGGACCCACCACGTTCTGCCACGCCTTGCGGGCCGAAGTGGTCTCCTGGACCAGCAACTCCAGCCCGAGCCTGGCGGCCAGGTTCCTGGTGAGCTCGAAGGGTTTGACGCGGCCCCCGAGGAAGGGGAAGCCGAGACTCTTGCTGTCCCAGTACACAAAGGACAGTCCGGAGCCGAGGCCGAAGAGCATCGGCTCGGACAGGTCGAGTCCCTGGTGCCGCAGCAGGACCGCCAGCGCCGTCGTCTCGCAGTGCTGCCCACCGCGGGCGTCGATGTTCACGTGCATGGCGACCATGGTGGACGCTCCAACTGTGGGAGGTGCCAGTCAGAGTCCGCCGCCGGCACCGATTCCCCGCAGAGCCGTGTCGACCACGAGCGTGGCGAGCGCGTCCGTGTCCACCGGCTCGGGTATCTGGGTCGCCTCGTGGATGAGTGCGTAGTAGACGCGGCGGGCCCAGTCCAGGTCGACGTCGGCGCGGATCACCCCGGCGTCCCGCGCGCGGAGGAAAAGGCGATCGCACTCCTCGCGCACCTCGTCGTGCACCTCGGCCACCCGGGAGTCGGCCGAGGAGGTGCGACTCATCGCGAAGCCCCAGCTGATCTTGACGTCCAGCACGTTCGCGGTCACCTGGTACAGCGCGACCAGGGGCGGGGCGGTCTCCGGGCGACCCCGGCGCACCGCCTCGCGGAACCGCTGGGCGGCCCAGGCGGTCAGCTCGTCGATCAGCACGTCCCGCGTGGCGAACCGCCGGTGGACGGTGGTCCGGGCCACCCCGGCCGCCGCGGCGATCTGCTCGATGGACGCCGTGGGATCGGCGCTGAGCACCTTTTCCGCTGCCTCGAGGATCGCCTGCACGGTGCGCTCGGCGTCCGCACGCCGCGGCCGCCGCACCTCATCCTGCTGTGTCACCGCAGCCTCCTCTCGCCAGGGCGAAACACTACAGGCACGACCCTTGCGAGCTCTTAGTTGCAACAGTAGTGTCGCAACTAAGAGACCACTCGGGTCTTAGCTGATGCAGATGGGTGAGCGACATGGATCTTCAACTGGCAGGTAAGACCGCTCTGGTGACCGGCGCGAGCCGCGGCATCGGCCTGGCCATCGTCACCTCGCTGCTCGCCGAGGGCATGCGCGTGGTGTCCGGCTCGCGCACCGTGCCGCCGGAGCTGGCCGCGTCCGGCGTGGTCGCGGTCCCGATCGACCTGTCCACCGCCGAGGGCCCCGTCCAGCTCGTCGAACGGGCGCTGGCCGAACTAGGGGAGATCGATGTGCTGGTCAACAACGTCGGGGGCGGCGACAGCGACGGCCGCCAGACCGGCGGCTTCACCGCCTTCGACGACGACCAGTGGCAGCAGACGTTCGAGTTGAACTTCTTCAGCGCGGTCCGGACCACCCGCGCCGCCCTGCCCAGCCTGCTGCGGCGCAAGGGCACGATCGTGAACATCTCGTCCAACGGCGCCCGGGTCCCCCACGCCGGGCCGATGCCCTACACCACCGCGAAGGCCGCGCTGACCGCGTTCGGCAAGGCGCTCACCGAGGAGGTCAGCCCGCGGGGCGTGCGGGTGAACACCGTCTCCCCCGGCCCGGTGCGCACCCCGTTGTGGGAGTCCCCGGACGGCTACGGCGCGGAGCTCGCGCGGTCGATGGGCGTGCCGCACGCGGACCTGCTGAGCCAGGTGCCTGCCGCGATGGGGGTCACCACCGGCCGGTTCGTCGAGCCCGCGGAGGTCGCCGCCCTGGTCGCCTACCTGGCCTCGCCGCTGGCGGGCAGCACCACCGGCGCGGACCACGTCATCGACGGCGGCGCGATCAAGACGGCCTGATCACGGCCAGGGAGCGGGCCGCCGCTTATCCTGCGTGCCACGGAGTTCTGGGAGGAGGCCGAAGTGGCCGAGACGACGGTGGCCGAGGTGATGGCCGAGCTGGCCACCCTGGAGGACCCGAAAGCACGTGCGGTGAACGAAAAGCACGGTGACGACCACGGGGTGAACCTCACCAAGCTGCGTGCGGTCGCGAAGCGGCTGAAGACGCAGCAGGACCTCGCACGTGAGCTCTGGGCGACGGGCGACACCGCGGCCAGGCTGCTGGCCCTGCTCATCTGCCGTCCGAAGGCGTTCGGGTCGGACGAGCTGGACGGCATGGTGCGCGATGCCCGCACCCCCAAGGTGCAGGACTGGCTGGTGAACTACGTGGTGAAGAAGAGCCCGCACGTCGAGGACCTGCGCCTGGCCTGGTTCGCCGACGCGGATCCGGTGGTCGCGAGTGCCGGGTGGGCGCTGACCACCGATCGCGTGGCGAAGAAGCCCGACGGCCTGGACCTCACCGGCCTGCTCGACGTCATCGAGGCGGAGATGAAGAAGGCGCCGGCCCGGCTGCAATGGGCGATGAACCACTGCCTGGCGCAGATCGGCATCGACCACGCCGAGCACCGCGCCCGCGCGATCGACATCGGTGAGCGCCTCCAAGTGCTCAAGGACTACCCGACCCCGCCGAACTGCACTTCGCCGTTCGCGCCGACCTGGATCGCCGAGATGGTGCGCCGCCAGGCGGGGTGAGCGGATCGGTGCGATTCTGGCGGCATGACCGAGGTACCCGGGCCGCGGCGCGAACTGGAGCGGACGCGCGACGGTGATGGCCCCGGCGCGGAGCAGGCCCGCCTCGCGCTGACCGCCAGATCCCCGGTAGAACAGCTGCGGGCCGCCATCCTCGCGCTGGCCTGCGCGCGGGGTGAGGACAGCAGCACCTGCCCGTCCGACGCGGCCAGGGCGGTGGCCGACGACTGGCGCCCCCTGATGCCGCAGGCCCGGGACCTGGCCCGCGAACTCGCCAAGGCCGGTCAGGTGCGGCTCACCCAACAGGGCCGAACCCTCGATCCGGACGCCGAATGGCAGGGCCCGATCCGGATCCAGCTGCCACCGCACGCTGATGACTGAGCCGGAACGCACGCCGGACGGGCGGTTCATCGTGGTCAACGGCCGCCGCTGGCGGGCCACCGACCCCGAAATCCCGGAAGAAGCGGCGGCCCGGTTGCGCAGCCACCTGATGCGGGCCCGCCGGGACGTCGGCGCGGCCCGCCGCGACCAGGACACCGACGCCGAACGCGAGGCCCGCGCACGGGTGCACACCGCCAAAGTCGCGCTGGGCGAGCGCGGCACGCCTTGGTGGGACCAGGACTCCGCCGAGCGACGGGAACGCTGGCAGCACGGACTGGACGCCCTGAGCTGACTCGGGACCGGGGTAGCGATGAGTTTTCCGGTCGCCGCCGGTCTGACTTCTCGTAGGGCAAACCGAGTTCCCGAACCGAGGAGAGCAGCAGCCATGTCACTCGTCCGCGTGCACAACTTTTCGATTTCCCTCGACGGCTTCGGCACCGGTGAGGGGCAGAGCAGCGAAGCGCACTTCGGTCACGCCGGGCAGCGGCTGCACGAATGGATGTTCGGCACCCGGTTCTGGCAGGCCGGCGGCAGCGGTGGCGTGGACGACGCCTTCGCCCGGCAGCGCGGCTCGCTCGCCGAACGCGACCCGGCGATCGGCGCGGAGATCATGGGCGCCGGGATGTTCGGCCACCCCGGCTGGCACGAAGACCCCGAGTGGAAGGGCGCCTGGGGTGCCAACCCGCCCTACCACATCCCGGTCTACGTCCTCACCCAGCACACCCGGCCGTCGATCGAGATGGAGGGCGGCACCACCTTCCACTTCATCGACTCCTCCCCCGCCGAGGCGCTGAAGACGGCTCGTGAAGCCGCCGGTGGCCTGGACGTGCGGCTCAGCGGCGGGCCCACGGTCATCCGCGACTTCCTCGCCGCCGGGCTGGTCGACTACCTGCACATCGTGGTGGTCCCGATCCTGCTCGGCAGAGGCGTCCGCCTGTGGGACGGGCTCGAAGGGCTCGAGGAGCACTACCAGGTGGAAGCCACGTCCTCGCCGAGCGGCGTCACGCATGTCACCTTCACCCGCTCAGCGGGCTAGAAGTGAAACGGCCCCTTGACAGCATGCTGCCAAGGGGCCGTTTCGCCACGTGCGTGCTCAGATCGGTTCCGGGGTCACCGGCAGGTGGCGGATGCTCTCACCACCCTTGTGGTCGTGGGCGCGGGAGTACTTGGTGTCCAACGCGCTGGCCAGCTTGTCCACCGCGCCGCTGCAGGCCTCGTCGACCGTCGCCGCGTGGTGCGTGACCGCGACCGGCGGCGAACCCGCCGGCCGGGCTTCCATCGCGCACTTCTTGTCCTCGGTCCGTCCCGCGCCTTCTTCGCTGAAGTGCACTTCTACCCGGGTCAGCCACCCGTCGAACCTGGCGAGAGCGGACGCGAGCTCGGTCTCCACGTAGGCGGCCAGCCGCTCGCCGCCCTCGATTTTGTGATCGGTGTTGACCTGGATCTGCACTGTGTGACCTCCCGCTGTCGGAACTAGCAGCCGCAGTACCCGAGATGCGCTCGGCACAAACCGCACGTGGACGGCGGCAGGTTTGACCAGTGCGACTGCCGGGGTATCTATGCCGCACGAGACTCGGGCCGACATGAGGGTGGTGGATGGCCGTGGAGACACAGTCCTGGGGTGAGCAGCGAGCCGAACCGGTACCGCTGACCGCGGTGTGCGATCTCGACGTGACCGGGAACCGGGAAGTCCGGCAGCGGATCCGCGACCTGCTCTCCGGCGAAGCCGGGCTGCTGGTCGACGACGCGGTACTGGTGGCGGACGAGCTGGTCAGCAACGCCCACCGCCACGGCGCGCCGCCGCGCCTGTGCCGGTTCGGGCTGATCGACCAGCGAAGATCGTTGCGGATCGAAGTGGACGACGCCTCGTCCGGGAAACCCGCGATCCGCCCGGCGGACGCGACCGGCGGACGAGGACTGCTCCTGGTGGACCGGCTGGCGTCCTCGTGGGGGGTCCAGCAGCACGGCCACCACAAGACCGTCTGGGCCGAACTGGCCCTAGACCAGCCGGGCAGCAGCGGCCACGCCCCGCACCTGGCTGCCGCACCCCGCGGACCACGCCCCAGCTGAGCCTCCATCGCGCGAAGGGAGCGACGGTGCCACAGCAAGCACTCGGCGAACCGGCCAGAACGACCCCGCCGCCGGAATGGCTGACCATCACCCACCGGAGAGTTTCGGGTGCCCTCGTGGTCGAGGTCGTCGGAGAGGTCGACATGGAGTCCGCGCCCGCCCTGCTGGACGCGATGACCACCGCCATCGACCAGGCGCACCCGGATCCCTGCATCGTCGACCTGACCCGGGTCGGCTTCCTGAACGCCGCCGGGCTGACCGCGTTGCTCGACGCCTCCCGCCACACCCCCCGGCCGCGACTCGTGGTGGACAGCAACAGTTGCGTCATCCGCCCCATCGAGATCGCCGGGCTGGACAACGCGCTGAAGCTGTACCACTCCATCGAAGAAGCGCTGTAGGTTCCCGGCGCTACGCCGGGGAACGCGACGGGAGTTTCACCGCCCACCGGACCGCGGTGTCGAACAGGTGCAGTGCGGCGGGCGTGACCACGTCGGGGTCCAGGCCGTCGTCGCCGAGGAACAGGCCGACGCGGGCAGCCGGCGCGGTCGTGCCGAGCATCGGCGTGCCGGTCGGATAGCCGAACAACGTCGCCAGCGCCGGGTCGTCCGGCATGGTGGCGGCGCGTTCCGCACTGTCCGGCACCACTCCCCAGCGCACCCGGTTCGGTCCTTTGTAGACGACCTGCTCCCCGGTGAGCCCGCCGGCCAGCGGACCGGCTGCTTCGGTCATCCGCACCCGGTCGACGCGCCAGGTCTCCCCGACCGCACCGGCCATGCCCAGGTCGTCGAAGGCGAAGGACTCCCAGGTCAGCAGCGGCACCGGGGTCTCGCGGAACTTCGTGCCGAGGTCACTGGAGGCGATCGTCGACGGCGCCACGATCAGCGCCTTGCCCGTGGCGTCCGCTTCGGTGGCGGCGGCCGCGGGCACCGCGACCACCGGGAACCCGAGGTACTCCAGGCGTTCCCGGACGGACTCGTCGGCCGCCGGTTGCTCGGTTCCGGTGAGCAGCAGCGCGGGTGGCGGATCCCCCACGGTCATCCGGACCGGCGCCGAAGTCACCACCTCGCCGTTGGCCGCGACGGCTCGCGCGGTCAGCACGTGGCGCCCCGGCGGTGGTGACCAGTCCAGTTCGTAGGGCGCGGTCGCGTCCTGGCCGATTTCCGTGCCGCCGCTGCGGAATTCGACCCGGGCGATCGGGGTCTCCCCCGCCCGCACCGAGGCGGAAAGCCCGTCACCCGCCTCCAGGGTGACCACCTGGCTCGCGGCCGTGGCCCGCTCCAGGAACGGGCGCACCACCCCAGCGGCCACTTGTTCGTAGACCTCGCTCGCCGTGGTCGCGGCGCGGCCGGCGAGCACCCGTTGCCGCCAGGCGGTCGTGTCGTCACCGCGGAGTTCGGCGCGCAGCCCCTCGGTCAGCGCCTGCCCGGCGACGCCGTACCAGCGCAGTTTGGTCAGCCACGGCCCGGCTTGGTCGACGAAGGCGGGATCGTTCATGCCTTCCCGCAGTTGCCCGGCCGCACCGGCCATCCCAGCGAACCGATCGGCCAGCGCCGCCCCGGCCGCGCCGCCCGGATCGGCCCAGAAGGCGTCGATCAGCGAAGCCAGCTCGGGTGCTTCGACCGGATCCAGCGGTGAGGACCGGGCGGCGTCGGCGAAGATCCGCAGCGCGCCGGTGGCTGTGCCGCCCAGGTGCCCGATCGCCCACTGCCACGACTTCGACGGCTGGTACGCGGCGGGATGCCAGCTGTAGTCGGCGGAGGTGAGCAGCGCGAGGGCCGACGGCCGTGCCTGCGGCATCGGGTTCGCGGTCAGCCCGGCGATCCCGTGGTCCGGGAGGTCCGCCGCCCGGCCGGTGAGCGGGCCGAGGAACAGCTTGCGGGGCTCGTAGTCGTTGACCGGGTAGTTGTCCCAGACGAGCAGTTCGTGGCGGAAGACCGCGCCGGCCTTGGCCGCGTCCGCCCCGGTGATGGTGGCGGGCACCGTGCTCGCACCCGTCCAGTAGATCAGCACCTCCGGCGCCACCAGTTCGCCGAATCGGTGCTGGTAGACCGATCCGCTGACGCCGGTGTACTCGGTCGGCACGGTGATCAGGCGCCCGGCGCCCGGCCGCAGGTCCAGGAAGGCGCGCTGGAACTCGCCGAGCAGGTGTGCTTGCGCGGCGGCCAGCGGCGAGGGGTCGCCGCCGAACCGGAGTTCGTCCTCCGGGCAGTGCAGCCCGCCGCCGATGTCGTCGAAGAACACCGCGAAGTCGCGGACGCCGAGCTGCCACAGCGCGTCGGCCTTGCGGGTGAGCGCTTCGAGCTCGGCGGGCGCGGAGTGGCAGATGTCCAGGCCGGGCGAGACCGCGAAGACGAACCGGACGTGCCGGTCGCGCGCGTGCCCGGCGACCCGGCCCAGTTCGGCCAGCTGGTCCGGCGGGTACGGCTCACGCCACCGTTCCCGGTGGTAGGGGTCGTCCTTGGGGGCGTAGACGTAGGTGTTCAGCTTGACCGTCGCCGCCAGATCGAGGTACGCCAGCCGGTCGGCGGTGGTCCACGCCGGGCCGTAGAACGCCTCGACGAGACCGCGCCACGGCATCGACGGCCAGTCCCGCACCTGGACCGCGGGCAACCGGGTACGACCGCCCGCGGTGCTCGGCAACTGCCGCAGGGTGGCCGCCGCGCGATAGGAACCCGTTCCGTCCACACCGGACAGCACCACGGTGTTCCGCCCGGACGCCAGTACGTAGCCCTCCGCGGGCAGGCCCTCCGGGCCGTCGATCCCGAGCCACCGCAAGGCTTCACCGGCTTCGGGGTTCTCCTGTGGCGTGCCCAGCCAGATCGTCAGGGGCGCCGGGCGATCGCGGCGGATCTCGCGCACGCCCCAGTCCCGCAGGATGGATTCGACCTCGGCCACCGTCGCCGAATCCGCCGTGGCGCCGATGTTCAGCGAAACCACCGGCGGCACGGTGATCGGGTCGCCCTGGACCACCAAGGATTGCGGCACCGGGAAGATCGACGGCACCGGTGTCGCGCTCGCGAGCGGCGCCGGTGCCAGCCCGAAAGCCAGTACCAGCGCGACGACCAGCCGCAGTGCCCGGGTCATCCGCCCACTCCGATCGCGAACACGTGCAGGTCCCGGTCTGCGACGTCGGCGGGCAGCGTCACGCTCGCCACCGTCTTGGCCGGGTCCAGCGCGGCTGAGGTGGAGAAGAGGTACGTGCGGGTGTGGTCGGGTCCCGCCGGGTAGTTGCGGTACGGCATGTCCGCGGCGACCCGGTTGCCCGGCAGGGCGGGCACGCTGCCGCCCTTGAGCGTCCAGTCCGACAACGCGAGCGTGAACGTGCCGGTGGAACCGTCGGTGTAGGTGACCGAACCGGTCCCCTGGCCGTGACCGCCGAGGGCGGACCCGAGAAAGCCCAGCGTCGGCGCGCCCGGCTGTGCGCCGGGCAGTGGGATCGTCTGCCCGTGGGCCACGACGTTGTCGGGCTCTCCGGGAGCGGCGGCGGGCCAGCGGAACGGCACCCCGTCCCGGACCACCTCGGCACCGGGTGTGAAGCCCGACTCCGCCAGCAGTTGTGCCGAATAGCTGCCGCCGTAGTCGTTGAGATCGGCTTGTTCCGGCCGGTCGTCGGCACTGACGCCGAGGCTGTCGGCCACCCGGAGCAGGCTGTCCGGTGGCGCGACGACCAGCCGAGCGGTCGGTGCGGGCCACTGCTTCCCGTCTGCTGTGGACAGATGCAGCGTCGCTCGTCGATAGCCTTCGGCCGCGCCATCGGCGGCCTGGACCGACAACGGCACGTCGACCCGGCCACCGGCGGGAATGGTGACCGTGCCCGACGAGGGCGTGACTGTGAGGTCCGCGAACGGGTCTAGCGCCCAGTTCACCGTGACCGGCTGATCGGTGAACCCCTGCAAGCGCAGGTGCGTGCCCGATATCGCGCCGGTCACCGGTGCCTGGCCTTCGGAGAAGCTGGGCAGCCCGGGGCTTGCCCAGTCCCGCCGTGGGGTGTCGCCGAGCCGAAGGTCCAGCACGCCACCGGTTTCGACGAAGTCCGGCTCGAGGTAGGCGCGGTCGTGCGCACGGCCGTTGACCGTCACCTCGCGGAGGTAACCGGCGTCCGGCGCCCGCGGCGCGCGGATCACCAACTCTTGCCCGGAACCGCGCTGCAGCACGGCTTTCGGGAACAGTGGCGTGGTCAGCGCCAGCTCGGCGCGGCCGGGGATGGCCGGGAACAGGCCGAGCGCGGTCCACACGTACCACGCCGACATCGCCCCGAGGTCGTCGTTGCCGTGCAACCCGTCCGGCTGCGCGGAGAACAGCTCGCGCTGCGCCCGGCGCACGACCTCCTGCGTCCGCCAAGGCGCTCCCGCCGCGTGATAGACCCACGGCGTGACGAGGTTCGGCTCGTTGCCGAGGAAGGCGTGACGTGAGCGCGAACCCTCGTTGAGCTTGGCGAAGTGGTCGTCGAGCCGGGCGACCACCGCCTCCGGGCCGCCCGCCGCCGTGACCAGGCCGTCCAGGTTGTACGGCACCATCCAGGCGTACTGGGCCTGGCTGCCCTCCACCCAGCCGGTCATCCGGGACCGACCGCGTACGGGCAGCAGCGATCCGTCGGCCAGCCGGGGCGCGACCGAACCGGTCCCCGGATCGAGCAGGTGCTGCCAGTTCTGGGCGCGGCGGGTGAACTCCGCGGCCGTCCCCCGGTCGCCCAGTTCGGCGGCGAACTGGGCGATGCTGAAGTCGGAAGTGGTGTACTCCAGCGTCATCCCGGCCGCGCCACTCCGGTCGATCAGGCCGATCGGCAGGTATCCGTGGTCCAGGTAGTGGCGCAGGCCTTCCCTGGGCACGTACCCGGTGGCCGGATCGCCCGGCACGGTGGCCCCGCGGACCATGGCCGCCAGCGCGGCGGTGGTGTCGAAGTCCCGGGCACCGAAGGCGAGCGCGCCCGCGAGGATCGGGCTGGACGGGTCACCGGCCATCACGCTGGTGTGCCGGTTGGCGAAGGAGATCCGCGGCAGCCATCCGCTCTGTTGGGCCGCGTCGACCAGCGACTGCGCCATGTCCGACGCCCGCCGCGGGTCGAGCAGGGCGACCAGCTGCATGTGCGTGCGGTAGGTGTCCCAGCCGGAGAAGTTGGCGTACTGCAGCCTGCCCGGACGCACGTGGTGCACCCGGTCGTCGAAGCCGCGGTACCGGCCGTCGGCGTCGCTGAACACGGTCGGGCCGAGCATGACGTGGTAGAGCGCGGTGTAGAAGGTGCGAAGGTCCTCCTCACGGCCGCCCGCCACCCGGATCCGGCCGAGTTCAGTGCGCCAGGCCCGGTGTGCCGCGGCGGCGACCTGGTCGTGGGACAGGGTTTCGAGGTTGGTCATCGCGCCCTCGGCGTCGGTGAACGAGATCCCGGCGGTGGCTTCCACCCGGGATTCGTCGAAGGTGACCCAGCCACCGGATTCCTGGCCGTCGGCGGATCGCCCGCCCGGCGTCAGCGCGTCGGCCGACCAGGTGCCGTGGGCGCGGAACGGGCGGCTGAAGCGGTAGGCGAAGTACAGCGTGTAGGTCGCGGGAGCGCCGCAGAACTCGCCGCTGGTGACCTGGCCGACCAGCGTGTCGTCGCCGAGGATGCGCACGCTCGCGGCACTCGCGCCGTTGGCGCTGCCGCCCGCGTCGACCAGCAGCGTGGCGTCCGCACCGGCGGGGAAGGTGAACGCTCCGGCACCGCCGCGCAGCGCGGCCGCCAGGCGAACCTCGATCCCGGACTCCAGCCGGACCGAGTAGGTGCCGGGTGCGGCTCGCTCGTCGTCGTGGCGGAAACCGCTGTGGTAGCGGGCGGGGTCGGTGGCCGGGGACACCGCGGGCGGTTCTGGCACCGGCATGATCGGTGCGTCGCCGTACATCGGGCAGCCCGCGCCGGATTCGTGCGTGAGACCGAACCCGGTGATTTCGGTGTCTTCGTAGGAGTAACCCCCTGGTGGGGCGCTCGGGGTGGCCGGGCTCCACTGCGTCATGCCGTGGGGCAGGGTCGCGCCGGGATAGGTGTTGCCGTTGCCCCAGCCGTCGCCCATCTTGGCGTTGAGCTCCGGATCGCCGGGCGCGGTCCCGGTCAGCGGATTGACGTACGTGGTGGGATCGAAGGTGTCCGTGCTGTTCACGGTGTTCCCGCCGGCCGCGGGAACACCGGCGCACAGCAGCGACAGGACGAGGACGCCCATGCCAGACCGGCGGAGGAACACCATGACGCGGTCACCTGCCCATCGGTCGGTGAAAGCACCCTCGCTGCCGACATCGTGGGCTCGGCGGAAGCAGCCGGTCAAGGGACACGGGTGGACAATCGCCCACCGCGCACTGGTGCTCGCCCTGTTCTCAGTGCTCCTGGTGGCCCCGCCGGCAGCCGCGGCACCCCCGCACACGCTGACCCTGGCCCAGTTGCACCACGCACTGGCCAACCATCGCCTGAGCTGCACGGACATCATCCGGTCGGCGCTGGAGCGCATCGCCGCGTTCGACCGGACCGGCCCCACGTTGCACGCGATGATCACCGTCAACCCGGACGCCATGGCCGAAGCCCGCGACAAGGATGCCCATCGGGGCGCGGCACTGCCACCGGCGCACTGCGTTCCCGTGGTGCTCAAGGACAACATCGACACCGCGGAGTTGCCGACGACCGGTGGCTCGCCGCTGTTCGTCGACTGGGTGCCGCGCGAGGACGCGACGGTGACCGCCCGGCTGCGGCAGGCCGGGGCGATCATCCTGGGCAAGGGCAACCTCGACGACTTCGCCGCCGCGGTGTACGGCGTGAGTTCGCTCGAGGGCGCGATGCGCAATCCGTACGCCACCGAGCGCACAGTCGGCGGTTCGAGCGGCGGCCCGGCCACCGCGGTCTCGGCCGGTTACGTCCCGCTGGCCTTCGGTACCGACACCGGCGGCTCGCTGCGCATCCCCGCCGCGTTCACCAGCGTGGTGACCGTGCGGCCGACAGTCGGCCTGGTGTCGAGGGCGGGCACCATGCCTCGGGCGCTGACCCAGGACACCCCGGGCCCGCTGGGCCGCACGGTCGCCGACGTGGCGACCGGCCTGCAGCTGGTCGCCGGGGTCCTGCCCGAGCGGGGTTACGCCTGGCACGCCCGCCACGGGTCCCTGCACGGCAAGCGCATCGGCATCGTCCGGAGTGGACTGTCGTTGTTCGGCGAGGACGATCCGGGCGTGCTGGCCCTGCTCGACCGCGCGGCCGCCGACCTGCGCAGGCTCGGGGCCGCGGTGGTCTTCCTGCCCGCACCGGACCGCGACCTGCTCGGCGGGTCCTCGGTGATCACCTTCGAGGCGAACCGGGACATGACCGGCTACCTGCGTGCCGCCGGGCCTGACGTGCCGGTGCGCTCGTTCGCCGAACTGCACGCCTCCGGCGCCTACACCCCCTACGCCAAGGAAGCCTTCGACCGGGAGATCGAAGTCGGCCCGGACGGCCTCGAATCCAATGTGGACTACCAGCAAGCGTTACGGAACCGCGATTCGCTGCGCGAGCAGACGCTGGACGTGATGGCGCACGAACGGCTCGACGCGATCGGGTACGCCTCGGCGATGCGACCGCCGGAGCCGATCGGTGTCGAGCAGGGCGGGGTGTTCACCAGGTGGAGCGAGAACACCGGCTTCCCGGCCATCGGCGTTCCGATGGGCTACACCCGGTCCCTGCCCGCGAGCCTGGAACTGCTCGGCAGGCCGTTCGCCGAACCGCTCCTGTTCGAACTGGCCGGAGCCTACGAGCGCCACACCCGCCACCGGGTGGACCCGCCCCTGTGAGTCAGCGGCGGGCTTCGATCTTCAGGCCACCGGTGGTCACCGCGCGGATGTGGTCACTGGCGAGCATGTCGTGCGGGTAGCCGAGCTCGATCGCGCTGGCCTCGTCCAGGCGGTTCAGTTGGGCGGCGGTGAAGTCGATCTCCAGTGCGCCCAGATTGCCCTCCAGTTGCGCGGGGGTGCGGGCGCCGATGATCGGGGTTGTCACGCCCGGGTTCTGCAGCGTCCAGGCCAGTCCGACCTGGGCGGGGGTGCGGCCCAGCTCGGCGGCGACCTCCGTCACCACATCGGCGATGGCGAGATTGCGTTCGGTGACCGTGCCCAGGGCGCGATTGAAGCTCTTGCGGGTGCCGTCGTCCTTCGTCGAGGTCAGGTCGTCGCGGGTGTACTTGCCGGTGAGCACCCCGCCGGCCAGCGGTGAGTACGGGACCACCCCCAGCCCCAGCTCGCGGGCCATGGGGATCAGGTCGCGTTCCCCGGTGCGCTCGATCAGGCTGTACTCGATCTGCAGCGCCACCAGCGGCGACCAGCCCCGCAGGTCGGCGATCGCCTGCATGCGCGACACCTGCCAGGCCGGGGCGTTGCAGATCGCCACGTACAGGACCTTGCCCTGCCGGACCAGGTCGTCCATACCGCGCAGGATCTCCTCGACTGGGGTCGTGAAGTCCCAGACGTGCAGGTAGAGCAGGTCGAGGTAGTCGGTGCCGAGCCGGCGCAGGCTCGCTTCCACCGAGGTGAACAGGCTCTTGCGGTGGCTGCCCCCGGAGTTCGGGTCGCCGGGCCGCCGCTGCGTCGTGTACTTCGTCGCCAGCACCAGGCTCTCGCGCTTGTCGCGGGCGAATTCGCCCAGCAGGCGCTCGGAACTGCCGTCGGTGTAGGTGTTGGCGGTGTCGATGAAGTTGCCGCCGCGCTCGACGTAGTGGTCGAACAGCTTGCGGGCCTCGTCCTGCTCGGCTCCCCAGCCCCACTCGGTGCCGAAGGTCGCCGCGCCCAGCGCCAGCGGTGACACCCGCAGCCCGGAGCGGCCCAGCAGCCGGTAGGTGTCGAGGGTGAGCGACATCGTGTCCTCCTGTGCTCGTGATCATGTGCCGAGCACCAGGCTGGTCCCGCCGCGAGCCGGGGGTAAGGGACGGAGGTTCCTGGGAAGGCCAGTCCCACCCTCGCTGTTGCACCGGACATGACGACCCACACCGTGGAGCTGGCCGCGTTCCTGCGAACCCGGCGTGAACGACTGGATCCGGACGATCTCGGCCTGCCGTCGCGTCGGCAGGCCCGGCGGACCCCGGGACTGCGCCGCGAAGAGGTCGCCGAACTGGCCGGGGTCAGCGTCGACTACATCGTGCGGCTGGAACAGGGTCGCGGGCTGCGGCCTTCAGCGGAGGTGGTGGAGGCGCTGGCCCAGGCGCTGCGCCTCTCCCCCGTCGAACGCTCCTACCTGTTCAACCTGACCCGGCAGCGCCCCCGCAATCCCGACAAACCCGCCACCACCGCGCCACCGCCCCTGGCCCGGCTGGTCGATGACCTGTCGCCGCTGCCGGCCATGCTGGTGAACCACCGGTACGACCTCCTGGCCTGGAACCGTGAGCTGACGAAGCTGCTGGTGGACTTCGACACCCTGCCCCCGTCGCAGCGCAACGCGATGTGGCTGTGCCTGTTGCACCCGGAGATCCGCGAGTACTACGTCGACCGGGAACGCGTCGTGCGGGAAGGGATCGCCCACCTGCGCGCCGCGTGGTCGGCGTACCCGGAGGATCGGGTGCTGACCGACCTCATCGCCGAGTTCACCACCGGCGACGAGGACTTCGCGCGCCTGTGGGCCGAGCGGGACATCCAGGTCAACGGCCGCGGGCACAAGGTCCTGCGACACCCCGGCGCCGGCGTGCTCGCGGTGGATTTCGAAGTGCTCACGCCCCTCGAAGACCCGGACCAGCGCCTGGTGATCTTCCGCCCCGCGGACGCCGAGAGCCAGTCGGCCCTGGACCGCTTGTGTGCCGGTTCAGGGCCTGCGTCCGCGGAAGGTGCGGCGTAGGTCGCCCACCCAGGCGTCGGGGTTCTCCCAGGGGATGAAGTGGCCGCCGTGCTCGTGGGCGTTGACGTTGACGTGGTTGAACCACTCGGCCTGCGGGCCGGTGGTGAACGCCCGGACGCGCTCTTCGGTGGTGTGGATGCCGGGCGGGTTCTCGTAGGCGACGAAGGTGAGGCCGACCGGGGCCTGCACGACCGGTGTGCGGTCGTGGGCCGGCGTCCACGGGTAGCGGTTGGCGTTGGCGTAGTAGCACATCGAGGTGGCGATGGAGTTGTTCACCCAGTAGATCGTGGCGTGGGTGAGCAGGTCGTCCCTGGTGAAGACGGACTCGAGGTCGCCGCCGTTGTCGCTCCAGGCGTTCCAGCGCTCCAGCAGCCAGGCGAGCAGTCCGGCGGGTGAGTCGCTCAGGCCGTGGGCCAGGGTGGCGCCGTCGAGCAGGTGCACGGCGAGGTGGGAGGCCGAGCGGCGGTCCAGCTCCATGGTGCGGGCGCGGACTTCGGCGGGCTGGTCGTCGGTGAGGGGCCGGTTGCGGGCGAAGTCCCAGGCGCGGGGACCGGTGAAGAAGTCGAGCGGCAGCCCGGAGCCGATGTGGATGCCGTAGAGCTCGTCGGCGTACTTGTGGCCGAGCTGGCTGGAGACGATCCCGCCGATGTCGCAGCCCCCGGCGGCGTACTTCTCGTACCCCAGTGTCTCGGTCATCAGGGTGTGCCAGAGGTCGGCGACCTTCCAGAAGTTGACGTCCGGGAAGCCGGTGAGCGGACCGGGGAACCCGAAGCCGGGCAGGGACGGCACGATGACGTCGAACGCGTCCGCGGGGTCACCACCGAACGCGCCCGGGTCGGCGAGCGGATCGATCACCTTCGACCAGTGCCAGAACGTCCACGGCCAGCCATGGGTCAGGATCAGCGGAATCGGCCGGGGACCGCGCCCGGGCTTGCGCAGGAAGTGCACCGGCACACCCGCGACGCTCACCTGGTAGTGCTCGTAGGCGTTGATGGCGGCCTCGGCCTTGCGCCAGTCGTAACCGTCGCGCCAGTAGCCGGCCAGCTCACGAAGGTAGCTGGCCGGAACGCCGTAGCCCCAGTCCTCATTCCCCTCGTCCCACGGCGGACGAGTCCGGGTGAGACGGACGTTGAGGTCCTCGAGGACCTCTTCGGACACCTGGATCGGCGTGGGCTCAAGGGCGCGCTGGGTGATCATGACTTAGTTTCTACCGCCCGCTGAGCCTCCAACTCCGCCAGCAGGTCTTCGACCTCCTCCGCGGAGTACAGGCCGACGGACGGCTGGGGGTCATTCGGCCCGATGATCACCTCGGTGTTGATCGCCTCGCCCGCGGTGGTGACGAAGGTGAGACCGGAAACGGTGACCCCGCGCCATTTGCGGGAACGCAGTTCGAAACCGGCGATCTCGTTCCAGGCGAAGTAGCGGGTCTTGGTCATCGACCGCCATCGCAGCCCGGCGGGCCCGCGGGAGAGCCCGGCCACGCTCAAGCGAAACGCCGATAGCGTGAACGCCACCAGTAACAACGCGATGAACAGGTCGAACCCGTTCATGCCGTGCACCACCAGGTAGTAGACGCGGATCCCCAGCATCGCCAAGCCGGACAGCCCGACGAACACCGGGACGGCCGTCCGGAACCGTGCCCACGGCAGGTGCGAGGTGACCGGTCTCCAACTCTCCTTCGACATCCGATGACCCTAGCCCGCCGGGAAGTTCGCCGGAACTGTTTTCAGTGCCACGCGGGCTACGGTTGACGGCCCAGGTAGGCGGCCAGCCGGGTGTAGGGGGCGGCGTCTTCGGACACCTGCACGACCGGCCCGAATGGCCCCTGCTCACCGCGCTCGTCAGGGGGCGCGAACTCCACGAACGCTTGGAGCGCCTCGACAGCGAGCGCGGGCTCAAGGTCGGCGAGCCGCCCGGTGGCGTGCGCGAGGTCCCAGGAGTGCACAGTGAACTCATGGGTGTAGGCATCCAGAGCCACCCGGCCGGGCATGGTGCCCCATGGCAAGGTGACCATACGATCGAGCATCGCGTCGTCGGCCCACGCCCGTTCCACCTCGCCCCGTGCCTCGGCGAACGCGCCACCCCAAGCATCGTCGGCGATGTCTCTGACCACATCGGGAAGCTCACGCGCATCACCGCCGACGCTGACGTGGACCAGCTTGTGCAGCACCGCGATCAAGTGCCCGAGCAACGCGCGAACGTCGTAATCGGCGCAGGGCGTGCGCTTACCCAGCTCATCGGGACGGGTCGCCGCGATCTGCCGCGCGGTCTGGTCCAGTGCCTGAGCAAAGGATCGACGCGGGTCGTGCACTGGCTGGGTCGTCATGCCGGTGACCCTACGAGCCCGCACCGACAGTTCGCGTCGACCCGCAAGTGCATCAGTAGCGCGGCACCGGGTGGCAAGATCGTTGATGTGTTGAACGTGCGGATCAACGACGAGGCGTATCGGGCGCTGGGATCGGCCGGTTTGTCGTCCGTGGCGCCATCCGAGCTGGCTGCCGGGTTACGGGAACTGCTCGCGTGGGGCCTCGACCAGCGCGGCGACGTGCTGGTCTTCGGCGGATACTCGGGGTGGGCCGGTGAGCCGCCCGGCCGGTACGAGGACCTCACCGGCTGGGAATGCGCGGTGACCAGTTTCCACCTCGAGGATCGGGTACCGGTGCACGTGGACCACGTCGACGCGGTACCGGTGATCTCCGAGCAGGATCAGCTGGTGCTGCTCGGGCAGGGGACGCGGTTCGCCATGGAAGTAGTGCGGCTGGCCAGGGCGCTGGCAGATCCGGTGCCGATCCGCTGCATCGTGTCCACCAACAACACCAACGGAACGTTTCGTCTTCATCGCGCGCGCACGGGCGAATCCTTGCTCATGTCTGATCTGGACACCTACACCGACGACAAGATCGTCACGGTGGACAGCGGCCCGTCCAATCTGGGCGGGACACCGTGGTGACTGGCCCCGCGCGACCGCGCGGTACCGCGCATCCACCGTTCAGCACCTTGCGGAGCGCCCGAAGCCAGGCTTGAGAATCTTCACGGACCATCTCTGAGCAGACGTGGCCTCCCCACGAGAACGTCCTTCCTCCGGGGCAACCCGAACCGATCAGGAATCAAGAAGCGCGGTCCCGGTGAGCGGATTTAGGTTGACGGGCATGGCAATCACCATTCACCACGCGTTCCTCCCGCACACCGACGCCGAAGCCGCGCTCGGCTTCTACCGGGACGCCCTCGGTTTCGAGGTGCGCAAGGACGTCGGCTACGAGGGCCTGCGCTGGATCACCGTCGGCCCGCCCGGTCAGCCGGGCACGTCGATCGTGTTGCACCCGCCTGCCGTCGATCCCGGCATCAGCGAGGACGAGCGCCGCACCATCCTGGAACTCATCGCCAAGGGCACCTACACCGCGATCACGCTGGCCACCGACGACCTCGACGGCCTTTTCGAACGCCTCGAAGCCACCGGCGCGGACGTCGTCCAGGAACCCGCCGACCAGGACTACGGAGTCCGCGACTGCGCGTTCCGCGACCCCGCGGGCAACCTCATCCGCATCAACCAGCTCGCCTGAAACCCACCACACACACAAGGAAAGCCCGCATGGCACTCTCAATCGACCTGATCACCATCGGGGTACCGGACCCGGAGGCAGCACGAGGTTTCTACACCTCCGCGCTCGCCGGTGACGACCAGACCGCCGACCTGGACCTGCACGGCACCGGAAAGCTGGCCCTCCACCAGACCGGCACCCTCGCCGGTGAAGCCGGGACGGATCCGGTGACGTCCGGATTCCGCGGCTGTGTCCTGTCCGTCATCGTCAAGCAGCCCGATGAAGTCGAGTTCCTCCTCGACGCCGCCACCGCCCACGGCGCGACGGTCGTCAAACCGGCGAAGAAGCAACTCTTCGGCGAGTTCACCGCCGTGTACCGGGCACCGGACGGCACGGTGTGGAAGCTGGCTGCGGCCACCAAGAAGAACACCGCTCCCGTCACCTCACCGATCACGCCCGTCGAGACCGCCGTCTACCTCGGGGTCGCCAAACCCAGCGCGGCCAAGGCGTTCTACCAGGCGCTGGGCATGACCACCGACCGCGACTACGGTGACAAGTTCATCGACTTCACCATCGCCCCCGGTGTCAGCCGACTCGGCCTGCTCCCCCGCAAGGCCCTCGCCAAGGACGCCGGCGTCGACGAGCGCGGCAACGGCTTTTCCGGCGTTGTCCTGGCCCACACCGCTGCCTCCCGGCAGGACCTCGACGCCCTGCTCAAAACCGCGGATGCCGCAGGGGGCCGGATCACCGCTCCCGTGACCCAGAACGACCGCGGTGACCACATCGGACACTTCGCCGACCCCGACGGCCACCACTGGAGGATCACCGCCCCCGCATGAGCACACCACGCCATCACCGACCGAACCCGCGCCCGCTAGAGCGCCGGGGTTGCTGAGGAGTCCACTTTGACCTGGAACAAGAAAGTCCGGCAGATCCACCGCTGGCTGGCTGTCGCCTTCACGGTGACGGTCATCGCCGCCACCGTCGCGCTGGTACAGGAGGAGCCTGCCGTCTGGGTGTCCTACCTGCCACTGCTTCCGCTCGCCCTGCTCATGTTCACCGGCCTGCACCTGTTCGCACTGCCCTACTCCGGCAGGTGGCGTCGCCGACGAGGTACGGCTCACCAGAAGTGACCCCGAGCTGGTCCTTTCAGGACAGTCGTGAGCCGCGCGCAGCGTCCGCTTCCGGTGGGATAGCCGACTCGAAGCCCTCGTACGTGGAGGTACCCGCGTACGAGGGCTGATCCGTGAGCCGGTTCAGGAAGTGATCCGGTAGCGCCCCAGGAGGAACTGGAGGAGTTCGTCGGCGATCTCCTCCAAGGAGGCGTCGACCCAGCCGATGACCCAGTCGTGCATGAGGCCGTTGACGGCGCCGATGAAGGCCGCGGCGGCGATCCTGTGATCACCGGGTGGGAGCTCGCCGCGCTGGACGGCGTCGTCGCCCATGGTGCGGAGGAAGTCGATCCAGCCGGCGCGGCGTTCCAGGCGCTGCAGGTCCATGCGGGGGCTGACGCCGATGATCTCCACATAGGCGATCCGCGCGTGCCGCCGATCGGCGGCCGCGCCTTTGACGTAGGCGTGGAGCAATCGGGGGATCCGCTCGGCCAGCGGGAGGTCCCGTACCTCGGGCAGGATTTCGTTGACGGCTTGCTGTGCCACGTCGTTGACCATCAGGTGCAGTTCGGCGAGCAGGTCCTCGAGGCTGTGGAACTCCTCGTAGAACTGACGGCTCGACAGCCCCGCTTCCTTGCACAACGCGGCCAGGCGCGTCCCCCGATAGCCCAGCTCCCCGCCGAACAGCTCCAGGCCCGCCTCGAGGAACCGAGCGCGCCGCTCCGCCTGCCGCTGAGCCGCGTCCTTGCCGCCGTACCGCCCCTCCGCCGGGGTTGATCTGCCCGCCACCACGCCTCCGATCAGTGCTGGGGCATTTTCCCCCATCCGGGGTTGTGGCCGCCGCTCCCGGCTCCTACTATCCAGTAGCTAGTCTGAACTCAACCAGTTTCGGAGTTCGGCCTGAGCTGTCGCAGAGCCCACGAGATCTTGCCACGACGCACCTCTCACCCCTGTGGAGCTGTCATGCCCATCCTGCCCCGCATCGCCAGGCGCCGACGTCTGCTCGCCATCGGCGCCGCGGCCGCGGTCCTGGCGACCGGCGCCTCGATTCCCGCCCACGCCGCTCCGGCCCTGCAGGAGGTGATGTTCGTCGGCAACAACTGGGAGGGGACCGCGACCGTCATCAAGGCTCGGGGCGACTTCGCCAGGATCGGCCGGCTCAACGTCATCCCCGACAAGGACAAGCGGCTCCAGGAGATCTACCTCGACCCGATCAAGCTGCTGTTCTTCCTCGGCATCCGGGAGACCGCGGGCGAGGGCCACGACCAGTTCGTCGACGACATGTACGCCACGCCCGACGGCACCGCCCTGGTCGCCTCGCGGCCCAGCTTCGCCGATGTCGTCTCCATCGACCTGGCCACCGGGCAGCTCAAATGGCGCTTCCCCGTCTCCGGGTTCCGCTCCGACCACATGGCCGTCTCGCCCGACGGCACCCGCGTCGCGGTGTCGGCCTCGACGTCGAACACCGTCCACGTCCTCGACATCAACACCGGCCAGGAACTCGGGAAGTTCGCCACGGGCGACAAGCCGCACGAGAACATCTTCTCCAAGGACGGCAAGCGCATCTGGAACATGTCGATCGGCGAGGTCAACAACGACTTCGACGCCCCGTGGCAGGACTTCCTCAAGGGCGATCGCAAGGTCACCATCGCCGACACGTCCACCTTCAAGGTGGTCAAGACCATCGACATGCGCCCTCGCCTCGACGCCGCCGGGCGCAAGGACCTGTCGGACGCCGTCCGCCCGGCCGCCCTCACCCCGGACGAGTCCAAGCTGTACTTCCAGGTCTCCTTCTTCAACGGCCTGGCCGAGTACGACGTCGCCACCGACCAGGTCACCCGGGTGAAGACCCTCCCCGAGAACCCCGACACCAGCGACGACCGCACCACCTACGTCAACGACTCCCGCCATCACGGCCTGTCCATGAGCCCCGACGGCAGCAAGCTGTGCGTCGCCGGGACCATGGATGACTACGCCACCATCGTCAACCGCGCGACGCTGCAGGAGGGCCCGCTCGTCCCCGCCGCCAAGCCGTACTGGGCGACCGTCAGCGGCGACGGCACCGCCTGCGTCATCTCCGAAAGCGACGCCGACCAGGTCACCGCCATCGACTTCGCCACCGGGAAGAAGATCATCTCCGTCCCGGTCGGCGATCACCCCCAACGCGTCCGCCTCGCCCACATCCCCGCCGACTGGACCTCCCCGACCGCCTGACCCCAGTGCCGCTACCCGAGGGGCCCGGGCGTGGACCTTCCTCGTAGCGCGGCCGCGAGTTCGGCACGGATGTCCCGGCCCGTAGCCGGGTCGGTCGCGGCGACGTCGGTGGCTACTTCGAACAGCGCGGCGTAGTCGCGGGCGAGGGTGCGGGCGGCGGCCGTGGCGCGTTCGTGTTCGGCGAGCCGGGCGGTCTGCTGCTCGATCGTGCGCCGTTGTTCGGTGTCGCGGACGCGGGCCTGCTCGAGGTCGGTGGTGAGCCGGGCGAGCGCTGTGGTGTGGTCGGCGCGGAGCCGGTCGGTTTCCTCGTGGTGGCGCCGGGTGAGCTGCTCACGGTCAGCGGTGTGCCGGCGTTCGGCCTCGGCCAGTTCCTGGGCGTGGGCCTGCCGGACGTCGGTGAGCTGGTCGCGGTGCCGCAGCTCGAGTTCGTGTACCGCTTGGGTGTGGGCGGCGCGGTCGGTGTCGCGGGCGCGGCCGAGTTCGGCGTGTGCCTCGGTCAGGGACGCGTGCTGGGCCTCCAGCTGGTCGTGCCGGCCGGCCAGCTCGGCGTGCTGCTGGCGGAGTTCGGCGAGTTGTTCCGCCAGCCAACGGGCATCGCGCTCGGACTCGGCCTGAGCTACCTCGGCGCGGTGCTTGTCCGCCCGGGCGGACTCGGCGTCGCGGCCGGCGGCCGCAGCCTCGTTCTCGGCGGCGGTCCGGGCCGCGGCGTCGATGCGGGCCTGCCGTTCGGCGCGCTCACGTGCGGCATCGGCGTCAGCCGCACGCTCGGCCGCGTCCTGCTGAGCAGCCCGGGCCTCCGCCGCCGCGGTCTCCGCGGCGGCGATACGGGCGACCGCGCTGTCGTTGATGCCGGTAAGCCGCTCCAACAGGGCGGTCAGCTTCTCGGTCAGCGCCTCGGCCGCGGGCACGATGGTGGCCACCGCGTCGTCACGGATCTGCTCGAGTTCGGCCAAGGGCAACTCCGGGCCAACCGGCCGGCGGCGCAGCGCCTGGGCCTGCTGCTGGTGCGCCGGACCGCAGAACTTCTGCCGGTTCGACGCCGGGACGAACCGCCGGTCGCAGCCATCCAGCGCGCACTGACGGGTTCGCCGCTCCCCCGCCCCGCCACCGGTCGGGGCTCCTTCTTCGCCGTCTTCCCGCTCCCGGTCGTCCATGCCCGTCAACTTGATCGCTCCAGTCTAATCGTAACTTGTTAGAAATGAGTCTATCGCTAACTAGTTAGCGATACAACGGGCGCAGTCGAGTAGGGGTGATAATCGCTGTTATCAACCGCAGGCCACGCGCAGCCGAGATGTAAGCTGCTGCGATGGGTGGGCACCTCGCCGCGCATGACGCCGATGGCGCACTTACCTGCTCGTGAGCTTGTTGATGCCGAGTCGCCTAGCCACCCTGCAGTTCGATCACCGCGACGGTGACGCGCAGGACGAGAGCCAGCCCCCTGAAGCCGATCTCGTCGGCGAGTCAGGGTCGGGCGTCAATGGGCACACCGAGCCGGTGGAAGAGGGCTTGCGCCTGCTCACGGTGACCAGCGGCCAGCTCCGTGGTGCCCTGCGAGAGTGCGGCTCCCCAATGCGCCAGAGCCAGCTGGTAGGGATCATTGGCCGCTTCCAGAGCGGCGAGGTGTCGATCCAGTGCTGCGTGCGGCTCACCGAGTAGCCGCAGTGCGGTGCCCAGGTCGTTGAGCAGTCCGCCGGTCGAGCCGGGACTGCCCAACTCGTCGACCGGGCAGGGCCTGCGCGATCGCCGTGCGGGCCGCCTGCGGTTCGCCGTTCTCGGCGAAGGTGACCGCCAACTCGCCGAGTGTGTCGGCCTCCAGGGATCGCAACCCCAGCTTGCGGCAAAGTCGAAGAACCTCGCGGCAGTGACCGATGGCCTCCGGATACCGGCGCCTCCGGCGGCAGGCGAGCGCGAGTGTGCCGAGAGAATTGGCCGCGCCGTATTCGTCCTGCAAGTGCTCGTGCAGTTCGAGTGCTTCGCGGGCTTGACCTTCCGCGTCCGCGCTACGGCCAAGACGCTTGTTGATGATGCCGATCGTGGCTGCTTCGCCGCGGCGGTCTCCGGCCTGCCGCCACAGTGAAGTCGCTTGCCGGTAGTGGCGAATCGCCTCCTCCGGTCTACCGCTCACGGATAGACCGGTGGCCAGATTCGTGTGTGTCTCCACGCGAATGCGGGGGTGAGTGTCTTCTTCGAGTGCGGCGGCCTCGACTGCCGCGCCGACAGCGCAGGCGGTGGCCACGGTGGCCACGGTGGCCACCAGGTTGTGGTGCTCCTGTGCCAGCCAGCCGAACGCGGCCTTGTCGCGGATCGGCCGGCATCAGTACCGGCTTGCCCAGTCCCCGCCCGGTTCACCAGCGGTCACGAAGTGGCCTGGATCTGGGCTACGTTGCGCGGTGACCAGTACAGACGCGGGGAGTGGAAGTCATGACGATCTTGGTTACCGGTGCGACGGGGCTGGTCGGGAGGCACGTCGTCGACCGGCTTCTGCGGGCGGGCGAGTCGGTGCGGGTGCTCACCCGTAACCCTGCCAGGGGCGGTTTTCCCGACGGCGCCGAGGTCTTCACGGGCGACCTTCTCGAGCCCGGGTCGCTCGTGTCCGCGTTCGAGGGTGTGGGGAAGCTGTTCCTCTTCCCGCAGCCGGAAACTGCGGTCGAGGTGGTCGACCTGGCCGAACAGGCGGGTGTGCGGCGCGTCGTCGTACTCTCCGCCGCGGCCGTGACGCTCGGCTTCGACACCGGCTACCACGTCCGCGTCGAGCGCGCGGTCGAGGAGTCCGGGCTCGAGTGGTCGCACGTGCGGCCCGGCGAGTTCATGACGAACATGCTGCCGATCTGGGGTCCGATGATCAGGGAGTCGCGGACGGTGCGCTACCCGTTCGGCGACGATCTCGGCAGCGCCCCGATCCATGAGGCGGACATCGCGGACGTCGCCGTAGCGGCGCTACTGGAGGACAGGCACGTCGGCAACGCATACACGCTCAGCGGCCCCGAGCAGCTCTGCGTGCGTGGGCAGGTCGAGACCATCGCCGACGCGCTCGGTGAGGAGGTGCGCTACGAGGAGGTCTCCCGTGAGGAGGCACGCGACATCCTCACGGCGATGGGCGGCTTCGCCGCCGAGAGCGCCGACCTGCTGCTCGGGTTCGTCGACTACGACGGCAGCGAGGGCGGCAGTGACGACGGCTATTCCGACCAGGACTACTCGGAGCTGATGAAGCCGCTGCCCGGCTACGGGGAGGCCACCGGCAAGACCGGCCGCACTTATGCGCAGTGGGCGCGCGATCACGTGGAAGACTTCCGCTGACCGCGTGCCGCCCGCGTGCGCCGTCGCCTTTCCGCCTCGGCGGCGGGCAGCTCTCGCTGCCGGAACCGCGCGCTCGACCAAGCCGGGGCGACTGCTCGCCTTTGTTCGGGGTGTAGGTGAACCGCACGCGCTCGTCGTCGCGGCACGCCTGCGCGAGCAAGGTCAGCGCGACCGCCTCGAGCGCGCCGGGCCAGCGGCGTGGACGAGACCCCGGAGTAGTCATCGGTGTGATGATCGCCACTTCAGGCGTGGCCTAATCGAGGGGCGGGTGAGGCGGTTCCGACCAAACTCTTGTGGTCGTCACCGACTGGGGGGACGACGTGTGCGAGAAATGAGTCCGATTTGTTCACCAAGTTACGGAGAACCGCGGCCTTCGGCGCCGCGGCCGCGATCGTCGCGGGACTGTTCGGTCCGGTGGGTGCGGCGGGTGCCGCTCCACAGGACGACATCCTCGACCAGCTCAAGCGGATCCCGGGCCTGACGGTCCTTTCCGAAGGCACGCCACCCGCCCCGGAGCACCGCTATTTCGTGCTCGGCTACACGCAGCCCGTCGATCACCGGCAGCCGAACGGTGCCACCTTCCAGCAGCGGTTCAGCCTGGTGCACAAGTCGGTCGACCTGCCGATGATCCTGCACACCACCGGATACGGGCTCTACCCGACCCCGTTCCGCACCGAGACGACCCAGCTGGTCGGCGGCAACCAGATCTCGACCGAGCAGAGGTTCTTCCCGCCGTCCCGGCCGGAGCCGGTGAACTGGGACCAGCTCACCATCTGGCAGGCGGCGACCGATCACCACCGGCTGGTGAGCGCGCTCAAGCCGCTCTACGCCAAGAAGTGGATCTCCAGCGGGGCCAGCAAAGGTGGGATGACCTCGGTCTACCACAGCCGGTTCTACCCGGGTGATGTCGACGGCGTCGTCGCGTATGTGGCGCCGAACGACCGCGACAACGCCGAGGACAGCGCCTACGACCGGTTCTTCGAGTCCGTCGGCCCCGACGCCTGCCGCACCGCGCTCACCGACCTCCAGGTGGAGGCGTTCCAGCGAAGGCCGGAGATGGTCGCCCTGCTGACGCAGTACGCGGCGAAGTCCGGCTGGACCTACGACAGGATCGTCGGCAGCCTGGACCAGGCGTTCGAGAAGTCGGTGATGATGCTCGGCTGGGCGTTCTGGCAGTTCCTCGGCCAGACCGAGTGCGCGAAGGTGCCGTCCACCTCCGCCACCAGCGAGCAGATCTTCGAGTACATCAACAACACCGTCGCCTTCGGCTCGTTCAGCGACAACGACCTCGGTCAGATGACGCCGTACTACTTCCACGCGATGACCGAACTCGGCTGGCCCCAGCCGCAGTTCGCGCACGTGCGTCCCTATCTCAAGTACCCGGACTCGTCGTCGGTGTACTCCAACGTTCCGCCGGAGCTGCACCGGACGCACAACCCGGCTCCGATGCTCGACGTGGACCGGTGGGTGCGCACTTCCTCGCAGCGGATCATGTTCATCTACGGGGAGAACGACCCCTGGAGCGCCGAGCGGTTCACGCCGAGCCCGCACGACTCGCACCTCTACACCGCACCCGGTGCCCACCACGGGGCAAAAATCTCTCTTCTCGCCGCCGGTGACCGCCTCGCGGCGACCGACATCGTGCGCCGCTGGGCCGACGTCGGGTTCCAGACCGCCGGTGCGCCTCCGGTGATCAACCCGGCCGAGCTGGAGGTCGTCCGGACACCGCTTCCGTTCTGATCTTCCTGGCGCGGGGAGTCCTCGCGCTGGAACAAAGAGTTGGGTGACCGTTGGGCGTCATCAGCGCCCAACGGTCCCCAGTAAACGAGCGGTCGACAGACGCCGCCGCAACGCGGCCGTCGACGTTGCCACCCGTGCCGATCCGTTCGGGCCGGTCATTGTGTTGCGGCGTAACCAGTCGACGCCGTGCGCTGCGCCGCCAGTGCCCGGACCTGCGCTATCGGCGCGCACGGTTCACAGGTCCACAGTCGGGTCACGCCATCGGCGTGGGCGCTGACCAGTCGCTGCGCGTCCCGGCCGTAGGTGACCGACGGTGCCATCGGGCCGGTCCAGCGCACGACGATCGGGGCCTGGCCGTCCCCGACCGGCCAGAACCTGACCGTCTTGTCACTGCCCGTGCTGGCGACCCACCGGCCGTCCGGGCTGTAGGCCACGTCCCACACCATGCCCTGGTGACCGCGCAGGACGACCGGCGGTCCGGCAGCGTCCAGCGCCCACAACAACACGGTCCCGTCCTGCGCCCCGGCGACGATCCCGGTCCCGTCCCGGCTGAACTCGACGCTCCACCTGAGCTGCTCCCCCAGCACGTGCAGTTGCGCACCGGTGCCGATGTCCCAGACGCGCAGGGTGCCGTCGTCCGACGCACTCACCAGTCGCCCGCCGTCGGGGCTGAAAGCCGTGCGGCGCACGGAATGCCGGTGTCCCCGCAGCACCGTCGACCGGTGGGGTTCGTCGACCCGCCACAGGTGCACCGAACCCTCCGGCCCGGAACCCGACACCAGCAGGCCGTCCGGGCTCAGCGCCACCCCCAGCGCGTCGGCATTCGATGGCTGGGTGAGCAGCAGCCGGCCACTGCCGGTGTCCCAGACGCGGATGACCCGGTCCTCGGCGAGCGCGGCGGCCCGGCGGCCATCTGCGCTGACCGCGACCCCGAGCACGGTGGGCTGATCGCCCTGGAGCACAGTCGGTGGCGCGCCGGTCCCGGTTCGCCAGACCCGCACGGTGCCGTCGTAACCACCGCTGACCACGGTCGCCTCGTCCGGGGTCACGGCTGTGTCCATCGCCGGGCCCTGGTGCCCGGCGGGCAGGGCGAGCACTTCCCCGCCCGCGGGATCCCACAGGCGCACCGTGCCGTCGGCTCCGGCGCTGACCAGGCGGGTGCCGTCGGGGCTGAACCGCACCGCCGCCACCCCGCCCTCGTGCCCGCGCAGCACGAACGGTTCGGTTCGCGTGGTCACTTCCCACAGCCGGAGTGCGCCGTCGTTGCCACCGGTGACCACGGAACGGCCGTCCGGCCCGAACGCCACCGAGGTGAGTTCGCTGGTGTGGCTGTCGAACACCGCCGGTGGCCGCTCGCCGCCGAGGTGCCAGACCCGCAGCGAGCCGTCCCCGCCCGCACTGGCCAACCGGCCGCCGTCGGGGCTGAAGTCCAGCGCCTTGCCGTGGTGGGTGTGGCCGGTCAGCACCTCGGGCTCGCCCGGCGTCCCGACCGGCCAGACGCGGATCGCCCGGTCGTCCCCGCCCACCGCGAGCCGCTGCCCGCGCGGATCGAACGCCAGGCTCAGCACCCGGCCGGGCGCCGCGAGCACCCGCGGCTCGGCGGTGGCCGGGTCCCAGAGTCGGACGGTGCCGTCGTCCCCACCGGTGGCCAACTGGCCGGAGGGGCCGAACGCCACGGCGTTGACGTTGCCGCTGTGCCCCGGCAGCGTTCGCTGTCGGACACCCGAGCCGACTTCCCACAGTGTCGCCGCACCGCTCGCACCAACGGTGGCCAGCAGCCGATCATCGGGGCTGAAGTCGATTCCGGTGACCGGGCCGCCGGTCGCCAGGACTGTGGGCCGCTCCCCGAGTGTGTCCCCCGCCCGATCCCAGATCCGGACCGTGCCGTCGAGCCCGGCACTCGCCACCTTGGTGCCGCCGGCACTCACCGCGAGTCCGGAGAGGTGACCCTGGCCAGTGTCCAGCGCGGCGCGGCCACGGGAATCCGCCACCGCCTGGCGTAACACCGCCGCCGCCTCACCGGAGGGCGAGGCGTCGAAGGCCCGCACGGCCAGCGACAGCCCGAGTTCCGGCTGCCTGGCCAGTTCGGCGCGGGCGGTGGCCACCTGCTCCCGGTGCGAGGCCAGGTCGCGTTCGGTCACCACCCGGCCCGCCTGCACGGCGGCCAGCCCGGCCAGGAAGCTGACCGCCACCAGCGCGCAGCTCAGGCCCATGACCACCATGTTCCGGCGGCGCCGCGTGACCGCTTGCTCCCGGAGTGCACCAGCTCGGCCGGCCGTGAGGAACGCTCGCTCCTGGTCGTTGAGCGCGGTTTCGGGCCGGTTCTCCCACGCGGCCAGCCGGGCACCGCGGTAGAGCAGGCCGGGGTCCCGATCGTGGCTGTCCCAGTCCGCCGCGGCTTCGGTCAGCCGCCGGTGCAGGTGCAGCGCTTCCCGGTTCTCGGTCAGCCACTCGCGCAGCCGCGGCCACGACCTGATGAGGGCCTCGTGGGCGATCTCCACCGTGTCGCGGTCGAGCGTGAGCAGCCTCGCGCCCGCGAGGCGTTCCAGCACCAGCGCCAGATCCGCGTCCTCGCTGTCGAGTTCGGCGCGGGTGATCCGGCGTTTGGTGTCCGCGGTGCCCTCGCCCAGCGCGGTCAGCCGCAGGAACAGGTCGGCCGCGACCTGGCGCTGGCGGGGTTCGAAGGAGTGGTAGACCGCTTCCGCGGTCTGCCGCAAGGCACCGTCGATGCCACCTGCCGCCTGGAACCCGGCCAGGGAAAGGGAGTTCCCGCGCCGCCGCCGCCAGGTTTCGAGCAGCGCGTGGGAAAGCAGCGGCAGGACGCCGACCTCGCCGTCCGCGTGGGTGCACAGGGTCGCCAGCAAGGCCGATTCCACCGAGCAGTCCACGCGGGTCGCGGGTTTCGTGATCGCGTCGCGGAGGTCCTGGCCCGACATCGGGCCGACCACCACCTGGTGGTCCTGCAGCACCTCCACCAGGTCCGGGTACCGGCTGCAGTGACCGTAGAAGTCGGCCCGGATCCCCAGCACGATCCGCACCCGGCTGTTCTCCGCGGTCGCCGCGGTCACCAGCAGGTCGATGAACCGTGAGCGTTCCCGCTGGTCACCGCAGAGCGTGAAGACCTCCTCGAACTGGTCCACGATCAGGACCAGCTCGGCGTGGTCCGGCCGGCTGGTCAGCGCCTGCCGCACCAGCCGGTGCAGGCCACGCGAGTTCTCGGCGAGGTCGCCGGCCAGCATGGCCGGACCGCTCCCGAGCGGGGTGGCGAACTGGATCGCGCACTCCTCGATCGGGTGCTGCCCAGGCGTCATGGTGAGGACCACCGGCTCCTCGGCCCGGAGTTCCGGCAGCAAACCCGCGCGCAACAACGAAGTCTTCCCCGCGCCCGAGGCGCCGACCACGGCGACGAGGCGATTTTCCCGGAGCCGTTGACTCAGCTTCTTGAGCAGGCCCACTCTGCCGAAGAACAGATCGGCGTCATTTTCCTGAAAGGCGCTCAAGCCCACATAAGGCGCACGGACATCGGAGTCGACCTCCTCCGGTTCGGTCTGCCGGGCGAGTTCGACGGCGGCCGTGTGCCAGCGTTTCTCCCATTCATCGGAATTCCCGCCGCAAGCACGCACATAGGCCAGCGCGATGGCCAGGCTGGGCAGTTTCCGGCCACCGGCCGCCCCCGACAAAGCCGAGGCGGACACGTGGGCCCGCGCGCCGAGTTCCCGGTACGACGGTTTCCCGGCTTTTTCCCGCAGCCGCCGGAGATCACCGGCGAAACGCACGACTACGTCATCCTCGTCGCCCAGCGGGCGTTCGCCACGCGGCAACGCGCCACCCCCTCCCCCTGCGGGGATTGTGCACGGTCTGTTGTGCAGCGTCCAGTGGCCGACCGTGCACAACCGATCGGCGCTACACAACGGAGACCGAATCGATGGAGAGGAATTCCATGACGAAGAGAGCCGCTCGGAACATCGGGCTCCTGTTCGCCGCCGCGCTGGCGGTCCCGCTCATCACGACCTCCGCGGCCGCCTCCGCCGACACCGGCGGCCAGCCGGGTATCGCGGGACTCTGCCACGCGTGGGAATGCGAGGGGGCGTGGCCCGATCAGATGCTCTGTGACCAGGACGCGAAGACGGTCAAGACGGCGAGTGTGCAGGGCATCTCCATCCACCTGCGCTACAGCCCGTCCTGCCGGGCGGCCTGGGGTCGCATCAGCGGCGGAGTGCCGGGTGACCGGGTACACGTCCACAGCTCGGACGGCTCGCACTTCGGGCGGGAGAACGGACCCGGGGTCACCGGCACGTGGACCAAGATGGTGGACGACGCGAACAAGGTGGCCTGGGCGTGCGCTCACGACTTGGGCACGGGACAGGAGGCCTGCACCGGGAAGTACTGAAATCGCCACGGGCCGCCCATTGCCTTCGCGCTGGGGCTTCACCGTTTTGTGATCGGTGCTCCCTATCCTGTCGCCAGGGGGGGAACACCATGGACGAACTGCGTTACCGGCCGAGTTTTCGCGGGTTCGCGAAGCCGCACGAGGCCGTCGCCCTCGCCGCTGTCGTCGTACTGGGTCTGGCGATGACCGTCGTGTACGGCGCCGGGTCGGACGACGGGTTCGGCCTGGTCGCAATGGCGGTGGTCTACAGCGTCATCACCGTCTGGCACCTCGTCGTCAACGGCACCGCGGTCGACGGAGAAGGGTTCACCAGCACCAGGTTCACCAAGTCGGTCAGCCTGAGCTGGTCCGAGGTGCAGGAGGTGCGGGCCGAACCCGGGGTCCGGGTGGTCCTGGTCTACGACGAGATCGGCGAACGGCTGCGGCTCCACGACGTCCCGGCGAAGGACGTCGACGCGATCCGCGAACTGTGGACGGCGGGCAGAGGCGAGGACTGGGAGCGGAATCTGCGGCTGCCCGAGCCGGCGCCTACCACGGTGACCGCCACCACCGGGCTGGGCGGCGCTGCCGCGCTCGCGGCGGTGACCGGCCTCGTCGGCCTGGTGGTGGTGTCCATCATCGATGACGAGGCCGGGCTGTTCGAGGTCGCGGCCGCGACCCGGCAGGATCTCGTGGTGGTGCTGCTGTGGCTCGTCATCGCCCCGGTGGTGGCCTTCACCGCCACGCTAACGCTCTCACGCAGAAGGCTGCGCGAAGGGGCCGCACCTACCGACTGAGCGGGTTGGGCCGTGCGAGTGGAGTGCCTCGAAGCGCGAGTTGCACGGAGATGACCGCCGCTATGGTTGTTTCCTGGCAGCTGCGAGCGAGGAGTGTCATGGCAGAGGAAACGAACAGCCTGGATCACCTCACCGCGGACCTGTTCGATCTCGATGTCCAAGCTGTTCCGGGTATCGGCGTCGCCGGGGCGGACTCGACCACGGACTGCATGAACACGTCCACAGACTGCCGCAACCCGGGCGACCGCGACACCCAGTAGCGCATCCACCGGTGCGTTCGCGGCAATTCTCACCTTTGCCGGGTGCTGCGGTATTGGCGCGTATTCCGCTGTGTCCCGCAAGTGGGAATTCCCTGAAGTCGATGGTGACCGAAGGCATCACGCTCGTTTCGAGGCAGGCCGATCTCGCTGTTCTTGATGTTTCCGGCGACGAGCGTCGCGCAGTGACCATCCGCGCCTATGACCGCCGGGCGCGGCTGCGTCCGACTCCTCAGGCTGTGTTCGCCGGTGTTCAGACGGTGTCGGTCGTCGAGCGCGGCTGCGCGTTGCGTCTTGGCGGTCACCACCGCGCCCGCAGCAACCCGAGTCCGGTGTCGCTGAGCGCCCTTGCCGATCAGCTCCTGGACGTTCCCGGGGTGCTCGAGCGACTCACGTTCACCACGAACGACCTGGTGCGCCGCCGCGGTCAGCGGTTCGAGAACGAGCAACTGGTGACCATCCGCGCGACCCCGGCGAGCGTCCTGATCCTCCAGGTAGGTGAGCGGGGAACTCGGTACGGCGCCATCACTGCCGCCGTCCGGGCCCGCTGGCCGGTTGTTCCGGTGTCGATGCTGCGTGCCACGGTCCTCGAGCTGACCCGCCAGGGGTTCCTGTTGACCGATCTGCTGCCCGTCGACCTGGGCGACGACCCGCTCGCGCATCTCCTTTCCCGGCTGCCCGACAGCGGCGACGCGCTGCGTGGTCTCCGGGCCGAGCTCCACGCCGCTGACCTGCTTCCGGTGGGGTCGGTGCCGCGTCTCGAAGCGGTCAAGGCTGCGAGGGAAGAGTCCGCTCGCGTCTGTGGCCAGGACGATCCGCTCTGCGTCGACGTAGCGGCCGACGCGACGATCGCTGTGCCGCGCGCACTTCTCGACGAAGCAGCCGAAGCCGTCAGCGTGCTGTGGATGCTGAGCTGCACCGAGCCCACGCTCGCCACCTACCACGCCCGTTTCGTCGAACGATGGGGTCACGGGCGGTTCGTCCCGCTTGTCGAGGTCACCGATCCGGTGCTCGGATTGGGGGACGAAGGCATCGAGACGAGTATCCGAGCCGCGGACCCACCTCCGGGGCGTCTCAATGCGCTCGGTGACGCGGCTGCCCACGGCCGGCTCGAAGTGGTCCTGGACGACGCCACCATCACCGCGCTCGCCGTGCCCGGCAACGACCGTCCGCCACCGGGCGTGGAGGTGTACGCCCGTGTTCTCGCCGCCTCGGAGCAGGACCTGGCCGCGGGCCGCCTGCACCTCGCGCTCCACGCGGGCGGGACTCAGGGCGCCGGGTCGAGCGCCGGCCGGTTCACCTCGCTGCTGCGGTTGCGGGCCACCGGTTCGCCGGCGGACGCGCTTGTCGCCGAGGTGGTGGTCCGGCCGCGTGATCCAGCGCTGGCGACGATCGCGCCGCCGACCGGGGTGGCGCCGATCCGCATCCCCGTCGGGGTTTCTCCTCGGCCGGGTGATCTGCGGCTGGACGACCTGGTGCTCGTGGCCGATCCCGGGCGGCTGACCCTGTGGTCCCGGACTCGCGGGTGCCAGGTCGTGCCGGTGCTGAACTCCCGGATCGGGCCGCGTCATCTTCCGGCGGAGGCCCGGCTGCTGGCGTTGCTGGGCCGGTCCGGGTGCCGCCCGTGGAGTCTGTTCTCGTGGGGTTCGTTGCGTGCCAATGCTTTCCTGCCCCGGGTGCGGTATCGGTCGACGATTCTCGCGTCCGCCCGGTGGCGTCTGCCGAAGCAGCTGACCGACGCCTGTGACACCTCCGCATGGGCGGCGCAGCTGCACTCCTGGCGGGTGTCCACCATTCCGCGGCCGCCCGCGGTCGTCGTCACCGAAGACGACGAACGACAGCTCCCGCTCGACCTCGACGTGCCGAGGGACGTGCAGTTGCTTCGCCGCTACGTGCGACGCGGCCTGGCGGCCGTCACCGAACAACCCGGCGGCGAACACGCGATCCAGGATGTCGTGACGGGCCCGTCCGGTCGCCATCTGCTCGAACTCGTCATCCCGCTCGCCGCCACCGCGCTTCCGCCCAGCCCCAGCACGGTGTCGCCCCGACCGGCTGGAGCCGGGTACCACCTGCCTGGAGGGCCTTGGCTGTCGCTGGCGATCGGCGCGCCCGCGGCCCAGCACGACGAGATCCTCACCGATTTCGCCGGGATCCTCCCGGACGTGCGTGGACTGTTCGACCGCTGGTTCTGGCTGCGCTACCGCACACGAGCCCTCGGTCCACATCTCCGAATCCGCTTCCACGGGGTCCCGGCGGTACTCGGCGGCGAACTCCTGCCGGAGCTTTCCCGATGGGGTGCGGGGCTGGTCGCGGAGGCCCTCGCCTCGGGCTTCAGCGTCGAACCCTACGAGCAGGAGATCGAACGCTACGGCGGCTCGGGGGCGATCGAAGCAGCCGAAAACGTCTTCGCGGCCGACAGCGACGTGGTGCTCGCCGTACTGACCGCCGTCCGTGAGCCGGATGAGCGACTCGTCGTGGCGGCGTGGGCCGCGGCGATGGTTGCGGCCACTGTCGCCGACGGTGATCCTGCCGCGCTCGGCCGACCCCGTCTCGACCGGGCAGCCCACCGGCGCCTCGCCGGCCTGCGTCGCCTCGCGACCGACACAGCCATGCCCGTCTGGGACGGCTACCTGGCCGCGCTGCACGCCTACCACGATCGGCTGCCCGCCGAACGGCGCGCGGACTGCGCCTCCGCGGTGATCCACATGCACGCCAACCGGCTTCTCGGAAATCCCGCTTCGGAACGGATCGCGCGAGTGCTGGCGGCTGGTTTCCTTGCCCGCAAGGCAGTTCCGCGGCTGTCCTGACTCAGGTCCCGATGCGGCGGTCGACGGCGATCCAGTTCGTTTCCCAGGTCAGGCCGCCGTCGGCGGAGAAGGCCTGTTCGAACTTGGCCCGGTCCGGTCCCTGCCGGTGGATGAGGAAGCGCACCTTGATCGGGCGTCCGCCGAGGTGGTCGTCGCCGTGGAATTGGCCGACGTCGTGGTGGAAACCGCCGTGCAGTGAGGGGGTGAGCAGGCCGTCGCCCAGGTTGATGAAGGTCAGGCTCCACCGGTTCGCTTGTGGTTCGTAGAGCCGCATGTTGAGGGCGTCGATCCGTCCGGTCGGTCCGGAGACCTCGAGTTCGACGACGTTCGCGCGCCGGTCCAGAAGCGGCCGCACGACGGACTTCCCGCCGAACCGCAGCCATTCGTCCGCGGTTTCCGACAGCGGGTCGGCGAGCACTCGGACGTCGGTGTGCCAGGCGCCGATCTCCCAGTCGAAGTCCCGTTGGCCGTCCTCGGTTTCGAGGCTTGACGCCGAGGCGGGCACGGTCAGCATGAGTATCGCGAGCAACGCCACCAGGATTCGTCCGTGTGGCACGGTGAGCGGTCTGTGGAGGTTCACGGGTCCGACTATCCGAGGGGAGCACCACCATGAACAAGAAGGCACCTGCGGGTAACCCCACCCAGGCGCGCCCCAATCCCCTGCCGGGTTGCCCGATGGCCGCGGCGTTCGCCGCGGTCGGCGGGAAGTGGAAGCTGACCCTGGTGTACTGGCTCGCCCACGGCGAGTCCCACTTCGCCGGACTGCGGCGCCGCGGTACGCCGATCACGCCCAAGGTCCTGGCCGAGCAGCTACGGGAACTCGAGGCCGACGGGCTCGTCGAGCGGGTGGTGACCGGGCCGGTCCCGGCGCCCGTCATCTACCGGCTCACGCCCTACGGCACCACGGTCCTGCCCGTCGTGGAGAGCGTCCGGGTGTGGGGCGAGGCGCACCTGCAGCGCACCGGCGGTGAACTCCTCGGGAACGAGGCGATGAACTGCGCTCATCCGGTCGCCTGAGGTCCGGATCCGTGGGATAGGTGTCCTTGTGGCCATCGGCCGCGGGTCGACAGACTGGCCACCGTGACGACCGGACCCGACGAAGTGATCGTCGCCGTAGCCGACGGGGTGCTGCTGCTCGATGTGGCCGGTCCCGTCCAGGTGCTCACCGACGCCGGTGGCTACCGGGTGCGGCTGGCGTCGCTGGACGGCGGATCCGTGCGCACCGACGTCGGCATCTCCCTGAGCGCCGCCCTGCGACTGTCCGATGTGGACGAACTGGATACGCTCGTCGTGCCGGGGTACCCGAGCCACGAGTTCGCCGCCATGGTGCCCGAGCTGGCCGGCCAAGTGCGGCGGCTGGCCACTCGTGCCCGGCGGGTGGTCTCGGTCTGCACCGGCGCGTTCCTGCTCGCCGAAGCCGGTCTGCTCGACGGCAGGCGGGCCACGACGCACTGGCAGGCCTGCGCCGAGTTCGCCAGGCGATTCCCGCGGGTCACGGTCGATCCCGATGCCATCTACGTGTGGGACGGCCCGGTCGTCACTTCGGCGGGCGCCTCCGCGGGGATCGATCTCGCGCTGGCCCTGGTCGGTGAGGACCGCGGCGAGGACCAGGCCCGCGCGGTCGCGAAGCACCTCGTCGTGTTCCTGCAACGGCCCGGGGGCCAGGCGCAGTTCAGCGCCCGCGGTGCCGTCGCCGCGCCCCGCAACGCCACCCTGCGCCAAGCGCTGGAGCGGGTGGTGGCGGATCCGGGCGGCGATCACCGCCTCGCCACGATGGCCGCCGAACTCGCGATCAGCGAACGCCACCTGAGCCGCCTGTTCCGCCGCGACCTCGGGACGACGCCGGGCCAGTTCGTCGAACGGCTCCGGGTCGAAGCGGCGCAGGCCCTCCTCGAATCCGGCGACGCGACCGTCCCGGCCGTCGCCGACGCCGCCGGATTCGGCTCGCCGGAAACGATGCGCCAAGCGTTCCTGCGGGTCCTCGGCGTCGCGCCCTCGGCCTACCGGAACCGCTTCCGGCTGGCCAACCACCGAACCAGACCAGACCGCCGACCCTAGGAGTGTGCTCATGCCTTCCCCCGTGTCCCGTCGCACCGCGCTCGTGACCGGTCTCGCCGGCGGTGCCGTCGCACTGACCGGCTCACCGTCCGCCGCGCGGCCCGCGCCGTCCGTGCGAGCGGATCTGTCCTTCCCGACGACCCGGCTCGCCCGCGAAGCGCGGAACCTGGCCCACCGCACACAGGAGACCTACCTGTTCAACCACAGCATGCGCAGCTTCCTGTTCGCCAGGGAAGCCGCCGCGCAGGAGGGCCGGAAACCGGGCCGGGACTACGACGCCGAGCTGACCTTCCTGATCTGCGTGCTGCACGACATGGGCCTCACCGCCTCCGCCGCCTCCGACCAGCGATTCGAGGTGGCCGGTGCCGACCTGGCCGCGGAGTTCCTCGAACAGCGAGGGGTGACCGACGGCCGGGTCGACGTCGTCTGGGACGCGATCGCGCAGCACACGACCCCGTCGTTCCACTCTTCCCCGGTGTTCCAGCGCCGTCGCGCGCCGGAGATCGGCATCGCCACCGGCGGGATCGGGATCGACGTGCTCGGCGGTCCCGGCGCCCTGCCACCCGGCTACGCGGACCGCGTGCACGCCGCCTACCCGCGTCTCGGCGGGGCCCGCCCGCTCACCGACGCGGTCGTCGCGCACGCCATGGGCAGCCCGCGCAAGGCCCCGCCGATGACCCTCCCCGGCGAAGTCCTCCACCAGCGCCACCCGTCGCTGCCGTACCAGACCTGGGAGATGAGCTTGGACGCCGCCGGGTGGGGCGACTGATGATCACCGCGGTCCGACGGGCCGGAGCATCGGCTCCTCACGACCCGGATGCCGCCGGGCCGACACCACGGTGAGCGCGGTGGCGGTCAGGCACACGAGCAGGGCGGTCCAGATGTTCAGGCGCAGCCCCAGGATGTGGTTCGCCGGATCGACCCGGAGCGCTTCGATCCACAACCGGCCCGCCGTGTACAGCGCCACGTACAGCCCGAAGGCGCGGCCGTGGCCGAGCTGGAACCGGCGGTCCGCCCAGATCACCACCGCGGCCACCCCGAAGACCCACAGCAGTTCGTAGAGGAACGCGGGGTGGAAGGTCCCCAGCACGACGGGCTGACCGTCCGCCCCGAGGACGGCTTGGCCCGCTGACTGGTCCCACTGGTGGATCTCCAGTCCCCACGGCAGTTCGGTCGGGCCGCCGTACACCTCGTTGTTGAACCAGTTGCCCAGGCGGCCGATGCCCTGGGCCAGCGCGATGCCCGGAGCCGCCGCGTCGGCCATCGGTGGCAGCGGCACCCCGGAACGCCGGGCACCGATCCAGGCCCCGAGCGCGCCGAAGGCGACGGCACCCCAGACGCCCATGCCACCTTCCCAGATGTAGAGCGCGTGGAGCGGATTCCCGCCGGGGCCGAAATACGGCTGCCAGGAGGTGGCGACGTGGTACAGCCGGGCGCCGACGATCCCGAAGGGCACCGCCCAGGTCGCGATGTCCAGCACCTGCCCGGGTTTGCCCCCGCGCCGCACCCACCGGCGCTGGGTCAGCCACACCGCGACGAGGATCCCGGCCACGATGCACAGGGCGTACGCGCGCACCGGTATCGGCCCGAGGTGCCAGACCCCTTGCGTCGGACTCGGGATGACGGCGGGAATCCCGTGAAGCCTTGCCCCCAGAATCATCGCGACAGCATAGTCACGGACTGCCGGTACCAGCGAGGGACCGGACTCCCTCCGCAGCGGGAGGAACGCGCCTCGGCCACGGGCCAGGGTTTCGGTACAGGCGCGATACCGACCGAGAGGAAACACCGATGGGGACACGGATCTGGGGTGCGACGCTGGCCGCCGTCGCGGCGTTGGCGGTGGTGACGGCACCGGCGGTGGCCGCGGCGGAGGGCAGGCTGCCGGGGGTGGTCGGCTCGGCGGGCGGGCCGCTCACCTTCCCCGGCTATCCGGGGCAGCCCGTGCGGTTCGACGTGGTGGCCCAGGGGAAGCCGGGCACCGGGACCGGCCGGTTCCACGTCAACCACCAGACGGCCGAAGGCGGCCCGTACGCCGATTTCGACGGCCGAGTCGACTGTGTCGCGGTGCAGGGGAACCTCGCGATCGTCACCGGCGTGGTCGAGCGCGCCGACCTGCCGGGGGTGCCGGGGGTGGAACTCGTCGGGCGGCGCATCGGGCTGACCTTCCAGCAGAACCCCGGGCCGGACCGGATCGGCTGGAGCTGGGCCTACGGGTCGTTCGAGCAGGACGTGCTGCCGTGCACGGGGGCCGTCCCGTTCTTCGAGACCACGTACGGGGGCTACCTCGTGCGGGGCTGACCAGCAGCCGGCGAACGTGCCGCCGCGTCCTGGGCGATCCGGCGCAGCGTGTAGGGAGTGCTGCCGTAGGCGAGCTTCCCGCGGCTACGCGACAATGAGCCCATGCCCGCCCCAGACAACCACCCGGCCCTCGTCCAGCCCGACGACGCGCAGGCGGCCGCGCGGATCCTGGCTCGGCAGGCACCGGCGAACCGGGTGGCCACGGCGGTGGGTGCGGAGGTGCTGGAGGCCGAACGCCGGCGTGGACGGCTGATCCGGACGGTCGCCGAACTGCCCGCGCTCCCCCCGCCCGATCCGCGGGACCGCTACACGCCGCGCGCGCTGACGGTGACCTGGCTCAGTGGCAAGTCCCCGCACACGCAGCGCGGGTATCTGCGGGAACTCGACGACTGGCTCCACTGGTGCGAGGCCAACCAGCTCGATCCGCTCGACGCGCACGGCGCCGACGGCGACGCCTGGAAGGCCACCATGACCGCCAGGAAACGGGCTCCCGACGGCACCATCACGCTCCAGAAACCCAGTGCCACCACGGTCAAGCACCGCATCGACGCGGTGTCCAGCTGGTACGCCTACCTCCTGCGCCACGAGCGCGCCCAGCGCAACCCGATGGTCGCCGTCACCCGGCCGCCGGTCCCGGCGACCTCGCCGCTGCAGGTGCTCGACGACGACGCCGAGTACCAAGCGTTCCTCGACTACATCGAGGAACGCGCCACCCGCCTGGGTACCGAAACCGCCTTCCGTGACACCGCGTTGGTCCGCGCGCTGTTCACCCTCGCCGTGCGCGTCACCGGGTTGTGCACCGCCCGCATCGAGAACATCCGCCGCGTCGGCCAGCACACGAATCTGCACTACACCAAGAAAGGCGGGCAGGACGCCCACGTCCCCATCGGACCGGGGACCCTCGCCACCTTCGAGCGGTATTGGGCGGTGCGCGCCGAACGTGAGGGCGTGCCCCGGGACAAGCTCAGCGGGCCGGTCCTCGCCTCGACCCCGCATCCGTACCAGCCCCAGCACACCGGCGGCCGGGCGCTGACCCAGCGCGACGCCCAGCGCATCCTGTCCCGGATCGCCCGTGAGGCCGGAATCCAGGTTCGGCTCTCCCCGCACTCCGGTCGTGCGACGGTGGCCACCCGCGCGTTGCGCCAGGGCGCGCCACCGCGGGCGGTGCAGGCGTTGCTCGGGGTCGCCAGCCTGGACACCGCCATGCGCTACGACCGCACCGACTACACCGGCGACCGCAGCCCGGTCTACCTGCTCGACCCGAAGTAGCCGCGCAGTCCGGTGCGCTTGACCTTGCCGGTGGCGTTGCGCGGCAGCGTCGCGGTGGTGAGGTGCCAGCGCGACGGGACCTTGTAGTACGCCAGCCGTTCGGCGGCGTACTCCCGCAGCGCCGATTCGTCCGCCTCCGATTCGAGGACGACGATCGCGCACACCTCCTGTCCGAGGTCCGCGTGGTCGAGGCCGATGACGGCCGATTCGGCGACGGCCGGGTGTTCGTCGAGGCAGTGCTCGATCTCGATCGGGTACACGTTCTCCCCGCCGCGCAGGATCAGATCGCTGCGCCGCGTGGTCAGGTACAGCAGGCCGTCGCGCAGGCAGCCGATGTCGCCGGTGCGCATCCAGCGGTCGGCGTCGAACACCGCGGCCGTCGCCGCCTCGTCGTTCCAGTAGCCGGTCATGTTGTACTGGCTGCGCAGCCAGATCTCCCCCGGCACGCCGTCCGGTACGACCGCCCCGGAGTCGTCGCGCACCTGGATCGACACGGTGGGAATGGGCGTGCCGACCGTCTCCGGATCGGCCGCCAGCGCGGCGGGATTGGTGACCGTCGCGCCGGTACCCGATTCGGTGAGGCCGTAGCTGGTGACCAGGTTCTGGCGCGCGGCCGGGACCAGCTCGCGCAACCGGGCCTGCAACGCGGGTGCGGACGGCGCCGAGGCGAGGCCGAAGGCCTTCAGCGCGGACAGGTCGTAGCCGGCGGTTCCGGCCGCCACCAGCCGGTTCGCCATCGTGGGCACCACGGTCCAGTTGGTGACCCGTTCGCGCGACACCAGGTCCAGCGTCGCGCGGGCGTCGAACGCGCCCTCGCTCAGCACCACGGTTTCACCGGTGGCCAGCCGCGGCACCGCCACGTTGTGCAGGCTCGCGATGTGGAACAGCGGCAGGCTCAGCAGCCAGCGGCCGGGTTCGGCCTGGCGTGGGTCCATCGCGGCGGACATCGCCTTCATCAGCCGGTGGTAGTTCGCCGTGGCCACCAGGTTGCGGTGCGAATGCGTGACGCCCTTGGGCTTCCCGGTGGTGCCGCTGGTGTAGACGATGGCGGCCGGATCGTCCTCGCCGACCGCCACCTCGGGCGGCTGCCCGTGCTCCTCCCGCAGGCCGGTTTCGAGCGACAGCACCGGGATGCCGGGGTCCGGCGGCAGTTTGGCCGCTCGTTCCGCGTCGGCGATCAGCACGGTGGGCCGCGCGTGTTCGAGGGCGTAGGCGATCTCCGGGGTCGACCACCACGCGTTGAAGGCGGCGCAGATCGCGCCCAGCCGCACGGTCGACCAGAACGCGACTATCCACTCAGGACAGTTGGCCGCGAGGATGGCGACCCGGTCCCCTTTCCCGACCCCGTAGCGCTGGGACAGCACGGCGGCGAACGAACCGCTCAGCTCGGCGTGCTCGGCGTAGGTGAGCCTGCGGCGCGCGCTGACCAGGTATTCCCGGTCCCCCGGGGCGGGCGCTCCGGCCAGCAGTGCGCCCAGGTTCGGCGCCCGGCGGGTGAACACCGGCATGCGTGCCCCGAGCACCTCCTGCTCGGCGATCTCGAACTCGCCACCCGGTCCGGTCAGCGCGGCGAGGGCCTGCCGCGGGTCAGCGCCGTTGCTGTTCATGCACCACCACGCTAGCGGGAGGCGGAGCCGATGTCGACAGGCGTCCGCAGCAATTGACACGTGTCAAATGGGCTCGTAGCGTGGGTCGGCATGACCACGCGGACGTGTCTGATCGGGGCGGGCCTGAGCGGGCTCTGCGCCGGGAAGATGCTGACGGACTACGGCGTGCCCTACGAGTGCTTCGAGTCCTCGGACCGGATCGGCGGCAACTGGGCGTTCGGCAACCCCAACGGCCATTCCAGCGCGTACCGGTCGCTGCACATCGACACCTCGAAGCACCGGCTGTCCTTCATGGACTTCCCGATGCCGGAGCACTTCCCCGACTTCCCGCACCACTCGCAGATCAAGGAGTACCTGGAGCGGTACGCGGAAGCGTTCTCCCTCAAGGACAACATCCATTTCGAGACGCCGGTGGAGCACGCGCGGCGGCGCCCCGGCGGAGGCTGGGAGATCCGGACCGGTGACGGCGAGGTGCGTTCGTTCGACGCGCTGGTCGTCGCGAACGGCCACCACTGGGATCCGCGGTTCCCCGATTTCCCCGGCGAGTTCAGCGGCGAGGTCCTGCACTCGCACCACTACGTCGATCCGGGTGACCCGCTGGAGATCCGCGGGAAGCGGGTGCTCGTGGTCGGTCTCGGCAACAGCGCCGCCGACATCACCGTCGAACTTTCCCAGCGGGCGCTGGACAACACCGTGGTGCTCTCGACCCGCTCGGGGGCGTGGATCGTGCCGAAGTACATCATGGGCGTGCCCGCCGACCGGCTCTTCGCCACCTCGCCCCACCTCCCGCTGTCCTGGCAGCGGCGGCTGGCCCGCCACGGCCCGCGGTTGCTCACCGGGCGGCCGGAACGCTTCGGCCTGCCCACGCCGGACCACCACTTCCTCGAAGCGCACCCCACCCAGTCGCAGGAACTGCCGCTGCGCTTCGGCTCCGGGGACGTGACCGCGAAGCCCGACATCAGCCGCCTGGACGGCGATCGCGTGCACTTCACCGACGGCACCTCCGCCGAGTTCGACGTGATCATCTACGCGACCGGGTACAACATCTCGTTCCCGTTCTTCGACCCCGAGTTCCTCAGCGCGCCGGACAACCGGTTCCCGCTCTACAAGAGGATGTTCAAGCCGGGGCTGGGCGATCTGGCGTTCATCGGTTTCGCGCAGGCGACACCGACGCTCTTCCCGTTCGTGGAGTGCCAGGCGCGGCTGCTCGCGGCCTGGCTCGCGGGCACCTACCGGCTCCCGGACGAGCCGGAGATGCGGCGGGTCCTCGCCGAGGACGAGCGGCGGTTCGTCGCGCACTTCGCCGACCGGCCGCGGCACACCCAGCAGGTCGACTACTTCATCTACGAGCACGACATCCGCACCCGGGAACTGCCCGCGGGACTGGCGCGGGCGAGGAGGACGGCATGAGCCCGGCGAAGGACCAGGTACTGGACCGCCGTGGCCCCAACCGGGGTGATCAGCGGCGTAAGGCCCTGCTGGGCGCGCTCGACGAACTGCTGCGTGAAGACACCTTCGCCGCGATCAACGTGCGCGACATCGCGCTGCGCGCCGAGGTCACGCGTTCGGCTTTCTACTTCTACTTCGAGAACAAGGCGATCGCCGTCGCGGCCCTGTGCGACGAGATGTACCAGGAGGCGTTCACCGCGGGCACCGAGTTGCTCTCCGCGGAAGGCGCTCCCGAGGACCGGATCCGCCGCACGATGGCCGGGCTGTTCGACGCCTGGACCAAGCACCGGCACGTCTTCCGCGCGATGCTCGACGCCCGCGACGCCGACCGGACCGTGCGCGAACTGTGGGACCAGGACCGGGAATCCTTCGTGCCGCAGGTCGCGTCCATGATCGAGCAGGAACGCGCGGCGGGTCACGCGCCGGACGGTCCCGATGCCGCGCTGCTCGCCACCGTCCTGCTCGAACTCAACGACCGTGCGCTGGAACGACTTTCCCGCGGCAGCGCGTCGGTGCCCGCCGAAGCGCTGCTGGACACGCTGGTCACCGTGTGGCTGCGGACGATCTATGGCAGCTGCCCATGACCGTCACCTTCACCGTCGAAGGCGCCACCTGCCTGGGCCGGCGGTTCCCGGCCGAATCCGACGATTTGCGCTCCGCGGACGGCGTGCCCTGTGTGGTCATGGCCCACGGGTTCGGCGCGACCCGCGACAGCGGCCTCGATGCCTTCGCCGCCGAGTTCGCCCGCGCCGGGCTGGACACGCTCGCCTTCGACTACCGCGGTTTCGGTGAAAGCGGGGGCGAACCGCGGCAGTCGGTGTCGGTCGCACGCCAGCTCGCCGACTACCGCGCGGCGGTGGCCACGGCTCGCGGGCTCGACGGCGTGGATGCCCGGCGGATCGTGTTGTGGGGCGCTTCCCTGTCGGGCGGGCATGTCCTGGTGACGGCGGCCCGTGATGCCGAGGTGGCGGCGACCGTGGCCCTGGTGCCGCTGGTCGACGGCCTCGCCGCGGTCCGCCACGCGGTCGGGAGCCACCCGCCTGCGGCCATGGCTCGTTCGGCGGTGACCAGCTTGGTGGCGCGGCGAAGCGTGCGATTGGTGGGCCCGCCGGGATCCGGCGCGCTGCTGTCGTTGCCGGGACAGCTCGAGGCGTACACGGCGATGGCCGGGCCGAGCTGGCGCAACGAGATCGATCCGCGGGCGATGGTGGAGATCGCGCGGTACCGGCCGTCGAGGCAGGCGCGGGCGGTCCGTGGTCCGCTGCTGGTCCAGATCGCCGACCTCGACCGGATGAGCCCGCCCCAGTCCGCCGCCAAGGCCGCGGTGGCCGGGCGGGCCGAGGTGCGCCGGTACCCGTGCGACCACTTCGACGTCTTCCCCGGCAACCGGTGGTTCCGGCTCGCCGTCGACCACCAGCTCGCGTTCCTGCGGCGAAAGGTACGGCCGTGACGACCCACATGATCCAGGGGCAGCCGGTGACGCTGCCGGTCCGGATCCGCGATGCCACGGCGTGCGCGGCGACCTTCGCCGTGCGCGCGACCGCCGTGCGGCCGTTGCTGCGCTACGCCGGGGTGGACCTGGTCGAGCCGGTGCCCGGACGGGCGCTGTGTTCGCTGGTCTTCGTCCGCTATCTCGACGGCGATCTGGGGCCGTACCACGAGTTCGGCGTGGCCTACCTCATCCGCTCCCCCGCCGGACGCGGGTTCGGCGCGTTCATCCACTGGCTGCCGGTCAACCAGCCGTTCACGCTCGAAGCGGGCCGCACCATCTGGGGCTTCCCGAAGGAGATGACCGACATCGAGCTGCGGCTGGCCGGGCGCACGAAGAGCTGCGTGGTGCGGGCGGACGGGCGGTTCGCCATGGGGTTGCTGGTCAAGCCCGGTGTTCCGGTGCCCAGTGGCGCCGCGGCCACCTCCATCGACGCCTACACCTGCCTGGACGGCGTGCTCCGGCGGACGCCTTGGGAACTGCGGGCGTCCGGGGTGCGGGCCCGTCCGGGCGGCGCCGAGGTCCGGCTCGGCGACCATCCGATCGCTGCCGAACTCCGCTCCATCGGGCTGCCCAGGCGTGCGTTGTCCGCCAACGTCATCGGCCGGATGCGGATGACCTTCGGCGAGGCGGAGGTCGTGCGGTGACCGGCACGGCGCTGGTCACCGGCGCGGCCAGCGGCCTGGGCAGGCTGGCCGCCCTGCGCCTGGCCGCGGCGGGCAGGCCGGTGGCGGCCCTGGACATCGACGGCGGCAACCTCGCCGCCACCGCGTGGCGGGCACCCGCAATGCGCGGCTATCAGTGCGATGTCGCGGACGAGAGCGCGGTCCGGGAAGCGGTCGCGTCGGCGTCGGCGGAACTCGGCCCGATCGACCTGGTCATCCACGCCGCCGGGCTCTGCCGGATCGGCCGCGCGCTGGACCAGCCATTGGACGAGCTGCGCCGGGTGCTCGACACCAATTACCTCGGCACCGTGCACCTGGCTCGCGCCGTGGTGCCGCCGATGATCGACGCCGGGCGCGGCACGGTGGTCGTGTTCGGCTCGCTCGCCGGCTGGCTGCCCTCGCCCCGGCTCGCCGCCTACTCGGCGTCGAAGGGCGCGGTGCACGCCTACTGCGAGGTGCTCGCCATGGAGACCGCGGGCACCGGCGTGCGGGTGCTGTGCGCGTGCCCGGACCATGTGGAAACGCCGCTGGCCGCCGGGGTCCGGGCCGCTGATCCCGGGGTGCTCGGCGATCGCGCGGGCGCCGAGCCCGGCGCTGTGCTGGACGCGGTCGACCGTGCCATCGCGGACCCGGGTGCGCCGCTGTTCGTCTTCCCCGGCTTCGGCACGCGCCAGCTCTGGCGCGCCCGCCGGTTCGTCCCGGGTCCGCTCAGGCAGGTCATCGCCCGCTACGTCAAGCCGGCTCACTGACCTCGACCGACGAGGTGTGGTCCCACGCGATCCGCCAGCCGTCGGGCCGGCGCCGCCACACCAGGGAACTCGTGGCCCGCAGGACGGTTTCGGTCGCGTCGGCGGCCACCAGGCGGGCGATGAAGATCAGGCGTGAGGTGGCGAGGTCGCCGGACACCAGCACGTGCGGTCCGTCGGCGAGTTCGTGGTAGGCGGCGGCGAGCCCGCTGAACACCGGCTCCCACCACGAGCGGTACTCCTCGGCGCTGCGCGCCACCCGGTGCGCGGGATCGGCGTCGTCGTAGAGCAGCAGGTCCTGCGCGGTCCAGTCGTAGAACTCGCCCTGCACCTTGCGGAAGTCGAAGGGCGGGTCGCCGTGTTCGCGATCCCAGCCCCGCAACCAGTGCGCGTGTGCCGTCGCCACGGTTTCGAAGTCGTCCATGCACTTAGCGTGGCGAAACCGCGGTGACGCGAGAAGGCCGCGCCTATCCTGGGAGCGGCACACCCAGGGGAGGGTTCATGCCGATGCCGACTTCGGTGCCCGGCCAGTGCCGCGCACTGCTCGAACCGGACGTCACCGTCGAATACGTCCTGCCGGGCACGATGATCTTGGCGCACGGGGTCGGTGGCGGGCGGCGCGGCGCGCGATGGCCGGTGTGGCCAGGATGAGCAGGCCCGCGAGGGCGAGGGCGGTGCGCGGGCCGGTGGCCGCGGCGAGGGCGCCCCACAGCGCGGTCAGCGCGGCGGTGGTGATCTTGGCGGTGACCGACCACGCCGACAGGGTGCGCATCACCCGGTCCGCCGGGACCTGGCCGAGCCGGTAGGTGGCGAACACCGGGTTGAACACGCCCATCGAGGTGATCAGCCCCAGTTCGACCACGATGACCAGCAGCAGGCCGGTGGGTCCGGGGTGGACGAACGCGAGCCCGACGGGCCAGCACACGCGCAGCAGGCCCGCGGTGCGCAGGACCCGGTCGTGCCCGAAGCGCGCGACGAGCCTGCGGGAGAGCCGCGAGCCGAGCAGGCCGCCGACGCAGGGCACGGCGAACGCGAGGCTGTACTGCCACGGCGCGAAGCCGAGTTCGCCGAGCATCAGCACGGCCAGCACCGGCTGCGGCGCCAGGATCAGGCCGTTGACCAGGACCGTGTCGACGAACAACCGCCGCAGCTTGAGGTGGGTCAGGATGAACCGCCAGCCTTCGACCAGGTCTCTGCCACGCGGTGGACCGCCGGTGCGCGCGGGCGGTGGTTCGCCGCCACCGATCGCGCGGATGCCCAGCGCCGAGAGCAGGTAGCCCGCCGCGTTGCCCAGGACCGCGGCGACCGGGCCGAACCAGCCGATCGCGGCCGCGCCGAGCGGGGGCCCGAGCACGGTGGCGGTCCAGTTCGTGGACTCGAACCGCCCGTTGGCCACCAGCAGGTCCGCCGGGGGCAGCAGGGCCTTGAGGTAGGCGCCGCTCGCGGCCTGGAAGGTGATGTCGGCCGCGGCGGAGACCACGGAAACGACCAGCAGCTGGGCGAAACTCAGCCGGCCGGCGAGGTAGGCGGCGGGCACGCTCAGCATGGCCGCGAACCGGATGAGGTCCATGCCGATCATCACCGGGCGTTTGCGGCGGAACTCCACCCACGGGCCGAGCGGGAGCGCCACCACCGCGCCCGCCACCAGGCCCGCCGCGGCGAGCAGCGAAACCTCGGCCGGGCCGGCTTCCAGCGCGACGATGGCGATCAGGGTGAAGGCGTTGAGCGCGAACCGGGTGCCGAAGGTGCTGACCGCGTACGCCGCCCACAACCACCCGAACCGCCGCCCCAGTCGCTCCCGCACGCGGTGATCCAAGCAAGCCGCCGCGCGCGGCTCAAACAACCGGAAGTTGGTCTCCCACAACTCGGTTGCCCGTGCCGGGGCCCGGCTGTGATTCTCCGATGGTGCCGAAACTCAAGGTGGCGACCTGCCAGTTCCCGGTGAGCGCGGATATCGCGCGCAACACCGGCTACGTCCGGCGGCAGATGCGGACCGCGCGTCAGCGGGGCGCGCGGGTGGCGCACTTCCCGGAATGCGCGCTGTCCGGTTACGCGGTCGCCGATTTCGAGAGTCACGACGGATTCGACTGGCCCGCGCTGGAGGACGCGGTCGGCCGGATCGGGGAGCTGGCCGCGGAACTGCGGATGTGGGTGGTTCTCGGGTCGGCCCACCGGTTGAGCGAGGGCAACAAGCCGCACAACAGCCTGTACCTCATCGACGACGCGGGCGAGCTGGTCGACCGCTACGACAAGCGGTTCTGCGCTTCGGTGGATCTGGCGCACTACTCCCCCGGCGACCACCGGAGCGTGTTCACCATCGACGGGGTCCGCTGTGGAGCGTTGATCTGCTACGAGTACCGGTTTCCCGAGCTGTACCGCGAATACCGGCGGGAGGGCGTCGAGCTGGTCTTCCACTCCTACCACGCGGGCAACGTCCCGGCGGGCGAGCTGGCGGACCGGCCCTATCCCGCGGCCACCATGCCGCCGTCGATGATCGCCGCGGCCGCGGCCAACCACGTCTGGATCAGCTGCCCGAACTCCTCGGCGCCGGAGAGCTGCTGGGGTGCGTTCTTCGTGCGCGCGGACGGCATCATCACCGGGCGCCTGCCCCGCAACCGGGCGGGGGTGCTGGTGTCCGAAGTGGACACCAGCACCGCGTTGTACGACTCGACGGCGCGGTGGCGGGGCCGGGCGATGGACGGCGTGCTGCACAGCGGCGACCTCGTGGACGACCCGCGCTCGCGGGCGAGGACCGGCTTCGGTCCGCGAACTGGCAGACTCGGCTCGTGAAGTACCTGATCCTGATCTACAGCAACCCGGAATCCCGTGAGCTGTGGCAAGCGTTCTCCGCCGACGAGCGGGCCGAGGGGTGGAGCGCGTACGAGGCGCTCAACCGCGAACTCACCGCCTCGGGCGAGCTGGTCGTCACCGAGCCGCTCGACCAGGTGCGCACCACCCGGGTGCTGGCGCGCGACGGCAGGGCGATCACCACCGACGGCCCGTTCGCCGAGGTCAAGGAGCAGCTGGCCGGGTTCTACCTGGTCGACTGCGCCGACGAGCAGCGCGCGGTGGAGATCGCCGCCAAGGTGCCCGAAGCCGCGTTCGGCCTGGTCGAAGTGCGTCCGGTGCTGGCCATGCCCGGGATGGCATGATCGAGGACCTGCTGCGTGAGCTGGCGCCGCGGGTGCTGGGCGCGCTGGTCCGCCACCACGGCGGGTTCGACACCTGCGAGGACGCGGTCCAGGAGGCCTTGCTCGCGGCCGCGTTGCAGTGGCCGGAGCAGGGTGTGCCGTCGAATCCGGTGGGCTGGCTGATCACCGTCGCCTCCCGCCGGTGGACCGAGCAGTGGCGCAGCGACACCGCGCGCCGCCGTCGTGAGGAGACGGTGTTCGCGCGGACCCCGGCCGATCCGGTCGTGGTGCCTGATGCCGACGACACGCTGACCCTGCTGTTCCTGTGCTGTCACCCGTCGCTGACCCCGGTCTCGCAGGTGGCGCTGACCCTGCGGGCGGTCGGCGGGCTGACCACCGCGGAGATCGCGCGGGCGTTCCTGGTCCCGGAATCGACGGTGGGCCAGCGCATCAGCCGCGCCAAGAAGCAGATCAAGGCGGGTGGCGCCCAGTTCAAGATGCCGCCGGAGGGGGAACGGGCCGAGCGGCTCGCCTCCGTGCTCGGCGTGCTCTACCTGATCTTCACCGAAGGCCACACCGCCAGTTCCGGCGCCGAACTGCACCGCGTGGACCTCACCGCCGAGGCGATCCGCCTGACCCGGCAGCTCCACGCGAGCCTGCCCGGCGACGGCGAGGTCGCCGGTCTGCTGGCGCTGATGCTGCTCACCGACGCGCGCCGCCCGGCCCGCACCCGCGCCGACGGCGCCCTGGTCCCGCTCGCCGAGCAGGACCGCACGCTCTGGTCGTCGAGCATGCTCGCCGAAGGCACCGAACTGCTCACCCACGCGCTGGCGTCCGCGCCGATCGGGCCGTACCAGCTGCAGGCCTCGATCGCCGCCGTGCACGGGGAAGCCGCCCGTGCCGAGGACACCGACTGGCCGCAGATCCTGACCCTGTACGGCTTGCTGCACACCCTCGCGCCCGGCCCGATGGTCACGCTCAACCGGCTGGTCGCGTTCGCCATGGTCCACGGCCCGCGGGCGGCGCTGGAGCGGCTGGCCGAAGCCGAGGCGGAACCGGCGCTGGCCGGGCACCACCGGCTGGCCGCGGTCCGCGCGCACCTGCTCGAGCTGGCCGGTGCGCACGACGCCGCGCGGGAGCACTACCGTCTCGCGGCGGCGCGCACGCTCAGCGAGCCCGAACGGCGTTATCTCGAAGACAAGGCGGGGAGCCCGATGACCATCGACAAGATCGCCTGGATCCACCTGCGCGACGGCAGGATCCTCGGCGCCCGCTCGCGCGGCAAGGACACCTACTACCTGCCCGGCGGCAAGCGCGACCCCGGCGAGACCGATCTGCAGACCCTGGTCCGGGAGATCGAAGAGGAACTGGCGGTCACCATCGTGCCCGGCAGCGTCGCCGCGGCGGGCACCTTCAGCGCGCAGGCCCACGGCAAGAGCGCCGGGACCGAGGTGCGGATGACCTGCTACACCGCCGACTACGAGGGCACGCTGCGCGCCAGCCAGGAGGTCGAGGAGATCGGCTGGCTGACCTACGCCGATCGTGACCGCCTCTCCCCCGTCGGCCGCCTGGTCTTCGACCACCTGCACGAGGCCGGGCTGCTCAAGTGAGTGCGGCCCGCCGCTGGGTCAGCAGCCGTCGCTCGGCGGCGTTCTCCGTCAGCGAGAGCGCCCGGTCGTAAGCTTCGGCGGCCTCCGCGCGGCGGCCGAGCCGTCGCAGCAAATCGGCGCGCACGGCGTGGAACAGGTAGTAGGCACCCAGGTCGAGTTCGTCCACAAGGGACAGTGCGGTGGCCGGGCCGGAGCGCTCGGCGACCGCGATCGCCCGGTTCAATGCCACCACCGGGCCCGGGCTGAGCGCCAGGAGCTGGTCGTAGAGCTGGACTATCTGGGCCCAGTCGGTGTCCGCGGCGGTGGGCGCGTCGCTGTGCACGGCGTTGATCGCGGCCTGGAGCTGGTAGGGCCCTGGCCGGTTGCGGCGCAGGCACCGGCGGACGAGGTTCTGGCCTTCGTCGATCAGCGCGCGGTCCCAGCGGCCGCGGTCCTGGTCGGCGAGCAGCACCAGGTCACCGCCGGTCGTGGTGCGTGCGGGCCGTCGTGACTCGGTCAGCAGCATCAGCGCGAGCAGGCCCAGCACCTCGGGTTCGTCCGGCATCAGCTCGGCCAGCAGCCTGCCCAGCCGCACCGCCTCCGCGCACAGGTCCTCGCGGACGAGCCGGTCGCCGGAGCTGGCCGAGTAGCCCTCGTTGAAGATCAGGTAGACCACGGTGAGCACGGCACGCAGCCGGGCGGGCAGGTCGGCCTCGTGGGGCACGCGATACGGGATGCCCGCCTTGCGGATCTTGCCCTTGGCGCGGACCAGCCGCTGCGCCATGGTCGGCTCGGGCACCAGGAAGGCGTGGGCGATCTCGGTGGTGGTGAGCCCGCCGAGCAGGCGCAGGGTGAGCGCCACCTGCGCCGGGACGGCCAGCGACGGGTGGCAGCAGGTGAAGATCAGGCGCAGCCGGTCGTCGCGCACGGGTCCCTCCTCCGGTGGTTCCTCGCCGGCGTGCAGCCTGCCGAGGCGCACCGCCTCGGCGTGCCGGTACTCGCGGGTGGCTTCGCGGCGGTGGCGGTCGATCCCGCGGTTGCGGGCGGTGGTGATGATCCAGCCCGCCGGGCTCGGCGGGAGCCCGGCCGATGGCCAGCGGCGCACGGCCTCGCCGAACGCGTCCTGGACCGCTTCCTCGGCGAGGTCGATGTCGCCGAAGAAGCGGACCAGCACGGCGACGGCGCGGCCGTACTCCTCGCGGAAGACCCGCTCGATCTCCGCGTGCATCAGGCCCGGTCGTGGAAAGGCCGGACCTCGATCGGCAACCCGAGGACCCGCGTCAGCCTGCCCGCCCACTTCAGGGCCTCGTCGAGGTCGGCGGCGCGCAGGACGGTGAACCCGCCGACGTGCTCCTTGCCTTCGACGTAGGGCCCGTCGGTCACCACCACTTCGCCGTCCTTGACGCGGACCACCGAGGACGCGTCCGGGTCGTGCAGCCCGCCGGCGAACACCCACACCCCCGCGGCGCGCATCTCGTCGTTGAGCGCGGTCAGTTCGCGCATGATCGGTTCCAGCACCTCGGGCGGTGGCGGGTCGCCGACGGGCTGCTGGATGTTGAGCAGGTACTGCTGCACGGGTTCCTCCTCGTGTTGGTTCTCACCCCCTACACGAGCGGGCTCAGCCCGGATCGACACCCGGCGGTGCCTGGGGTCCGCGGTAGGGCAGGGTCTGGCTGTAGACCACGTTGGTGGTGGTGCTGCCGAACTGCGCCAGGTCGTCGATGAGCCGTTCGAGGTGGGCCATCGAACCGGCGGCGACCTTGAGCGTGTAGCAGTCGTCGCCGGTGGTGCGCAGGCATTCGAGGATTTCCATGCGCTCGCCGAGCAGTTTGTGCAGCGGGCCGTGCTTGCTGCCGGGGTACTTCAGCCGGACGACCGCGAGCACGGGGTAACCCGCCTTGCCGAGGTCGACGGTGGCGCGGTAGCCGGTGATCACGCCCGCCGCTTCGAGCCGCTTCACCCGCTCGGTGGTCGCCGACGCGCTGAGGTTGACCCGCTTGCCCAGTTCGGTGAGCGGGATCCGGCCGTCCTGCTGGACTTCGATCAGGATGGCCCAGTCGGTCGCGTCGAGATTCTCGGTCACCGGCCGAAGATACCGGCAGATCCACGGCGAGGGCCGCGATACGGCGTGAAGATCCTCTTCCCCGTTCGTGGGTCGCGCTCCTAGCCTTGAGCCCGTGCGAATAGGTGTCAATGTCCCCAATTTCGGCCCGGGTACCGATCCCGGTCAGCTGCGCGCCTGGGCGCAGCTGGTCGAGGGCCTCGGTTACGACCTGCTGATGGTCTCCGACCACCTGGTGGTCACCCCCGACGTGGCCGAGCAGTACCCCCCGCCGTTCTACGAGCCGTTCACCACGTTGTCGTGGCTGGCGGGCCTGACCAGCCGCGTGCGGCTGGGCACCACAGTCCTGCTGGCGCCGTACCGGCACCCGCTGCTGACCGCGCGGATGGCCGCCAACCTCAACGAGTTCAGCGGCGGCCGCCTGGTGCTGGGCATGGCGGTCGGCTGGGCGCGGCAGGAGTTCGCGGCGCTGGACGTGCCCTACGAGCGGCGCGGGAAGCTCACCGACGACTACCTGCGGGCGATGCGCGAGGCGTGGGAGAACAAAGAGGACTACCGCACCGAGCAGATCCCGCTGTGGATCGGCGGAAACAGCGACGCCGGCATCCGGCGGGCCGCGCGCCTGGGCGACGCCTGGCACCCGCTGCGGAACACGATCCCGTGGTTGCGCGACGGGCTGGTGAGGCTGGGTGAGGCCGCCGCGGCGGAAGGCCGTCCGGCGCCCGCGTTCGCGCCGCGCATCATCCTGCGCCTGACCGACGCCCCGATCGAGGGTCCCGAGCGGCTGGCGGGCGAGGGCACGATCGAGCAGATCGTCGGCGATCTCGAAGAGTTGCGGCGCCTAGGTGCCGAAACCGTGGTGCTGGACCCGTTCGGCGGCGATCCTGAGGAGACCCGCCACCCGCAGACCGCCTGGCACGCGCTCGCGGCCGTGGCCGACAACTGGGAGCTGACCCGATGACCGAAGAAGAACTGCTGCGCCGCGCGATCGGCCTCGCGGCGAAGGCCCGCGAGGGCGGCAACCCGCCGTTCGGCTCGCTGCTGGCCGGGCCGGACGGCACCGTGCTCGCCGAGGACCACAACACCTCGCTGACCGACGGCGACATCACCGCCCACCCGGAGCTGAAGCTGGCGCGGTGGGCGGCGCAGAACCTGGACGCGGAGACCGCGGCGAAGACCACCCTGTACACCAGTTGCCAGCCGTGTGGCATGTGCGCGGGTGCCCTCGAGCGGTCGGGGCTGGGCCGGGTGGTTTTCGCGCTGTCCAACGAACAACTGCTCGGCCTCAAGCCCGGTGGCGGGTTCGCGCCCGTGCCGCAGGAAGGCCCCGCGCTCTACGAGGAGGCCCGGGTCCCGGTCGAGGGCTACTACTGAGCCCGCACCAGGTCCTCCAGTAACCGGACGGCGTGGGTGGCGTCGGGCAGGCCGGCGATCTCCTCGCGCAGGATCCCGGCCGCCTGGCGGTAGCCGTCTTCGTGCAGGACGTCCTCGGTCGCGGCGGCGATCTCGGCCGGGGACGCGGTCATCACGTCGAGCACTCTGGCCACCCCGAGCTGGGCACAGCGTTCGGCGTTGTGCGGCTGGTCGGCGCCCATCGGCAGCAGCACCATCGGCATCCCGTGGGCGAGCGCGCCGAGCACGCTGCCCGATCCGCCGTGGGACACCATCGCCGTGCACCACGGCAGCAGGCTCGCCTGGGGGATGTACCGCTCGATCCGCACCGAGTCCGGCTGGGGCCCGAACTCGTCGGGGTCGATGTGGGGGCCGACGGTCATCACCACGTTGAGCGGCAGTTCGCGCAGTCCGGTGAGCACGCGGTGGAACAGGTCGCCGGATTCGGTGTTGAACACGGTCCCGAGGGTGAAGTAGATCGTGGGTGCGTCGGTGCGCAGCCAGTCGGGGGCGGGCACGTCGGGGACCACGGGGTCGAAGGTGAGCGACCGCGCGGTCGGCGGCAGCGGGAACGCCGGGTCGCGGTAGCTGGGCGGGAACGGGGAGAGCACGAGGTGCCTGCCCAGCATCGCCATCTCCGGGTCCGGGCCGAGCCCGTGGCGGGCCCGCAGTTCGTCGAGCGGCTCACCGACCAGGCCGGGCCGGATCAGGGAACCGGCGGCGATGACCAGCACGGTGGCGTGCGGCAGGCCGAGGCTTTCCGCGGCGACCACCGCGCCGAAGTCGGCTTCGTCGCACACCACCACGTCGGCTCGCCAGGAA